>CAZYZQ010000110.1:0-6233 GCA_964652075.1 uncultured Oscillospiraceae bacterium
GTGGAGACGATCGCCAGATGAAACTGCGGCCGCATAGCCTCGATCATGTCGAACAGCCGCACGTTCTCGCGGGCATACGTTAGAAACTCCGGGTACAGCGCCAGCTTCCGCCGGTGAATGGCGTCCTGCTGCGCCGCCGTCGCGCCGGGCGCGATGGAGCCGATGAAGTCCGAAAAATGGTGGCCGAAGCAGTGCGCGGCGAAGAAGTCCTCCGTCGGTGCGGCATACCCCTGTTCGGCCAGCGCTGCGCAGTAGGCGCGGTAGTGTACGCCGAACGTGTCGTACAGCGTGCCGTCCAGATCAAACAGCGCAAGTTTTTTCATATCATCACAGCTTCCTGTTGTATTTTGTCCAGTATACGACGGGAAATGGAAAAGAGCAAGTGAAAATTACAGAGAGGTAGACAAAATGAACAAAATCCATACGAAAGTTTGTAATAAGAGTCAATTGTATTTTCCGGGAGACAATATATAATGAAATTAGGCTAAAAATCCAAAAACGAATTTAGCCAATGGTACGGTACGAGGCTTATTGGAACAAAGAAAGAAGGTTGAACAGTATGAAAAAACTAGTCGCATGGTTATTGACCGCAATCCTCCTTACAGGCTCCTGCTTTGCCGTTGGGGCTGACGCGGAGGCCGGCGCTCCCGATGCTGCACTGTCGGAAGAGGCAAGAATCGAGGCACTGATTGAGGCGCAGGCGCCTGCCATTGCGCTCAACGAGCAGATCGTGGCAGAGGTCGAGGCGGACGCTGTCCTGTCGGAGACCTACGCCGGTTCGTATCTCAACGATGAGAACGAATTGGTCGTGCTGATGACAGACACCAGTATCGCAACAACTGCCAAGCTATATCAGTCGGCGGACGCCCCGGCATTTGAGGTTGAGCAGGCAACGTATTCCTTGCAATATTTGCAGGCACTGATGGATTCCACAACGCAAAAGATTTTGGATGCCGCAGGAGACGCACCAGTTCCGGACGACAGCTTCCTGCGGAATATCGTAGCGCTGCATATTGATATTTCAGAGAACAGCTTGGTCGTATCGCTGTTGGACAACTCAGAGGAGAATATTGAGGAGTTCAAGTCGATGATTTGTGACAATACAGCAATACAGTTTGAAAAAGGAAGCCATATGAAGCGTTGTGCGTCAACAGCAACATTAACGGGGTATTTAGGGACAGTATGCTATGTGAAGGTATCAAATGGGAACAAAACAGATATATCTATTGGAAGTATTGGCTTCCGTGCTCGACGTATTACAAGTAGCGGTTATATAGATGGATTTGTTACGGCGGGGCATGTTGTATGTAATAACGGATACAAAGCAAGTGTTGGCTCAGCTGTTTACGCTGATGAGCAGTGTGAAACTAAAATTGGAACCCTACAGGACTATGAGGTTGTTAACGGAGATTGCGCTTTTGTTCAAGTAACTGCTAATTTTCTACTGCAAAATAAGCCTGAAAACCATCCAGATGTGAAGCTAAGCTCAAATTATATTATTGATAATCTACCAATTGGATCAATTATTCAATGTTATGGAGCATTGACTAAAAACTATAGCGCGCAACTTGAAACTCCTAAAGAATACATTTTTGATTTTAATGCGGATGGCGTATGGGATTACATTACAGTATGCACTGCAAAGACAACAGACAAAAAACCGGTAGGTGGTGACAGCGGTGGTATTTGCTGGTTCGATTCGGGTGTCGTTGGTACCTTGACGGGCATAAAGGATGATACGAATAATATATATATTGCGCCAGCGGTTTTAAGCTGTAATGAATTGGGCTGTTTTGTGTATTAATAAAAAGACGGCTATATGCGATGCGGAGAGGAGGGCGGATGCAATGCGGAAGCGAATGAAACTGGGGAAGCTGGGCGTGGGTGTTCTGCTGGCGCTGGTTGCCGTGCTTCTGCTTTGGATTGCCGGGAACCGGCCATATGACTTCCAGCTCCGCGACGAAGTAGTGCCGCTCGATCCGTCCGACGCGATTGTGTTTTATGAACCGGAGCGGAGATCTCCTGCCGGTCTGGATGAAAATATTCCCGTACTGATGTTCCATGAACCGGACAGGCCGGTCACAAGCTGGCTTCCGGACGGCGCCGCAACGCAGATGGACGGCTGTTTCGGCGGCTTGATTGCGGCGCATGAGGAGAAAGTGATGTTTTTTCTCTCCACAGACACGTCGGAGGAGATGCTGCCGCTGTATCAGCAGACGAAATTTAAAAGCTATAGGAACTCCCTCGCGCTGCTGCAATGTGAGTTTTCACTGGAAGAGCTTTGGCAAGTCTATGAGGAGCTGATGCAGGTATCCTCAGAACACGTTCTGGCTGTGCTGCTGGATATTGAGCGAAACCGTGTCGCGGTTGTAGTCTCTGCGTGGAACGGCAAGCTGCAAAGGAAGCTGTCAAACGCTGTCACACATCCGGAGCGGTGCTATATTTGGGAGAATGCTGCATTTACATTGCCGAAGGTGACGTATTTGGAGCGCGATGCGTTTTTGGAGCAGGCAGGAAAGCTTCAGGGGGATGTCTTGGAGAAACTTCCTTTGGAGCAAAAGGCCGAGGTATACATCACCAACTGGTTTGCCGCAGCGCCGGTTGACAGCTGGCAGATCAAGCTTCTCTTTCCAAAGTCACTTGGAGCCAGCATAAAGGTATATGGGCCGCAGTACCTCATCGTCTACAGCGACAGCCCTTACTACGGCAAAACCTATGACACATGGGGCGAGCGGGAGGAGCGGCTGTTGCAGTCGGTCTTCTGGGAGGAGGACGAGCTGTTCGTCTGCCTGTACGAGGGCGAGGATAAACTGGCGTAAGAGGAAAAACAGGCGGCGCGGTTGCGCCGCCTGAAAAAATTGCACGGAATGAAAAATAATACTTGACATTTTGGATTTGCGTGGTATAATAGCTCTCGTTGATAGGGGATTTGTGTAACGGTAGCACACCGGACTCTGACTCCGTTTGCGGGGGTTCGAATCCCTCATCCCCTGCCAGATAGAAAAAGACGTGCTTCGGCACGTCTTTTTCTATCAGTGATATTCGCCCTGCGGCGCGTGAAATTTGCTTCGCAAGTGAAGTCGCGTTGTGGGAAAGTTGCCCTTCGGGCAGTTTTGGAGGCGAATATCATTTCACGCCCGCTGCCGCACCGCAGCGAGTATATTCTGAATTGATTTGAATCGAGTAGGAGGCCGCCTAAATAATGGGCAGCCTCCTACTCAATTATTCACACTTCCAACATGTGCTGTGCGGCATTATTCTCTGTTTGCAAGCCGCGCGGCGATCACATTGCTCAGCTCGGCGAAGCCTTCCAGATCAAGCGTCTCGCCGCGGACGGCGGGGGGCAGGCCGCAGGCGGCGAGGATCTGCGCGAGTGCGGGCTTGCCGAGGGTGGGGAAGCCCGTGGACAGGCCGTTTTGCAGCGTTTTGCGGCGCTGGCCGAAGCTGGCGCGGACGGTGCGGAAGAATACAGCCTCATCGTCGATCCGGCAGGGGGGCGTGGAGCGCGTGCGCAGCTGCACAACAGCGGAGGTGACCTTCGGACGCGGGGTAAAGCAGTCCGCCGGAACCTCAAAGAGGATCTCCGGCTCGGCATAGTACTGGCACAGGACGGAGAACGCGCTGTAGCTGCTGCGGCCGGGCGCGGCGCAGATGCGGTCGGCGACCTCCTTCTGCACCATGACCGTGATCGACTCAAAACAGCGGCTCTCGAGCAGCGCGATCAGGATCGGCGAGGTGATATAGTAGGGCAGATTGGCGCAGGCCATGGGCCGCAGGCCGGAAAAACGCTCGGCGACCAGCGCAGCGACGTCGAGCTTCAGCACGTCGGCAAAGACCAGCTCCAGATTCTCCTGCCCGGCCATCGTCTCGGCCAGCACAGGCCGCAGCGACTCGTCGACCTCAACGGAGACAACCTTGCCCGCGTGCAGGCACAGCTGCTGCGTCAGGCACCCGACGCCGGGACCGACCTCGAGCACGCCGCAGGCGCGATCCACGCCGGAAGCTTCCGCAATTTCGCGCGGCACCCAGCTCTGCGTCAGGAAATTTTGCCCCTTCGATTTGGAAAAATGAAAGCCATGCCGCGCCAGAAGCGCCCGCATCTCGTCAATGTTGCAAAGATCCATAGAAAAACCGCCTTTCTCCGCTGATTATAGCAGAAGAAAGGCGGTTTTGCAATTACCCGAGGATGTAGATGTTGACGTTGCGGCGGCCGAACTGCCAACACTCGGAAACGGTGTTGAAGTACAGATCGACAATGTTGCCCTTAATCAGGCCGCCTGTGTCAAGCGCGGTGCAGTAGCCGTAGACGTACTGGCCGTCGACTGAGGTGATGTACATTTTGGTACCCAGCGGGATCACATTCGGGTCGACAGCGACTGTGCCGACACACGCAACCGTGCCGGTTGCAGTGATACCAACCTGATCGCCGCAGGTATAGGCCGTGGCCTGGAAAGTCATTTTCTTGACATAGGGCACACCGCTTTCGGTCGTGCCGCCGGTACTGGCCGGAGCGCTTTCCTGCACGGCGGCAGGCGCCGCGGGCTGCGGCTGGGCAGCGGGGGCGGGCGTACTGGCGGCAGGCTTGGCCTCCATCACGGTGGGAACCGGCGCTTCATACGCGTCAAGCATGGCGTCCTGCTCGGTCATCTCGCGGTTCGGGCCGCGTAGAACAATGCGGGCCGTGGCTTCCGAGAAGACCTCGTTGCAGGTGACCTGTCTGGAGACCTCGGCGCCGTCCTCATAGGTGACGACAGTGGTGGTATGTACGCTGCCGTCCTGCCCTTCGGCCAGCACCAGCTCCTCGCCGGGGGCGAGACTGGCGTCCTCATAGACGACGGTTTCGTACGGTGTGACGGTCGTCTCGTCCAGTGTCTGCACTTCCACGCGGGTGACCGCGATGCGCATGCCGTCATAGACGCGCGCGTCGAGCGGGCAGGAGACGCGGTCGTGCTCGCCGAGGGTGAGATCCAGCGATGCGAGTACGTCGGCAACAGATGCCTGCTCCACACCGGTTACGGTCAGAAGCCCGTCACAGTAGACGCTGACCATTTGCAGATGATCGATGGAGATATCGGATGCTTCGTCGGGCGTATCCTGCTCCGTGGAATCGGTCTCGGTCGGAACCAAACCAGATTCCTCCGGAACGTCGAGATCGACAGGGTCGGAGGAAAGAGCGATCATCTGGCTGCCATCGGTCATTACATACGTGGTAGCAGCGTTGGCATGGCCGGAAAAGGTGCCAAACGTGACGCCCAACAGAGCGATCGATGCGATCGTGCGCTGCAGGCGGCTTGCCATGCCGGTATCATTCTCGGGGGTATGGAATTGTCTGTGCAAACAGATGCCTCCTTTCACTGAGGTGGTTTTGATGCAGCCGGGCTGCAAAAAGTTACAGCCGGTTACATACTGTAATCGTATGTCCGATTGGCATCATTATAACATTTATTCCGGAAATGTCAAGCAAACCGCAAAATTAGACGGTATTTTACAACAATTTGGCGGAAATTATGTAAACGAGATCTGTTATGAACTGCCAAAACAAAGCTTCGAAATTGGAGAAATGCGTGAAAAAGTTACAAATTGAAACCGGCAAAATTGGGCCATATTCACAAAATCCGCCCAAATCGCAGGGAAGAGCTGAAAAAACACGATTTTTTTCCGGAAACGGCCGGTTCATGCGGCGGTATAGAGAAGCGAAAACTCGTGCCGCGCGTGGTCTTGACAAATGGCGGCGGCGGTGCTAAGATACCATTTATAAATGGCGTTGAAGGAGACCGAACCGTTCGGCGGCGCGCAGAGAGGGGCATCCAGGCTGAAATTGCCCTGCGTCTATGGCGGCAAGACCACTCCGGAGCTGTCCGTGAGGAGCGGACCGGGCCTGCCCGTTACAGCGGCCAAGGAGCGGCGGGAGCAATCCCGCAAGCAGGGTGAACCGTGGAATACGTCTTTGTATCCCACCCCTGAATCAAATCAGGGGTGGGATTTTCTGCACCCCTATCACAAATCTGGGAGGATTCAGACCATGGCAGAAGAAAATCTTTACAGCTTTGAAAATGAGCAGTACCGCAAGACCTACTGGCACACCTGCTCGCACATCATGGCGCAGGCGATGAAGCGCCTGCACCCGGAGGTCAAGCTGGCCATCGGCCCGGCCATCGACAACGGCTGGTACTACGATTTCGACACGCCCGCGCCCTTCACCGAGGACCAGCTGGCAGAGATCGAGGCCGAAA
>CAZYZQ010000111.1:0-3947 GCA_964652075.1 uncultured Oscillospiraceae bacterium
GGCGACTACTACCGCGCGCTTCTCGCCCGCTTCGACCTGCCGGAGACGAAGACGCACATCTCGCAGTACTCGAAGGGCATGGCCATGAAGCTGGCCATTGCGGCGGCGATGGCGCACCGGCCAAAGCTGCTGCTGCTCGACGAGCCGACCAGTGGGCTGGACCCGATGGCGCGTGACGACTTTATGGAGCTGCTGCGGGAATTTGTGCAGGATGAGGCGCACACGGTGCTGCTCTCGTCGCACATTGTCAGTGATCTGGAAAAGGCGTGCGACTACATTGCGTTCCTGCACCGCGGCCAGCTGCGGCTGTTCGACGAAAAGGATCGGATTTTAGAGGAATACGGCCTTGTCCATCTGTCCGTGCAGGACGCGGCCGCACTGCCGCCAAGCGCCGTTGTCGGGCGGCGCGAGACGGTCTACGGCGTCGACGCGCTGGTGCGGCGCGGCGCGGTCAACCCGGCCTTCCGCCCGGAGACGGCGACGCTGGAGGAGATCATCCTGTTTCTGGCAAAGGAGGATACCTGATATGAAAGCGCTTCTGCAAAAGGACTACCTTGTAATTCTCCGGCAGATGAAGTATTTTCTGTTCGCCGAGCTGCTGTTTATTCTGGTTCAAAAGCCAAGCATTCAGCTTCTTTCCATGCTCTACACCTTTATCCTCAGTCTGAACCTCATTCAACGCGACGACCAGAGCGGCTGGCTGCTGCAATCTGCCGCGCTGCCGGTTTCACGGCGGACGCTCGTTCTGGAAAAGTATCTGCTGTGTTACCTGAACCTCGCAGCTGTAACGCTGCTGCTTCTGGCAAGCATTGCCGTTGCACGCCTGATCGGGCACGGCGGGAACAATACATTTGTCATCATTCCGACAGGTCTTTGCATGTCGTTTGCCTTTGTCGCGCTGCTTCTGCCCGCTCTGTTTTTCTTCGGCGCGGAGAAGGGGCGTTATCTCATGATTCTCATCATCGGCGCAGCCTGGGGCATCATCTTCAGCATGGACAGCGCCGAGAGCTATCGCTGGCTTGCCGCCCGGGCGGATTCGTTCATTGCGCTGTTGCCAGCCATCGTCTGCCTTTTGAACTTTGTTTCCATTCCCCTGTCGATAAAATTCTACGGCAGGCACCTGAAATAAAATGCTGCGCCCGTTCCGGGATTTGGAACGGGCGCGCTTCTGTTATTCTTCCGGCAGCTGGATGGTCACGCCGTTGACCTCGACGCCCTCCTCGGCGGCGATCATGACGTACTTCCGCCCGCCGATGATCCGCGTCTCGATCAGGTCGGCGCGGTCGGGCGAGACCTGAATCGTCACGTCCGGCGTCTTGACCTCGAAGTGCTTGGTATCCACGATGTTGCGCGGGCTGATGTCCGTGTTCTCGCCGTACTCGGCCTCGAACTGGCGGGCAAAGCTCTCCGCGTGCGCGTCGGAGACGCCGCAGGCGACGAGCACGGACTGCATCTGGCTCTTGCTGAGCAGCAGCGGCTCGGGGTCCTTGCTCTCCTTGTGGGTTTCGATCAGCTCCGCAAGCTGGCCGTGTACCGACTGTACCACCTCAAAATTGCAGTCGTCCGCCAGTGTCGCTGAGAGAAGGCCCTGGAACGTCTCCTTCTGCGCGCCGGCCGGCATCGGCGCGGGCGTTTTGAAGACCGCGTCCAGAAATTCCTCGTGGCTCTCCATCAGGTTGTGCGTGTAGAACAGCGCGTTATAGAGGTTCGTCTTCCGCTCGTCGAACGCCGGGAACAGAAAGCCCAGCTCCGGCGCGGCGACCACCCAGCTTGTCGGGCTGTTGTGGAAGCCCTTCTCGTCGAGGTGGTAGCTCAGCACGGATTTTGTCAGCTTGACGGGGCAGACCGCGCATTGCAGGTATGTAAACTGCGTGTCCGACGCGTCGTCCAGCCCCGCGCCGTCGCGGCCGCGGAACGGCACGTCGTAGGTGTCGCACAGCAGCAGGATTGCGTAGTTCGTGTCCATGGTCACCGTATCGATGACCTTCTTGTAAAACGTGTCCAGCAGCGCCTCGTCCTTGAGCTTCGTCTCGCGTAGCTGCATGAGCAGCTTGTGCTCCGCGCCCTCCGCGACCTGCTTCGTCTCAAAGCAGATGTCGATCAGGTTCCGGCCAAGACCGCCGGAGAGCGTGCGCCGGAACAGCGCCAGATACTTTTCCAGCTCATCCTCTGGCATCAGCGTGGTGGACTCGTCGAATTTTGTGATGATTTCGCCGTTGTCGCTGACGTAGCAGCCGTAAATATGGTTCACATTGTTCTTCTGCGGGCGCAGCCTGCGGCGCAGCTCGCCGATTTCCTTCTCAATCATGTTATCCGTCCTTCCAACGATACAAAGCTGTTTTTGTGAAAATCGCTTTTAATTTTCGTATACGCACGACGAAAAGTCAAGGGTGAAATCCTCATTGCGTGATCGCCGATCCTTGACACGCCGTCACGCCGGGCGATATAATATTCTTGTCGTTTCCCGCACACGCGGCGCGGCAACCAAAGATTTTACAGGAGGTTCCGCCCTTGAAACGCCGCTCCGTTCGCCGTCTCTGTCAGCTCGCGCTGCTGACCGCCATCGCGCTCACCATCTTTGTGCTGGAGGCGCAGATCCCCGCGCCGGTTCCCGTCGCGGGCGTAAAGCTCGGGCTGGCAAATATCGTCACCGTCTATGCTCTCTTTACTCTGTCGCCGTGGGACGCGCTGGCGATTTTGCTTGTGCGTGTGCTGCTCGGCTGCCTGTGTACCGGGCAGGTCACAGCAATTCTGTACAGTCTGGCGGGCGGGCTTTTGTGCTTTTTTGCCATGCTCCCGCTGCGCCGCATGCTGACGCGGCGGCAGATCTGGTTTTGCAGCGCCGTCGGCGCGATCTTCCACAATATCGGGCAGATCGTGGTGGCGATTTTGCTGACCGGGACGCCGTCTTTGATCGTGTATCTGCCGGTGCTGCTCCTGTCCGGCATTATAACCGGGCTTTTCACCGGCTTCGCCGCGCAGGCGCTCGTCAACCGGCTCGGCGGCCGTATGAAATAGCGTGAATCACGGGCGCAGCCGGATTGGCAGCGCCCGGTTTTCAGTCCTGCGACCGGATGTACGTCATCAACGCCTGAAAATCGCCGTGCGGGAACTGCGTGATGTCGGCGTTGTGCCGGTTAATCAGGCAGTCGGTGAGCAGAAAGACCCGCAGGCCGAGCGTCTGCGCCACCATGTCCTCGTCCACGTCGTTGCCGACCATCAGGCATTCCTCGGGGGGCGCGCCGAGGTCTTCAAGCAGCTCGCGGTAGTAGGCCGGGTTCGGCTTGCAGAAGTGCGTGTCCTCATAGGTCGTGCAGCGGACAAAGTCCGACGGCTCGACCCCGGCCCAGCGCAGGCGGTTCTCCGTTCCCGCGCGCGGGAACAGCGGGTTCGTCGCGAGCACGAGCCGGTAGCCCGCCTGCCGGAGCGCCGCGATGCACTTCGGCACCTCCGGATTGTAGCCGCAGCTGGACTGCGCGCCGAGAAACTCCACGTTGTAGAATTCATCAAACAGCGGGCGGTCTTTTTGTGCTTTTTCGCCATAGACGCCGTCAATATAGCCCCAGAACGCCTGCTCGTTTGTCCGTGAGCCGTCGTTTTTCACCATCTCGGCCGTTCCGGCCCAGATATGCCGGGCCAGCTCCTTCGGGTCATAGCCATATGCCGCCATTTTTTTGCCCATCAGGCCGAAATAGGTACCGGTGAACTCCTCCAGCACCATCGGCAGAAGCGTTCCGTCCAGATCAAATAAAATTGTCGTCAGTTTCATAGGTAAAAGCCCTCCCCCGGCCGCGCCCCTCGCAGGGCCGCCCGGATAGAAAAATTCCGAACACCCGGCGCGGGCGTTCGGAATTTGGTGCGAGAAATGGGACTTGAACCCACACGATTTACATCACACGCCCCTCAAACGTGCCTGTCTACCAGTTCCAGCATTCTCGCGATTGCGA
>CAZYZQ010000111.1:4047-6138 GCA_964652075.1 uncultured Oscillospiraceae bacterium
TGGGTATATTTTTGTAATTTGGCGGATTTTGCAGTTGCGAAAAAACGCCGGGTCTGCTAAAATAGGTGCGAATGGATTTTCGTATCTGGAGGGATTCCATGCCCCGGTTCTTTGTGACGCCGCAGGCGCTCTGCGGCGACGCCATTTCGCTGACCGGCGAGGACGCCGCACACGCAAAGGTTCTGCGTATCGCGCCGGGCGACCGCGTGACCGTCTGCGACGGCGAAGGCCACGACTGCATCTGCGACGTCGCCGCCGTCTCGCCGGGGCTTGTCGCACTCACGGCGCTGGAGCGTCGCCCCTCCCGGTCGGAACCGTCGGTGTTTTGCAGCGTCTATATGGCGCTGCCGAAGGCGGATAAGCTGGAGCATGTGATCCAGAAGGCCACGGAGCTGGGCGCGGCGGAGATCGTCACGTTCCCCACCTCCCGCTGCGTCGCAAGGCTCGACGCAAAGGCGCTGCCGAAAAAGCTTGAACGCTGGCAAAAAATCGCGCGCGCTGCCGCCGAACAGTCGGGGCGCGGCGTCATCCCCCAGGTGCTGGTTCTGCCGGACTACGCCGCTGCGCTGGCGCGCGCGGCGCAGGCGGAGATGCCCCTCTTCTTTTATGAGAAGGAGCAGGCCGCTTCGCTGCGCGGCTGTCTGGCGTCCGCTTCGTCCGCCACGGTCGCGCTGATGAGCGGCCCGGAGGGCGGCTTCTCCGAGGCGGAGGCGCAGGCCGCGGTGGACGCGGGACTGCGGAGCTGCTCGCTCGGGCCGCGCATCCTGCGCTGTGAAACCGCCCCGCTGTGCGCGCTGTCCGCCGTGCTGTATGCGCTCGGCCAGCTTTGACGAACAAGAAACAGAAAGGTATATGTGACATGGCTTCCAATAAGAAAAACGCCGCAAAACGGAACGCTGCCAAAAAGGCGCCGCAGAAAAATGACGATCTTATCGTCTATCAGGTGCTGCTCGCCCTGATTGCCGGCACGTTTGCTTTTATCTTCGCCCGCTTTATGCAGCGCTATTTTATACAGGATATCCTCGGGTTTTACGACATGATCCGCGTCTTCTTCCCGGTCGTCGGCGGGCTGACCGTGCTTGCGGTTCTGCTCGCCGTGTTCGGACGGAAGAAAAAGCTGACGCGCCGGCTCGGGATTGGCCTTGCAATCGGGTTCGGGGCTCTGGCGGTCGGATCGGGGCTGATGCGCTTCCTCTTTGAGAACGCGTTCCCGCTGGTCTTTTTCCTCTACATCGCCGCGCCGTGCGTGTACTGCCTGTACCTGCTCTACCAGCGCGAGTTCTTCTGGATCTCCACCGTGACGGCGTCCGCCGGGTTCGTGTTCTACCACCTGAGCAAGACGGCGGATTTCGGCATCTCGAAGCTCTCTATGCTGATGATGGCCGCCGTGATTGTCCTGCTGCTGGCAGTGGCCGTGCTGACCTTCCTCGCGCAGCGCCGCGGCGGGCAGCTCAAAATCGGCAAGTGGACAGCGTTGCAGCTGTCCGCGCCGCTGCCCGGCTGGACTGTGTATCTGACCTGCGCCATCTGGCTTGTATGCCTGATTGCGGTGCCGCTGCTCGGCTCCCTGTTCTCCTACTGCTGCATGTTCGCGGCGATGGCGCTGGAGCTGCTCGCCGCCTGCTACTTCACGATCAAGCTGATGTGATTGGGAAAGCCCGGTGGAACGTCATCGGGCTTCCTTCCTTTCTTTCGGCTCCTCTACTTTCTCCGGATTCAGGTGATACTCTATGACTTATCAAATTGGAATTGACGTCGGCTCCACCACGGTCAAGGTCGTGGTGCTCTCCCCGGACGGCGAGCTGCTCTTCCGCAGCTATGAGCGCCATCTGTCGCAGGTGCGCGAGAAAACCTGTGAACAGCTGCGCCGCGCCCGCGAGATCGTCGGCGCAAACCCGGTGCAGGCCGTTGTGACCGGCTCCGCCGGCCTCGGCATGGCAAAGAGCGCCGGTGTGGACTTTGTGCAGGAGGTGTTCGCGACCGCCGAGGCCGTGAACCGCTTTCTGCCCGGCACCGACGCCGTCGTCGAGCTGGGCGGCGAGGACGCGAAGATCATCTTCTTCGGCGGGACGCTCGAGGAGCGCATGAACG
>CAZYZQ010000112.1:0-6072 GCA_964652075.1 uncultured Oscillospiraceae bacterium
ACGACGAATTCATCTTTGGCTTTGAGGAGTCCTGCGGCTACCTGAAGGGCACCTACGCCCGCGACAAGGACGCCATGGTTGCCACCATGCTGGCCTGCGAGATGGCCGCCTGTGCAAAGATGGACGGGCTGACGCTGCTCGATCTTATGGAGCATCTGTACAAGACCTACGGCTACTTTGTCTCGAAGGTGCAGTCCGTCGAGCTGGTCGGCTTGGACGGGCCGAAGAAGTGCGTTGCGTTCATGAAGGGCATCCGCGCCGACGTGCCGAAGACGCTCGCCGGAATCCCCGTTGTTTCGACACATGACTATCAGTCCAGCGTCAAGACGTGCCTCGTGCGCGGCGTGACTGAGCCGATCGATCTGCCGTCGTCCAACGTCTTTGAGATGGATCTTGAGGGCGGCACGAAGGTCATTCTGCGCCCGTCCGGCACGGAGCCGAAGCTGAAGATCTACTACCTGGCCGTGGGCGACACCGTCGCCGAGGCCGAGCGGATTATTTCTGAATCCCGCGAGTATCTGACCACGCTTTTGCCGTAAATGGGTAGGGGATAGGGGCTGTCGGAAAAAAGCCCCTATCCTGTTTCATAACGGCGAAACAGGACATAATGTGAGGCAGCACAGCATGAATGTACTTCAAAATTTGACGGAACTATATAACACCTTGCCGCTGGATAATACCTACCGGAATGTGGCGAAGGGGATTTTGGAGCATCTGGATCAGATGCAGGACGTCACGATATATGATATTGCGGAGATCACGAATGCCTCCCGTACAACTGTCTGGCGCATGATCCAGAAACTGGGCTACGGCACCTTCTCCGAGTTTCGTCATGCGCTGCAATCCGCCTCACAGCAGTACAATTACTACAACCGCATTCTCCCGGCTGGCGCATGTCGGGATGCAGACAGTGTATTGCACCTCGTCTGCTCCCAGCTTCAGGAGTCTGTTGAAATTCTGGAACAGGGCATCACGCCGGAGTTGCTGCAAGATGTCACTGCCCAACTGCACCGGGCCTCCAAAATCCGGTTCTACATGCCGTTTCGCCTTCCGATGATCGGGGCGCTTCAGCAAAATCTTTCCAAAGACGGGAAAGATACAGCGTATTTCTGTCTGCTGCCGGATATGCTGGAGAACGCGCATACACTGGACGAGAACAGCATTGTGATTGCCAGCGCCATCGAGCACGCCGAAACGCTGGATCTGCACCGGGTTTTTTCCACCGCGCAGGCGCGCGGCGCGGTGATCTGGTGGGCCGGGACGAGTCAGTCGCAGTACCGGAGCTTTGCAGACCAGATGATCTTGGACATCGAGGCTGACTCGCTCAGCTGGCTGAGTGCGTTGAATGCCCTGATTCTGGCGATTAGTGAATTCTATCGCGCAACCTACATTGATTTGGAATAACAACACATATGCCGCCGGAGCAAGGAACCTTGCTCCGGCGGCTTTTTATTTGGTTTCAAATTTGAAGCTTATATGTCAATCCCGAAGTGAAGATTCCGACAGGGAAGCAAAGAGGTTCGAGAACGAACGCGCGCGGGAAAACCTTTCTGTAAAATAAAGACAGAAAGCGAACAAGAAACCCACAAAATCGAAAGGAGAAACAACATGAAATATTCCCTGTGCGCGGATATCATGTTCGTCGGCGTCGGCGAACACGGGCCGATCTGGCCGGGCACGGACGGCGTGATCGCGGCGATGCAGCTTGCAAAGCAGCACGGCCTTGACGGCATCGAGCTGTTTTCGCTGGAGGGGCGCGACCTTCAAAAGCTTGCCACAACAGCGAAGGAGCTGGGCCTGACCATTGTCTCCGCTGTCCCGGACAAGGGTGTCCTGCTGGGAGATCCCACAAAAGTGGACGAACTGACGGAGGATTTCCGCAAAAATGTTGCGTTTGCACAGACGCTCGGCTGCAAGAACCTCGTCCTGAACGCGGACGGCTACGACAAGTCGCTGCCCCATGAGGAAGTCAAGCAGGTTATCATCAACACGGTCAAATCCCTCGCACCAATTGCAGCGGAAGGCGGTATCACCATTCTGCTTGAGCCGCTGACGGGCGGGTTTTACCAGTCCGCGGAGGAGGCCTTTGAGATCATCCGCGCGATTGACTGTGAGAACGTCAAGCTCGTCTACGACATCTTTCACTTCCAGAACATCTGCGGCCAGCTCTCTGAGTCGATCAAGGCCAATTTGCCGCTGATCGGCGATATCCACGGCGCGGGCGGCCCGATGCGGGGTGAACTGACGGCTGGGGAGATCAACTACCCGTACCTGCTCTCGCTGCTGAAGGAGCTGGGCTACGAGGGCAACTTCTGCCTCGAGTTCTTCACCTTCCAGAACCGGGAGGAAAAAGTGGCTGCAAGCTGCTCCATCCTTGTCTGAAATCAAGAAACTTGAACATACAAACTACTGAAAGGAGTCATTTATCATGGCAAAAATGAGAATCGGAATCATCGGTATCGGCGAAATCGGTACCACCAAGCACCTGACCCAACTGACAAAGCACCTCGACGAGGTCGAGATCGCAGCGCTGTGCGACATCATCCCGGCGCGCTGCGAGAAGGCTATCAAGGACTTTAATCTTCCCCTCGATGCAAAGATCTACACCGACTACAAGGATCTGTGCGCAGACCCGACCCTCGACGTCGTCCACGTCTGCACCCCGAACCCGCTGCACTGCGAGATGACGCTCGCCGCCTTCGAGCACGGCAAGCACGTCTACTGCGAGAAGCCGCTCGCCTGCACCTACGACGACTGCCTGAAGATGCTGGCCGCGCGTGACAAGGCCGGCAAGCAGCTTGCCTGCGGCACGCAGTGGCGCTACAACCCGGCGCCGATGGAGATCAAGAGAATGTTCGACAACGGCGATCTCGGCGAAGTCTACTACATCCGCTCCACCCAGCTGCGTCCGGCGCGTCTGCCGGCCTACGGCGTGTATACGAACAAGAAGCTGAACGGCGGCGGCGTCCTGATGGACGGCGGCCCGCACTCCATCGACCTGCCGATGTGGCTGACCAGCAACTACGAGGTTGCCACCGTCCGTGGCGTCACCTTCGACAAAATGAAGAATTTCCCAGAGGGCAACGAACTCGGCCCGTGGGATCCGAACAACTTCGACGTGGAGGACTCCGCCTATGCCATGATCACCATGAAGAACGGCATGATGATCTTTGTGGAGACCGCATGGCGCTCCAACATGAAGCAGGAGGCCGTCGGCATCGTTGCCTCTCTCGCCGGCACCAAGGCCGGCGTCGACATGGTCGGCCCGAGCTTTGAAGGCCATGTCCGTGTGACCCAGATGGTGAACGGCAAGCTGGAGACCGAGACCCGCGAGGTCACGGAGAAGACTGACATGTGGTACTACGACATGGCGCACTGGGTCGACGCGATCTACGGCCGCGGCGAGCCCTGCACCACCGGCGAGCAGGCCGCTGTCGTTACCCGCGTCATTGAGGCCATCTACAAGTCCGCAGAGACCGGCGAGACCATCTTCTTTGATTGATTTCTTCTTTCCATTTGAACCGGCGGAGCCGCTTTTGTTCATGCAACGGCTCCGCCCCCTCCATTGTTTCCCCCGTGCGCCTGCACGGAAAAATAAAATAGAAAAGGAGTCCTTGCAGTGAAAAAATTCTGAGCATTCTGCTGGTCTGCCTGCTCTGCCTGTCGTTGCTTGCGGCATGTGCAGAGAAGGAAGCGGCAGAACCCGTCGAACCGTCCGAAGATGAACCGGAGTGGGACTACATCGCCGAGGTCAATATGACCTACCTTGATCTCAACATGAAGGGCGAGACGTCCGGCGACATGCTGGCCGCACTCAACAAGATCACCGAAGAGAAGATCGGCGTCCATGTCAATCTGATGCCCTTCAATGTCGGCGACTACTCCACACAGGTGACGCTCGCAATTGCCGGCGGCGAGACGGTAGACATCGTCGGCCTGACGCCGATTCCCGGCAGCGATTTTCTGACCATGATGGCAAACAACCAGCTTCTTGACATCTCCTCTTATCTGGAACAGGACTATGCCTCCCACATCCACGATGCAGTCGGCAACTATCTGGGTGCGTTTACTGTGAACGGCGGCATCTATGGCATGCCTGCGAAGCGCGACTGGGCCGCGTCTTCGTACATCAATATGCGCGCCGACATTCTCGACGAGCTGGGTCTGCGTGAAAAGGCCGAGAACATGACCATCTGGGCGGAATACGAGGAGATCCTGCGCGCCGTGAAAGAGGCGCACCCGGATATGTATCCGGTCACAAACGGCGACAGCAATATCGTCGTCTCCAGCTCTATGTTTAACTGCAACTCCTACGCGGACCGCGGCGCGTTCCGTGACGGCGAGAACTACGACACCGTCGGCGACGCATTGGAGCTTGTGTACTGCGATCTGGACGGCAATGTCAAGAGCTTCGCCGATCAGGCCTTCTTCGCTGATATGTGCGCCATGGTGGCCGCATGGGCGGACGAGGGGCTGCTCTATCCGGATGCAGCATTCACGCAGGAGACCGGCCGTACCCTGATGCAGAACAATGTCGGTTTCTCCTTCATGTGCACCGGCGAGGGGCAGGTTGCGTCTGACGTCGCCGCCGCAACCGGCTATGAGATCGTCTCCGTTCCGATCTCCGATCAAATTCTGACGACCTCTGTCGCGCAGACCTGGGGCAGCGCGCTGACCGTCAACTGCGAAGAGCCTGAGGCAGCAATCCGCCTGCTCGACCTGATGTACTCGGATGCAGAGGTCATGAACCTGCTGACCTACGGAATTGAAGGCACCGACTACACCCTGAGTGTGGACAACGAAGCGGTTTATGACGTTTCCAACTGCAACTGGCACGGCTCTGACTGGCTGATGGGCAACATGTTCCTGACGCTTCCGCAGGCCGGCACCGGCGCAGATTTCCGCAACCAGCGTCTTTCTATTGTTGAGGCTGTGCAGGTCTCGCCGTTCAACGGATTCTCTCTGGATACGAGCGAGCTGAGCAATGTGCTGGCCAGCCTGACCGGAAGCTTAAATGAGTACCTCAAGCCGATTCGCTGCGGCGGCTACAGCGAAGACATGCTTACAGAATTCCAGAACTCACTGAAGGGTGCTGGGATGGACGAGTACATCTCCGCCATCCAGTCGCAGCTCGACGCCTGGCGCGGGCAGTAAGCCATTCATTCAGCAGAACCCGCAATGATTTTGCAAAGCTTCCCCGTAAAAACTTGACAATCGCGCTTCTTTCGTGTATGATAACTGCAAATGCGATGAAGGGGAAGAGTATATCCTGATCTGCTCCCAAGAGAGGAAACGGGCGGTGTAAGTTTTCGGGCGGGCAGGGTAGAAGGTCGCCCCGGAGCGGCAAGCTGAAAAAAGTAGGCGCGCCGGGTTCTCCCGTTACAGAGAAACGAGTGTCCGGCGCTTTGCGCCGGGAATTCAGGTGGTACCGCGGATTCTGTTCGCCCTGAGACTATTCTGGTCTCAGGGCGATTTTATTTACAAAACGGAGAGTGAAAGCTATGGCAAGAGAACTGCCGAAGGTGTATGAACCGAAAAACGTGGAGGACGCCATCTACAAGCTGTGGATGGACAAAAAAGCCTTCCACGTCGAGCCGGATGCAAAGAAGAAGCCCTTTACAATCGTCATGCCGCCCCCCAATGTCACAGGGCAACTGCATATGGGTCACGCGATGGACGACACGCTGCAGGATGTCCTGACCCGCTTCAAGCGGATGCAGGGCTATGCAGCGCTGTGGCTGCCGGGCGTTGACCATGCCGGCATCGCCACGCAGATCAAGGTCGAAGAGGAGCTGCGCAAGGAGGGACTGACGCGCTACGATCTCGGGCGCGAGAAGTTTCTGGAGAAGGTCTGGGAGTGGAAAAACCGCTTCGGCAACCGGATCGTCGAGCAGCAGAAGAAGCTCGGCGCGTCCTGCGACTGGGATCGCGAGCGCTTTACGATGGACGAGGGCTGCTCGAAAGCCGTGCGCGAGGTCTTTGTCAGCCTGTACGAGAAGGGCCTGATCTACAAGGGCAGCCGCATCATCAACTGGTGCCCGCACTGCGTCACGGCGCTGTCCGACGCGGAGG
>CAZYZQ010000113.1:0-6028 GCA_964652075.1 uncultured Oscillospiraceae bacterium
GCTGCGAGATCACCGGCTCCAGCGACAGCAGCATCCGGAGCGTCACGCCGAACGCCCTCTCCCCGATCTTCGCCGCGGCAGAGATCCGCGCCATCTTCTGCAACGGCGGGGCCTCGTATACCCAGTTTTGCCGGCACCACCCGGACCTGCAGGCCATCCGCCTGCCCTCCACCTCCCCGGCCAACGCCGCTTGGACGCTGCCGCGGCTTCTGGACGCATGGCAGTGCATCCGGCCATTTCTGGAATAAAAAACCGCGCTTCTTCCGTCACAGAAGAAGCGCGGTTTTTTCAGCATTTTTCCGGTTTTCGCAAAAAGCCCAGATAGACGATCATGGCCGCCAAGAGCCAGAACATCGCCATCATGTATGGCTCCTCAAAAATATTCTCAGAATAGCAGTGCACCATCACGCCCGCCATGCCGGAGAGCATCCCGCAGACCAGCGGTGAGAAGCGGGAGCGCTGCTTTTTCGTCCGCCACACCGCGCGCAGGCCCGTGCAGAACAGCCCCGCCATCATAAAGAGGAAGGCCGCAAGGCCGAGATAGCCCATCTCCACCAGAATCTTCAGGTAGTAGTTATCCATATAGAAGTAGGAGATCCATGGATAGACCTTGTTCTGCACCGCAATCGCGCCGCCGAACATGCCGAGACCAAAGCCGAGCCACGGATTGGAATCCATCAGATAGCCAAGCCCGATGTCCCAGCGGCTGCCACGGCCGCCGTTCGCGCTGGCCGCCTGGTACTCCGGCGTCAGCAGGAAGCCAAGGCGGGTCTGCACAAACGGCAGGCAGAGCGCCACGGCGCCCGCAATCAGGATCACGACCAGAAGCCGCCGGTCCTGCAAAATGGCGAACACCAGCACGGCCGCCGCCATGGCGACCCACGCGCCGCGCGACATGGTGAACAGGCAGGCAAGGCACATACAGCCGCCCGCCGCCCAGCAGCCGAGCTTCAGCCAACGGTTTTTGACATAATACGCCAGCGCAACCGCCATCGGCGCGAAGAGCGTCATGAAACAGCCCATGATATTCGGGCTGCCGAAAATCGAGTACACGCGCGTGCGCACCGACGTCTCCGCCGCCGCCACCCACTTCGCGGGAATCGGCACGGCGACGATATACTGGTAGATGCCGTGCAGCGCGACTAGCAGCGCGATGGCAACAAGTGTTGCATAGATCCGCAGAAGATCCGCATCGTCGCGGATCATCCGCGCTGCGACGTAGAACCAGAGGATATACTGCACCGTCGCACGGTAGCCTGCGACGGCGATGCCGAAGAACGGGCAGACTGCAAACATCAGCGCAAGGCCGATGCCGAGGAATACGAACACCGGCGCATCCAGCGGATTCGACCGCGTGGGCAGCGGCTGCGTGCGATCCATGCGCTGCCAGAGAATCCAGCCAAAGCAGACGAGCAGCAGCAGCTCATCCCACGTGGAGGTGAGCACCGGGATCGACACACCGAGCATCAGGAAATGGATCGGCGTATACAGCGCAATCAGGAACAGCAGTACCGCGTTCGTCCCGCCGCGGAACACCCAGCCGAGCAGGCGGCTGCCCGCGCAGGCGCGGACGATAGCGCGCCAAAGCCTGCAAATCAGGCTTCCACGCACACAGGCGGGAAAGCGGTGGACGCGCGCAAGGCAAGCGTTCCACCAGCACAGGACCCGGTTCGCCCGCGAAGACGCCGTTGTGGACGCCGGCGCGTCCAGCCGGTTGACGAAGAAGCGCTTCGTCCGGCTCCCGCGCCAGCTCCGGCCGAGCGCGCGGCAGATACGGCCCGCCACACTCTCGCGGCAGGACAGCCCCAGCCAGAGCAAAATGCGCCACACGATGCTGCCGGAGAGCAGCTTACTCATCGATAACCTCCACACCGGTCACGGTGCCGGTCAGCTCCAGCTCCGTCGTCTTGACAATATAGCTCTTGCCGACGCGCACCTCCTGCGAGCCGACGCCGTAGGCGTAGTCGGTCAGGGTCGCCTGCGCGCGGATTTTGAAGCTCAGCACGCCGCGCTGCGGGTCCTCCACGCGCAGCAGCGTACCGTCCTCTCCGGCCTCCGTCAGGTAGTAAGGCGTGCGCGCGCAGCTGAGGATGTGCGCATCCACCAGCTTGCCGTCGTTCATGATCTGGCTGCGGGTGGTGTCGGAGAAGTCGATTTTTTCCACATTGTCGCAGATCGTGGCGCTCACGGCGTTGACGCTCACCTCATACTCCAGCGTCACGCTTTTGCTCTCGTTGCTGCCGACGGCCTCGCCAACCTTGCTGCCCGCTTTCCATGCCAGAACCGCGACGACAGCGGCGATTACCAGAATCACAAGGATGTCAATCACATTGACTTTCCCGAATAGCTTCCCTTTTTCATCAATTATCTTCATAAAATGGCCTCCAAATCGCAATAAGATTAGCTGTTTTTCATTTGACCGGGCCGTCGAAATATAGTACAATATCCTATATCGATCCAGTCCTGACCATTATACTTGATTTTTCCGAGATGCACAAGGGGCATGTTTGCCCGGATGGGAGAATACGGTTATGAAAATTATCCATCTGATCTCCGGCGGCGACGTCGGCGGCGCAAAGACCCATGTCCTTTCCCTGCTGCACGGGCTGTTGGAGACGGAGCAGGCGCAGCTTGTCTGCTTTATGGATGGCCCGTTTGCGCAGGAGGCGCGTGAGCTGGGCATCCCCACGCTTGTGCTCGACTCCGGCGGCGTGCGCACGATCTGTCAGAAGCTCGCCGCGCTGATCCGCGACGGCGGCTATCAGATCATCCACTGCCACGGCTCGCGCGCGAATATGATGGGCGCGCTGCTGCGGCGGCGCTGCGGCGTGCCGGTCGTCACGACCGTCCACTCGGACTACCGGCTGGACTACCTCGGCCGCCCGCTCCACCGCCTGATCTACGGCACAATCAACACAGTTGCGCTGCGGATGCTCGACTACCGCATCGGCGTCTCCGATGCGATGGCGGAGCTTCTGATCCGCCGCGGCTTTGACGCGCAGCGCATGTTCTCGATCTACAACGGCGTCGACTTCACGCCGGTCACGCCGGCACTGGAGCGGGACGCCTATTTTGAGAGCATCGGCCTGCAAACAGAGCCGGACAGCGTTGTCTTCGGCATCGCGGCACGCATCTCGCCGGTCAAGGACATGACGACGCTGATCCGCGCGTTTTCGCAGGCGGTAAAAGTCTGCCCGTCCATCCGTCTGGTCATCGCGGGCGACGGCGAACAGGCCGAGCAGATCAAGGCGCTCGCCGCTGAGACCTGCCCCGCCGGAACCGTCGTGTTCGCGGGATGGGTGACCGACATGGACAGCTTTTACAACGCGATCGATGTCAACACCCTGACCTCGCTGTCTGAGACCTTCCCCTACGCACTGACGGAGGGAGTGCGGATGCACTGCGCAACCATCGCCTCGCGCGTGGGCGGTGTGCCGGTGCTCATCGACGACGGCGTCTCCGGCCTGCTGTTTGCGCCGCAGGACGCGGATATGCTGGCGCGGCACATGATTGCCGTTGCGCAGGACGCGGACTATCGTCTCGCCCTCGCTGAACGGCTTTATGAGAAGGCGAAGGCGCAGTTCTCCGCCGGCGCCACCGTCGCGCACCAGAAGGAGATCTACGCGACGATCCTGCGCCGTCAGGCGCGCGCCGGGCGCAAGCGCGACGGCGTGCTGATCTGCGGCGCCTACGGCAAGGGCAACGCGGGGGACGAGACGATTTTGGAGGCCATTGTGGCGCAGATGCACAAGATTGACCCGGATCTGCCGCTCTATGTCCTGACCCGGACGCCCCGCGCGACCGCCGCGCACTACCGGATCGGGACGGTTTATACCTTCAATGTGCCGCAGTTCCGGCGCATCATGCGGCGCACGCAGCTCTATCTGAACGGTGGCGGGAGCCTGATTCAGGACGTCACCTCCACGCGCTCGCTCTTTTACTATCTGAACAATATTAAAACAGCTTATAAGCTCGGCAACCGCGTGCTGATGTACGGCTGCGGCATCGGCCCCGTCCGGAAGCCGTACAACCAGAAAAAGGCCGCCAAGGTTCTGAACCGCTATGTCGACCACATCACGCTGCGCGAGCCGTCGTCACAGGCCGTGCTCGCCCAGATGGGCGTCACAAGGCCCGCCGTCACCGTGACGGCAGATCCGGCGCTGCTCATGTACCCGGCGCCGCCGGAGAAGCTCGAAAGCTATCTACTCTCCCAGAACCTTGCGCTGGACGGCAAATACCTGCTCTTCGCGCTGCGGCCGTGGAGCGGCTTTGACCGCCTCGCGCCGATCTTCATCTCATGCGCGGAGCGCTTTTACCGGGAGAAGGGCATGGAGCCGGTCTTCTTCGCATTGGAGCCGGGCCGTGATCTTTCGGCCATCGCCATTGTCACGGAGCAGCTGCACTGCCCGTATCATGTCATCTCCGCGCCGCCGGACGGCGGGCTGCTGATCGGGCTGATGGGGCGGATGGAGGCGGTGCTCTCCATGCGGCTGCACCCGCTGGTCTTCGCCTCGAGCCAGGGCGTTCCGCTGATCGGCTTTGTCTATGACCCGAAGGTGCAGGCATTTCTGGACTATCTGAAAGAACCGAACTACTTTGCGCTGGACGGCGTCACGGAGCAGGCGCTTGTGGAGACGCTGCACAGTGCGCTCTCCACCCGTGCGGACGCCGATGCGCGCACCGAACGGATGCGCGCCCTCGCCGCGAAAAACGGCGAAATTGCCCGGCAGCTTCTGGAGGAGGAAGCACAATGAAGCAAATCGTCTGTCTGTCCACCTCGCCGTGGCACCCAATTCCCACCCGCAAGCAGCAGGTGATGAGCCGGATTCCGGACGCGGAGATTTTGTACTTCGACCCGTCCATCACCTATCTGGCCCCGCTGCGGGACAAGGCCGCGCGGCCGAAGCTGAAAGCCTATCGTCAGCCGCCCGAGGACGTCACGGAGCATCTGCACGTCTATGCGCTGCCGCCGGTTCTGCCGTTTTTCAACAAATATCGCGCCATCAACCGGCACAATCAGAAAAAGATTGCGAAATACGTCACAAAAATCATGAAGCGGCACGGGTTTGAGAATCCCGTCCTCTGGTGTTACTCCCCCGTATCCGCCGACACCGTCGGCCGGATTGCGCACAGCGCGCTTGTCTATGACTGCGTGGACCGCCACTCCGCCTACGGCGGGCTGATGAATCCGGCGCTGGTCGATGCAATGGAGCTGGAGCTGGCGGGCAAGGCGGACATGGTCTTCGCCACCGCGCAGAGCCTGTGTGACCGGCTGAAGACAGCCAACGAGCACGCCACGTTCATCCCGAACGGTGCAAATTATGAGCGCTTTGCGCAGGCCGCTGCGCCGCAGCCCATGCCGGAGGACATGGCCGCATTGCAGGGGCCGGTGCTCGGCTTTGTCGGCGCGTTGCAGGAGTGCATCGCCTACGACTATCTGGAGGCCGCCGCGACGGCCCATCCGGAGTGGAACTTCGTGTTCATTGGCCGGGAAAATCCCGGCGTCGATCTCTCTGCACTTCGCGCTTTGCCGAACTGCCACTTCCTCGGCCTGAAGCCGAATGAGCAGCTGCCGCAGTATCTGGCGCACTTCGACGTGTGCCTGAACCTGTTCGCGTCCAGCGCGCTGAGCAAGGACGTCAGCCCGCTCAAATTCTATGAGTATCTGGCCACCGGCCGCCCCATTGTTTCAACCACGCAGCCCGATCAGGTGCTGCAATACGCCGACGTCATCCACATTGCCGACTCTCCGGCCGCGTTCATCGACTGCTGCGCCGCCGCGCTCGCAGAGCACGACCCCGACCGGCAGGCAAAACGGATGGAATACGGCAAGCTGAGCAGCTGGGACGCCCGCGTCGCCCGGATGTGCGAAATTCTGGAAGAACACCATATTTTCTGAACCTACAGGAGGAGTTACCATGCAAGATCTGAACCAGCACCTGCAAAAGACCAGCTACCCCGGCCGCGGCATCATGCTCGGCCGCAGCGCCGACGGCAAGTCCGCTGTCATCGCCTATTTTATCATGGG
>CAZYZQ010000114.1:0-5996 GCA_964652075.1 uncultured Oscillospiraceae bacterium
CGAAGAAGGTCTACGGCCACGGCTGGCTGAATTTCGGCGGCGAGAAGATGTCCAAGTCGCGCGGCAATGTCGTCGACCCGTATATGCTCGCCGGGCGCTACGGCGTGGACGCGCTGCGCTTCTTCCTGCTGCGCACGTTCCCGTTCGGCGCGGACGGCAACTTTACCAACGAGCTGCTGATCTCCACGATCAACGCGGATCTTGCAAATGATCTCGGCAACCTCGTCTCGCGCTCGACGGCGATGGCCGTGAAGTACTTTGACGGCGTGCTCCCCGCGGAGCAGGCCGAAGGGCCGGAGGACGCGGCGCTGCTGGCCTGCGCCGCCGCCGCGCCGGAAAAGTACGCCGCGCAGATGGAGAAGTTCCAGCTGCAAAACGCGCTGGCCGAGACCTTTACGCTGATCGGCCGCGCGAACAAGTATATCGACGAGACGGCCCCGTGGGCGCTCGCGAAGGACGAGGCGAACCGGCCGCGTCTGGCGCGGGTACTGTACAACCTGCTCGAGGCCGTGCGCGTGGCGGCCGTGCTGCTGAAGCCGTTCATGCCGGACTCCTGTGAGAAGATCTTCGCGCAGATCGGCGCGCCTGCCGATACGCAGACATGGGAGGCCGCAACGAAGTGGGGATTGCTTCCGGTCGGGCAGGCGGTCACGAAGGGCGAGAACCTCTTCCCGCGCATCGATCTGGAGAAGGAGCTGGCCGCGCTCGAGGAGATTCAGGAGCAGCAGCGTAAGGCCGCGCTGCCCGCGCTCGAGATCGAGCCATTTGCGGAGGAGCCGGTCGACTTTGACACGTTCTGCAAGTCGGATCTGCGCGTCGTGAAGGTGCTGCGCTGCGAGCCGGTCAAGAAGTCCGAGAAGCTCCTGCAGTTCACGCTCGACGACGGCACGGGTACGCCGCGGCAGATCCTCTCGGGCATCGCGAAGTTCTACAAGCCCGAGGAGCTGGTCGGCAAGACGCTGGCCGCCATCGTCAACCTGCCGCCCCGCAAAATGATGGGCCGCGAGAGCTGCGGCATGCTGCTCTCCGCCGTCCACACCGAGCACGGCGAGGAGAAGCTGCATCTTATCATGCTGGACGACGCGATCCCCGCGGGCGCAAAGCTCTGTTAAAGTTGCATATCACGCGGGACGGGGGTCACCCTGCCCCGCGTTTTCTCTCCCGCAGGCCCGGAAGCAAAAACCGGAAATTCCGAACTTTTCCGGAAAAATGAAAAAATTGGCCCGGGTGAGTTTTCCACAGGTTGCCTGTGGAAAATGAAAACTTTTCTGTGGAATGTTCATCTTTGCATACAAAGCAATTGAATTTGTCCACAACCCTGTGGAAACCAAACCAAATACTCCACAGGCGCCTGTGGAGAAAAAGTCGTTGTGGCCGTAAGGCGAAACGGGGTTTTCCACATAAAATCCTACTACTACTACGGCTACTACTACTTTTATCCTGCCTTCCTCAGAAAGCTTCGCTTTCTGTACCGGATTCCAAAACGGGATGTGGAAAACTCGATTTACGTACTACGAAAAAAGGAGGACAAATTTATGAAAAAGCGATTGCTGCTCTGCGCGGCGGCGCTGCTGCTGCTGGCGGGCTGTGCGCGCACCTACCTCAGCCGCGAGAAGTGCGAGGATCTCGCGTTCGCGGACGCGGGGGTGCTGCGCGCGGACGTCTCCTCGCTGCAATCCGAGCTGGACGGCGGGACGTGCGAGGTTGAATTTATCGCGGGCGGCTGGGAGTACGAGTACACCGTTGACCGCAAAGATGGCGGGATCGTCTCCGCCGGTAAGGAGCAGCTGCCCGGCCAGCCGGCGACGCAGAGTCCGGCGGGGGAGCAGGCCGCGCCGCCGGAGGATGGGCAGGCATCCCAGCCGGAGGAACCGGCGGCCGACACATATCTGACCGAGGAGGAGGTACGCGCGCTGGTGGCCGACCGGCTGCCGGACGCGGATCTTGCCAAGCTTTATCTGGAGCTGGACTGGGACGACGGCCGCAGGGTCTACGAGGGCGAGCTGCGTACGCAGGACATGGAATACGAATTTGAAATCGACGCGCTGACCGGGGAGTTTTTAAGCTGGGAGGAGGAAGCGCGCGGATAAGAATATTTTCCACGAAACGGCGGGACTGTGCGAAATACGGCGGCGGGGTGTTTTATTGCAGGCACGCCGAGGCCCAAAGGAAATGGCCTCGCACGCCCCGCCTTGAGATGTGGGGTGTGAGAGGTTCTCCTGTGCGGGAACGCCCCGAATATTCGGCCCTCTACCGCCTCCCTCTCAGTCACGGGCTTCGCCCGTGCCAGCTCTCCCCCCAAGGGGGGCGAGCCAAGAACGGGGGCTGTTCTATTGGGGGTTGCCCGCGCGGGGAGATCTTTTTGCAACGAATTGACCTTCGGCGAATTCGTACTCCGGGCACCGGGCGCACACATAGGTGCGCCCCTACCCGTAGTTTGGGAGATCGTGCGGTATATGCACACCTTGTAGGGCGGGGCCGAGGTAGCCCCCACCCTACGGACGGTGCAGATCTGGACGGTACACACCTCCAATCGCCGCCGTAGGGGCGCACCTATGTGTGCGCCCGCCGATATGTGTCATCGTGAGAACACCCCGCGAAGCTCCCCCGGTGGGGGGAGCTGCCCCAGTGCGCACACTGGGGCTGAGAGGGGATGCACCGAAGGGTTGCACAGTAGCCGGACGTTTGCTGCATCCAGCGCAACGGTCTTTGCATTGTTTTCGGCGCTGTAAAAATCGCAACTGCAGCCCCTCTCAGTCTTGGCCTGCGGCCAATCCAGCTCCCCCCGAAGGGGGAGCTTTGCGGGGGCTGTTCTATCGGGGGTACGATGTAAACCGGCAGTGCGTCTCAGCGGTGCGGCGGGCGCCCCTACGCGTTGATTTGGGGCGTATGCGGATTATGCGAAATCGCCGTAGGATAGCATGATCCTCTTACAGACCATTTTTGGAAAAAATTTCCGGCGGACAGGCATCTGCGCTGTTCGCGCTTGGAATTGAAAATAATTTTGGTGAAATTACACAAAATTATACGCGGAGAATTGCATTTTTCCAGAATAGTGCTATCATGGTAGAAAGGAAAGCAGAAAAGGAGGCGTGAGCGCCTGCGTGGGGCGCGGGAACACGGGGTCCGGCTGCTTTCTTTTTGCAACAGGAGGTGCGCTTATGGCAATTTTTGGTAGAAAGGTTTGTGCAGTCTGCGGGAAGAAGATTACGACGATGGGCTCTTACCAGATTGCAGACGGCGCAATCTGCATGGACTGCAAAAACGCGTGCAGCCACCAGCTGCGCGGGATCCGTCGCCTGAATACAGAGCAGGTGCGCGAGCATCTGGCCTACCGGACGGAAAATGAGCGCCGCCTGCGTGCGTTCCACCCCGATATCCTGATCGGCCACGGCCCGATGCTGGCGGCCAATTCCCACGAGAAGCTCTTCTGCTTCTCCCTCAACGACACGGTGTTCAACGAGCAGGCCGACCTGTTCCACTACGATCAGGTGCGCGGCGTGGAGATCGACGAGATCTCCAGCGAGAATATGCCGGAGACGCGCGTGTTCTCGGTGCTGGTCGACGCGCCGGGGACCGGGCTGGACCGCATCCGCGTCCCGGAGACCGGCTCCACCGCCCAGCGCTTTGCCGCGATGTGGGAGTTCTTCCAGGCCATCCTGCACCGGCCGTATGAGAAGTTTGAAAAGAAATAACCCGGCTTTGCCGCGCCGCTCCGCTTTGGGGCGGCGCTTTTTTTGCGCTGGGAAAACGGAAAGCCGAAAACAGAGAAAAGCGGGTGAAAATCCGCGCAATCTTTGTACACTTTTTTTATCGATATTCCAACTTCGATATTGACAAACAAAATCCGGTTTGGTAACATGATACTAAGCAGATTTTCGGGCGGCTCCGGCCCCGCCGGGCCCTCCGCACGTTCGTGCGCTGCTGGAAAACAGATATTGGAGAGAGCTATGGCGATTGCGATCTATCCCGGAAGTTTCGACCCCGTGACGCGCGGGCATCTCGACATCATCAAGCGCGCCGCCCGCGTCAACGACAGGCTCATTGTCGCGGTGCTGAACAACAGCGCGAAGAAGCCGCTGTTCGACGTCGAGGAGCGCGTGGCGCTGCTGCGCGAGTGCTGCCATGCGTGGCAGAACGTCTCGGTCGACTCGTTCGACGGGCTGACCGTCGAGTTTGCAAAGAGGAACCATGCGACCGTGATGGTGCGCGGACTGCGCGCCGTGACGGATTTTGAGAACGAGATCCAGATTGCCCAGCTCAACCACGCGCTGATGCCGGGCGTCGACACCATGTTCTTTGCGACGAGCATCAAGTGGAGCTACCTGTCCTCCACGATCGTCAAGGAGGCCGCGAAGTACGGCTCGGACGTGTCGAAGTTCGTCACGCCGAACGTCGAGCAGGCGCTGAAGGAAAAGTTTGCGTCGCTGGGCGGCGCGGAAAGCTGAAAAATCGCGCAATTTTGGCGGTTTTTATAAAGTTATCAAATTGAAAGTAAAAGGAGTGTTTCCCATGTCTTTTGTCACGACGGAAATCCAGGGCGCGGTCGCGATTGTCACAATCGACCGGCCGAAGGCGCTCAATGCGCTCAACCCCGAGGTGCTCGCAGACCTCAAGGCCGCATTCGAGGCCATCGACCAGAACGCGGTGCGCTGCGTCGTCCTGACCGGCGCGGGCGAGAAGAGCTTCGTCGCGGGCGCCGATATCGGCTCCATGTCCACCATGACGAAGGCCGAGGGCAAGGAATTCGGCAAGCTCGGCAACGACATCTTCCGCATGATCGAGACCTTCCCGCTGCCCGTCATCGCGGCCGTGAACGGCTTCGCGCTCGGCGGCGGCAACGAGCTGGCGATGTCCTGCGACATCCGCATTTGCTCGGACAACGCCGTCTTCGGCCAGCCCGAGGTCGGCCTCGGCATCACGCCGGGCTTCGGCGGCACGCAGCGGCTCGCGCGGCTTGTCGGCATGGGCATGGCGAAGCAGATCCTCTACTCCGCGCTGAACATCGACGCGCAAGAGGCGCTGCGCATCGGGCTTGTCAACACGGTTTACCCGCAGGCGGAGCTGATGGAGAACGTCATGAAGCTCGCAAACAAGATCGCGAGAAACGCCCCCATCGCCGTCCGCGCCTGCAAGAAGGCCGTGAACGAGGGCATGCAGGTCGAGATCGACCGCGCCGTCGAGATCGAGGAGGAGCTGTTCGGCAGCTGCTTCGAGACGCACGACCAGGTCGAGGGCATGGCCTGCTTCCTCAGCCGCGAAAAGCCGAAGCCGAAGGCGGTTTTTACGAATCACTAAAATTCTGGGACGCACCCCCGATAGAACAGCCCTCGTAAAGGCTCCCTTGTGTAAAGGGAGCTGGCAGCGCCGTAGGCGCTGACTGAGGGATTGTGCGGTAGGGGGTTCCGAAAGCGAAAGCTATCGGCAAATCCGTAGGTGCCCAGCAAGATCGACAATCCTTCAGTCGGCTATCGCCGACAGCTCCCTTTACACAAGGGAGCCACCTGCGGGAGCTGTTCTACTAAGAATTCGGCGTTAAGGTTATCACACGGTTATTCAAATTTTCACCATATCAAAACTGTAACAAAGGAGCAAATTATCATGAAAGTAGGCATCATTGGCGCTGGCACGATGGGCCAGGGTATTGCGAAGGCGTTCGCGCAGACGGAGGGCTTTACCGTCGCGCTGTGCGACATCAAGGCCGAGTGGGCCGAGAACGGTCTGGCCAAGATCAAGAAGGGCTACGACAAGCTCGTCGCCAAGGGCAAGATGGAGCAGGAAAGAGCCGACGCCATCGTCGCCGCGATCACGCCGGGCGTCAAGGAAGACCTCTGCGCGGACTGCGACCTGATCGTGGAGGCCGCGTTCGAGGATATGAAGGTCAAGCAGCAGACCTTCGCCGAGCTGGACAAGCTCTGCAAGCCGGAGTGCATCTTCGCCTCCAACACCTCCTCGCTGTCCATCACCGAGATCGGCAAGGGCCTGTCCCGTCCGAT
>CAZYZQ010000115.1:0-5990 GCA_964652075.1 uncultured Oscillospiraceae bacterium
TGTTCGATCTTCAGCACAACCCGGCCAGCCGCCGCATTCTGACGAATCTGTATAACTTTCAGGATCTGCACGAGATGGCGCTCTATCCGTGCGCATACTCCATGACCTTCAACGTCTCCGGGCATACGCTGAACGCCGTTCTCAACCAGCGCAGTCAGGACATGCTGGCCGCGAACAACTGGAACGTCACGCAGTATTCGATCCTTTTGATGATGTTCGCGCAGGTGTCCGGGCTGGAGGCGGGCGAGCTGGTACATGTCATTGCGGACGCGCACATCTATGACCGGCACGTGCCGATCATTGAGCAGATGCTGCAACAGACGCCGCGCCCCGCGCCGCGCGTCACGCTCGACCCGTCTGTGACGGACTTTTATCAGTTCTCGACCAAGAGCGTGCAGATTGAAAACTACGACTATGCGCCCTTCGAGGCGACCATCCCGGTGGCGATATGAACTGTATTGTCAATGTGGCCCCCAACTGGGGCATCGGCGTGCAGGACCGGCTTCTGGTATCGATCCCGGCGGATCTCAAGCGGTTTCGCAGCCTGACAACCGGGAAAACCGTCATTCTGGGGCGAAAAACGCTTGCAACGTTTCCCGGCGGACGGCCGCTCAAAAACCGCCGGAACCTTGTGCTCTCGCACGATCCGACGTTGGAGATCGATGGTGCGGAAGTACTGCACAGTCTGGACGAGCTGCTCTCCCGCTGCCGGGAAATTCCGCGCAACGAGCTGTGCGTCATCGGCGGCGAACAGATCTACCGTCTGCTTCTGCCCTACTGCGACACAGCGGAGGTCACGCGCAGCGAGATCTCCGCGACAGCGAACCGCTTCTTCCCCAACCTCGACGAGACGCCCGGCTGGCATCTGACAGCGGAAAGCGAAGCGATGGAAGAAAACGGGATCGTATTCCGGTATCTGACGTACCAGAACAGCACTCCCCTGCAATTTTGACAGAAACCCGGCGTGAACCTTCCGTTCACGCCGGGTTTTCGTAATCAAATCACGGATGCCGGTATACGCGTTTGTCAAGTGCAAAAATGCGGTTGGAGAACTGGCCGGGCGCGGTGTCCTGCAGCGCTTCGCGGTAGATCTCCATCCGGCTGTCGATCAGATCGATCAGCGACAGCAGCTCCGCCTCCGCGCACATCGGGCGCACCGCCGCGCCAAATTCCGGCTCGCCGTGGTGCGAGAGCAGCAGGTGTTGCAGCAGCACCGACTTCTCCTCCGGTGTGCCGAGCGCTTTCGCGACCTCCGCGACCTCCTGCGCGCCCATGGTCAGGTGCCCCAGCAGCTGCCCCGGGACGGTGTAGGCCGTCACGAGGCCGAGGCCGGAGAACGCGAACTCGCGCGCCTTCGCAAAGTCGTGCAGCAGCGTGCCCGCCAGCAGCAGGTCGCGGCTTATGCTGTCGGCGTACTGCGCCGCGAGGAAGTCCGCGAGACGCAGCATATTGACCGTATGCATCAAAAGCCCGCCGTGGAAGCCGTGGTGGACGCTCTTGGCGGCGGGGATCGTTTTGAATTCTTTCCCGTGGCAGCGCAGCATCTCCTGACAGATCGCGGCGTAGTCCGCGTCCTGCATCGACGCAACCAGCTGTTCGATCTGTGCGTAGGCCGCGGTCAGATCGATCGGCGCCGTCGGGACAAGCGCCGAGACGTCATACTGGTCGTGATCCGTCGCGAGACGCAGCCGCTCTGCAACGAACTGCAACGCACCGCGATACTCCGAGACCGAGCCGCGGACTTTCACGACCTTTCCCTCGTCCTGCGCACTCAAGGGGCCGGCGTAGTCCCACATTTTCATGTCGATATGCCCGGACTGGTCGGCAATCTGCGCAACGAGGAAGGGGCTGCCCTTCGCCGTTGTCTTCACATTGGCGCTCTGCAGGACATAGAAGCCCTCCACTGCGTCTCCCGCCGCCATCTGCCCGATTTTTTTGTTATATTCCATGTTGGGTTTCCTCCGCATATGGTTTCTTGTAGAAGTATAACACAGATTTCGCCGGCAGGCAATGGACTATTTCCCGCCGCACGGCGCATAGGATGAAGCAGCCTATGCAGGGAGTGTTGCTTCTTGAACGAAACCATCGAGGAGCGAGCCATCGTGCTTGCCAAATTCATGCTGGAGAGAAATACCACCGTGCGCGGTGTGGCGAAGCACTTCGGAATCAGCAAATCGACGGTACACAAGGATCTGTCAGAACGTCTGCCGCATCTGGACCCGGGGCTGTATGGGCGCGTCCGGCGCCTTCTGGAGCAGAACAAGGCCGAGCGCCACATTCGGGGCGGGCTTGCGACGCGCCGAAAATACGAGATCAAACGGCAAACTTCGTGAAATTTATGCAATGTTCCAATTTTATTCTTTACTGTGAGAAAGAATTCGTCGGATTTGAGCCTTATTTTCAGTTGCTTTCCTCGGGAGAAATCGATATAATAAGAAGGAAAATATCCCGGCGTAATCGCAAGGAGGAACCAATATGTACGACCGTATCTACAACTTTGCAGCAGGCCCGTCCATGCTGCCGCTCCCCGTGCTCGAAAGCGCGAAGGAGAATCTTCTGAACTTTGAAGGCTCCGGCATGTCTGTCATGGAGATGAGCCATCGCTCCAAGGTCTATGACAACATCATCAAGCAGGCTGAAGCGCTCATGCGCGAGGTCATGAGGATCCCGGACAATTATAAGGTGCTGTTTCTGCAGGGCGGCGCGTCTTTGCAGTTTGCAAGCGTGCCGATGAACCTGATGAAGACCGGCAAGGCCGACTATATCATCACCGGCAACTTCTCCAACAAGGCCTATCAGGAGGCACAGAAGTACGGCACGCCGCGCATCGCCGCGTCGACCAAGGCCGAGGGCTTCACCCGCATCCCGAAGCAGGAGGAGTTGGATCTCGACCCGACCGCCGACTACGTGCACATCTGCATGAACAACACGATCTACGGCACCAAATGGCCGTATATCCCGGACACCGGCAATGTGCCGCTGGTCGCAGACATGAGCTCCTGCATCCTGTCCGAGCCGTTCGACGTGTCGAAGTTCGGCCTGATCTACGCGGGCGCGCAGAAGAACGTCGCACCGGCCGGCCTGACGATCGTCATTGTCCGTGAGGATCTGATCCGCGAGGATCTGCCCGCCACCGTCCCGACCGTCATGAACTACTCCGTCATGGCGAAGAATGACTCCATGTACAACACCCCGCCCTGCTGGCCGATCTATATCTGCAAGCTCGTGCTGGACTGGATCAAGTCCATCGGCGGCCTGACCGCGCTGCAGGAGATGAACCAGAAGAAAGCCGCGCTTCTCTACGACTGCATCGACAGCTGCAAGCTCTTCAAAAATCCGAACGAGAAAGAGAGCCGCAGCCTGATGAACGTCACCTTCCGCGCGGAGGACGACGAGATCAACGCGAAGTTTGTCAAGGAGTCCATCGCGGCGGGCATGTCCAACCTCAAGGGCCACCGCTCCGTCGGCGGTATGCGCGCGTCCATCTACAACGCCATGCCGTATGAGGGCGTCGCGTATCTGGTGGAATTCATCAAGAAATTCGAAGCTGAAAATGCATAAATTCACGCAAAACAGCAGCCGTTCCATTTTGGGAGTGGCTGCCTTTTTTTGCCCATTTGAAGCTGCATAGTCAAGCGGTCGTGCTCTATCCCTGCTCCGCCAGCCTGTCCAGCAGCGCCAGGGCAAGCTGCAGATCCTGCGGGCGCAGCTTTTTCAGCGTCTCCAGTCCACGCTGGATCTGCTCGGGGTTCTGCGCGGACTCGTCGAAAAACTGGCAGGGCGTAATTTCAAAATAGTCGCAGATCGCGAAAAACTCCTTCAGCGGCGGCAGCGCCTTGCCGGAGGAGATATTGTAGACATAGCCGCGGCTGTGGCCGAGATCGTAGCTCATCTGATATTCCGACACACCCTTTTGCAGCCGCAGCTGCGTGATCCGCTCGCGCACGTAGTTCTCATCCATTGGCCAATCACCCTCTCTTTCCGCTACTATCATAGCCAATGTTTCCGCCTGTAACGTCAAATATTTTTTGTCGTCTTACTTGATAAGTCTAAAAATATATGTTATTATGTAGAAAATCGTGAGAAAATATTTGATAAGCCCGTTTTCAATCTACCGCAAAGGAGTTTCCATGCCATCACACTCTGTCAAGCCCGCGCGCCGTCGCTATCTGCCCATCTGTCTTCTGTCTGCCGTGCTCGCAGCCTGCTGGCTGTATCTGCTGCTTCCAAGCCGCCTGCATCCCGTGGCGCCCGTGGCGGAGCCGGCCCCGGAACCGCCTGACGGCGCAATCGATGATGCATGGGAGCTTCTGCTGGTCAATCCGTGGCACGCGCTGCCGGAGGACTACACCGTGACGCTGGCCGAGCTGGACTCCAACCACAGTGTCGATGCCCGCATCCTCGAACCGCTGACGCAGATGCTGGACAATATGCGCGCCGCGGGACTGTCGCCGCTGGTCTGCTCCGCCTATCGGACGCAGGCATTCCAGCAGGAGCTTTACGATGCAAAGGTCGCCGCCTGCCTGCGCGACGGGCTGTCGCAGCCGGCGGCGGAGGCGGAGGCCGCGCAGTGGGTCGCCGTTCCGGGCACGAGCGAACACCAGACCGGGCTTGCCGTGGATATTGTGAGCCTTGACCAACAGGTGCTCGACGAGCGGCAGGAGGACACCCCGGAGCAGCAATGGCTCATGGCGCACGCGCACGAGTATGGCTTCACCCTCCGCTACCCCACCGGTGATTCCGGAACCACCGGCTTCGCCTACGAGCCGTGGCACTACCGCTACGTCGGTGACTATGCCCCGGAGATCTACCGCTCCGGCCTGTGTCTGGAAGCGTGGCTGGCTGAGCAGGAGTGAAATACCGTCGGGAAACCGGCATAGGAATAAACAGCCAATGGAGAGAGCCCTCTGACGCAGAATCGCAAAACTGCGTCGGAGGGCTTTTGCTCATGATCGAATTATTTTAGCTTGTAGTTTTAACAAGAGTATGGTATCATAAATTTATAGGCTGGAGGTGTCCTTATGACTTTCATCGTATGCCCGAAATGTGGCAAGAACGTGTCGGCTGATTATGCTTTCTGCCCCTATTGTGGATCCCCGGCAGCGGAAGTGAAGGATTCAAAAAGCAAAAAGGAAATCGAGCGGCTGCTCTCCAAAATCAAGCCGGCGGAGTTTACCTGCTCCCCGCCGCGTGCAGTCGTCTGTGTCAAGTGCGGGTGCGACTACCGTTACTCCGTTCTCGACAAATATCATAACCTTCCGGGCTGCGACTGTCAGATTGACGGGCATCCATACCCAGCTGTGGAAATCAATTTCCCCATGTGCGAGTATCACGAGCCGGAATACGCCATGTATGTCAGAGAAAACTGCGTCATCCCCCGAAATATCGGCGATGAAAACTCCGATGCTTATCAAAAGCAGACTGCGCGGATGGAGGCCTACCGCGCCCAAGGCATTTTCCCGGAACGCCCGCCAAAGGAGCTGTATCAGTGGGACCGTGACGCTGCAAAAGCCGCGTATGAGCGCGGCAGGCCGGTAACAGCACCGCAGCCCTATGTCATTCCGGATCCCACCCCTTCCCCGACCGGGATTCCGAAATGTCCCATCTGCGGCTCAACCTCCCTTTCCCGTATCTCCACCTCCAAAAAGGTTGCAAAAATTGCCTTTTTCGGTCTCTATGGCGCAGGTGATATCGGGAAAACCTGGAAATGCAACAACTGTGACAGCCGCTTCTGACTGAGGCCGGGAAACAGCGAATGCTGGCTAAGCTGCAAACAGGATAGAAAAAAAGCCGGTGCGCACGTGCGCACCGGCTTTTATATTTGACCAGAAATTACTTGTGGTCGACGGAGTACATATGACGGATCAGGTCCAGAACCTTGTTGGAGTAGCCGATCTCGTTGTCGTACCAGGAGACAACCTTAACGAAGGTGTCGGTCAGGTACACGCCCGCGTTGGCGTCGAAGATGGAGGTGCGGGTATCGCCCAGGA
>CAZYZQ010000116.1:0-5910 GCA_964652075.1 uncultured Oscillospiraceae bacterium
AGAGAGCCCTTCGCGATGGTCGCGGCATGCTGTTCGGTATCGATGCCCTTTCCGGCCGCCTCGCATCCGATCAGCCGCACGCCCTCCTCTTCCAGGAAATGATAGAACATTCCCATGGCATTGCTCCCGCCTCCCACGCAGGCGACCACCGCCGCCGGGAGCTTCCCTTCCTTTTCCAGGATCTGCGCCTTCGCTTCCCTGCTGATGACGCTCTGGAAATCCCTCACGATCGTGGGGAAGGGATGGGGGCCCATCACGGAGCCCAGGACATAGTGGGTGTCCGCCACCCGGTTGGTCCACTCCCGCATGGTCTCATTCACCGCGTCCTTCAGGGTCTGGGTGCCGCTGGTCACAGGGTGCACCTTCGTTCCCAGGAGCTCCATGCGGTATACGTTCAGCGCCTGTCTGTCCGTATCCTCTTTCCCCATGAAGACCTCGCACTCCATGCCCAGCAGCGCGGCCGCGGTGGCCGTCGCCACTCCATGCTGGCCCGCGCCGGTCTCGGCGATGACCCTGGTCTTTCCCATCTTCTTCGCCATCAGCACCTGGCCCAGCACGTTGTTGATCTTGTGGGAGCCGGTATGGTTCAGATCCTCCCTCTTCAGATAGATCTTCGCTCCGCCCAGATCCTTGGTCATCTTCTCCGCATAATACAGCAGGGAAGGTCTGCCCGCATACTCCTTCAAGAGACGGTCCAATTCTTCATTGAATTCCTTATCCTGCTTATAGAACTCATAACATTCCTCCAGACGGATCAGCTCGTTCATCAGTGTTTCCGAGATGTACTGTCCGCCATGGATCCCAAAACGTCCTTTGCTCATAATGCTCCTATCTGCGCGCCGCAGCGCGCCATACGAAGGACCGAGAGCGTCTCCTAGTCCTTCTTCCATTCTCTCACTGTTCTCACGAATCTGGCTATCTTTTCCGGGCTCTTTACCGGGCCCGAGGCCCCGGCCTCCTCCACGCCGCTGCTCACATCCAGTCCATAGGGCCGAAAGAGCCTGGCGCCCTCCAGCACATTGTCCGGATCCAGGCCGCCCGCCAGGAAGAACGGCTTTCCGCACTGTCCTGCGGCCCCGGCAAGGCTCCAGTCAAAGGTCCTTCCGTCCCCTTTCCCGCCGTCAAAGAGCAGATAGTCCGCCGCGCTGTCCTTCCATGCCAGAAGGTCCTCCGCCCGTTCCGCCCGGACCGCCTTGATGACAGGCCTTCGGCCGCGCTCCTTCAGGAAGCGGACCATGGCCTCATCCTCCTGTCCGTGGAGCTGGACCATCCCGATGATATCCCGCTCCAGCAGCGCCAGGATGACCTGCGGATCTTCATCTACAAAGACGCCCACGGGCACGATCTCAGGGCGCAGGCCCCTGCGCAGCGCCGCGGCCTGCTCGAAATGCAGCTGCTCTGCCTGCGCCTCCATCTCTGCGCGGATCTGCGCCGCGGCCTGCTGGTACTTTCCGGAGAGCAGAAGCTGCACCTTCCGCATCTCGGCGCGGTACTCCTCCGCAGTGTGGTGCAGCTGGCACCAGCCGGCGCAGTTGCCCATGTGGTAATTCAGGCATGGCCGGTCCTTGCCCTGATCGCGCGGGAATTTTTTGCTGCATCCCGGCAGCTTGAGGGCGAGCCGGATGGCGTCGATCAGCCGCTGTGTCAGCGACCGCCCGCCAAAGGGGCCATAGTAGCTGGCCCCGTCCTCCACAACGCGGCCAGCCATAGTCAGCGTGGGAAACTCCTCGCGCATATCAAGCCGCAGATACGGATAGCCCTTATCGTCCTTGAGCAGGATGTTGTATTTCGGCATATGCCGCTTGATGAGCGAGCATTCCAGCACCAGCGCCTCAAACTCCGAAGATGCGACAATCACATCGAAGTGGTCGACCTGCGAGACCATCATTCTGGTCTTACGCGTATGCGAAGCGGTGTCCTGAAAATACTGGCTTACGCGGTTTTTCAGTTTTTTGGCCTTGCCGACGTAGATGATCTGATTCGACTGATCGGACATCAGATATACGCCCGGGGCATAGGGCAAGGCGCGCGTCTTCTCGCGCAGCTCTTCGAGCGTCATACTGCCTCCCTGTCAGAAAGCCGCCCCAAAGTTCTCACAAAACTTTGGGGCGGGTCACAGTGTGGAAAATAAAATGTCAGATCTCTTTCTGGATCATCTCAATCAGCGTATTGACCGCCTCTTCCTCGTCAGGGCCTTCCGCGCTCAGGACGATGACAGAGCCGCGCGTCACACCCATCGAGAGCACGCCCAGCAGGCTTTTTGCATTGATCTTCCGGCTGTCCATCTCAACCGAGATCCGGGAAGAAAACTCATTTGCTTTCTGAATGAAATAGGTTGCCTGTGTATCGTGCAGACCCGAATTACAGGTGACAATGGCTTGCTTTGTGTACATGGGATCATCTCTCCTTGGTATTGTGTCCGGAAACTGTCTTTATCATAGCAAAGAAACGCGTCCACGTCAATCCCATAGAACACTTTTCACGAAAGGAAGCGAAAAAGTTGTGCAATTTCACCGAAGCTCTGCGATGGTTACGCCGTCCTCACCCTCACCGTAGACGCCGAGACGGTACGATTTGACCGTCCGGCAGCGCTTAAGATGGTTCTGCACCTCACGGCGCAGTACGCCGGTGCCCTTGCCGTGGATGATCCGCACGGAATTGAGATTGGCAAGCATCGCGGCGTCCAGAAAGTTGTCCAGCACCGGAATGGCCTCTCCCGCGCTCATGCCGCGCAGATCCAGCTCTGACGGAGTTGGGATGTTGCGCAGCTCGCGCTTCGCCTTTTCAATAAATTTTTTTGTGTCCTGACGCTCATTTTCGAGCAGATAGACCTCGTCCGGCCTGGCTGTGATCTTCAGGATACCGGCCTGCAGCTGGAGGGTGCCATCGGCGCCGATGGCAAGCACGCTCGCCCGGGAGCTGATCTTCTTCAGCTCCACCGTATCACCCACGCGGATCTCCCGTGTCGGCGCCGGACGCTCGGGTGCCTGCCGCTCCCCTGCCAGCCGGTCCTCGGCCTCATTGAGCGCATGGCGCAGGTTTGCCTGCCGCTCGTTGACACCCTGTAAATCGCCGGCATCCTTTACCTGCTTACGCAGCTCCTTCAATTCGGCATAGACGGCGTTCGCTGTCTCGCGGGCCTCATCGATGATATGCTGTGCCTCTGCGCGCGCGGCTTCCGCCGCTTTGTCGCGCTCGCGCTTGATCTGGCGATAGTATTCGTCGGATTTCTCCTTGGCCTGCGCCGTTTGCAGGCGGAGCTGCTCCGCTTCCATGCGTGCCTGCTCCATGGCCTGCCGCTGCTGTTCCAGCTGGTTCAGAATGTCCTCAAAGTTCTGGTCGTTTTCGCTGACCAGATCCTTTGCGCTCTTGATGATCTCCTCCGAAAGGCCCAACCGCCGCGAGATGGCGAACGCGTTGGATTTACCCGGGATACCGATCAGGAGCCGGTAGGTCGGCTGTAACGTCTCTACATCAAATTCGCACGAGGCGTTGGAAACACCCGGCGTGCGCATCCCGTAGACCTTGAGCTCCGCGTAGTGTGTTGTCGCAGCGACGCGCGCGCCCATTTTTCGGCAGAACTCAATGACGGAGACGGCCAGCGCCGCGCCCTCGGCCGGGTCAGTACCAGCGCCGAGCTCGTCAAAGAGAATCAGGGAGTCCTGCGTACAGGTGTCGATAATCTCGACAATGTTTTTCATATGGGAGGAGAACGTGGAAAGCGACTGCTCGATGGACTGCTCATCGCCGATATCCGCAAATACCTGCGCAAACAGCGAGACGGCGCTGCCGTCGTCCGCCGGGATATGCAGTCCGCACTCTGCCATCAGGGTCAGAAGGCCGATGGTCTTGAGCGTGACCGTCTTGCCGCCGGTATTCGGGCCGGTGATGACCAGCGTGTCAAAATCGCTGCCGAGCCGTACCGAGATCGGTACAGCCTTCTTCGGATCGAGCAGCGGGTGCCGCGCGCGTTTGAGATCCAGACGGCCGTCCGTCCGGATCTCTGGCGGACAGGCGCGCATTTTATAGCTGAGCGAGGCGCGGGCGAAGATCGTATCCAGACGTGTCAGCACCCGGAAATTCTCATTGATCCGGTCTTTATTCCCGGCCGCTTCCGCCGAAAACTCGGCCAGAATGCGTTCAATTTCGCGCTGCTCCCGTTCCAACAGCTCGCGCAGCTCATTGTTTGCCTTGACGACCTGCATCGGCTCGACAAAGAAAGTGCCGCCGGATGAGGAGACGTCATGGATCAGCCCGGGGATATTGTTTTTGAACTCGCTGCGCACCGGCACGACATAGCGGTCGTTCCGGAGGGTGATGATCGGTTCGCGCAGATACTTGGAATTGCTGGGAGATGAGATAATATGCTGAAGTACATCGCGCACCTTGGCGCTCTGCACGCGCATAAGACGCCGGATGTTGGCAAGCTCCGGGCTGGCGGCGTCCGCAATCTCCTCCTCAGACAGGATCGCCGCAGTGATGCGCTCTTCAAAGAATTTGTTTGGCGATAGCATCTCAAACAGCACCCTGAGACACGGTTCAACCGCCTCGCCGGAGGCATAGTCCTGCACCAGCCGCGCTGCGCGCAGAACGCCTGCGATGCGCAGAAGCTCCGCCGCGTTCAGGCAACCGCCGCGATCGGCGCGCTCAAGCGTCATCGCGACGTCCTTTACACCGGAAAAGCCGGGGTTGCCCTTGAGCGCTAACAGGCGGCAGGCCGCGCTCGTCTCCGTTTGCAGGGCAAGAACATCGTCCAGATCACAGACAGGGCGCAAATTGCGGCAGCGGTTCTTGCCCTCCTCGCTGCCGGCGCACTCCGCCAGAAGTGCCAGAACCTGATCCAGTTCCAGCGTATGCAGTGATTTTTCATTCAAATCCATGGTTACTCTCCAAATTCGGCGCAAGCAGCGCGCGGTAAAAATCCAGAGCGGAGAAACCGCGTTCCAGCTGCGTCGCCAGATATGTCTCCGCGATGTCGGAAAGCTCCTTCATTGCGCCCTCCGGCAAACGGAAGGAAAAGAGCCTGCTGCCATCGCTGTATGCAAGAAAACGAAGCGCGTCCAGACTTGACGGGCTGATCGGGAGCCGGAGACCGTCGAGGGAGGGGTCGCGGCACGAGACGCATTGCAGCGTCCCCTGCGAGACGTTGAAGCGGTCGGGCACCGGATTCCCGCAGACCGCACAGCCATCCAGTTGCGGCGCATACCCCATCAGGCAGGCCGTCCGGAATTCAAAGGCCGCTTTGACAAGGGCCTGCGGGCGGTGCAGCTCGCAGAGCGCGTAAAACGCGTTGAGCAGCAGGGAAAACAGCTCCGGCGTCGCCGCGTCCTCCTGCGAGACAGCCTCCGAAACCTGCGAGAAATAGGACGCGAGTGAGAGAAGCTCCAGATCCTCCCGCAGCGGCGTGAACATCTGCCGGGGTTGCGCGTCCGAAATATTCAAAAACCCGCCCTTTTCAAAGACGGTAAATTCGGAATACGTGAACAACTGGCAGGCGCTTTTCAACGTGCTGCTGCGCCGGCGCGCGCCGCGCGCCTTTGCCGTGATCCGGCCGCTGTTGCGTGTTAAAATCGTGAGCAGCTTGTCCGTGTCGCCGTATTCCTTTTCGCGGAGGATCACGCCCTCCAGAGTCTGATACATGCACTCACCTTGCCCGCTCAGGCCGACTTTGCCTGCTCCTGACAGCATGCCTGCCGGTAGAGCAGGTAGATCGCAGGCGATCCCGTTGCCAAAAACAGCAGCCAAAGGCCTTCCGCATCCATCTGCAATCCCTCCTTTTCGGGATTAGCATTTGCGGAAACGCCGCCGCTATGCCTGGCGAAATTTAGCCGTTGTCGTAGCCGACGCTGTGGATAAAGTTCATATTGGCGCGCCAGTTCTCCTTGACCTTGACCCACGTGGTCAAATAGA
>CAZYZQ010000117.1:0-5847 GCA_964652075.1 uncultured Oscillospiraceae bacterium
CCATCAGCGTCTCGTCGACATGCAGGCGGCCTGCGGTGTCGAGGAAGACCATGTCGTTGCCGTGCGCGTTGGCGTGGGCGACGGCGTGCTGCGCGATCTCCACGGGATTGCCCGCGCCCTCTTCAAAGACGGGGATCTCAAGCTGCCCGCCGACGACCTTGAGCTGCTGGATGGCGGCAGGACGGTAGACGTCACAGGCGACCAACAGCGGGCGCTTGCCCTGCTTCTTGAAGTAGCCCGCGAGCTTTGCGCCGTTCGTCGTCTTGCCCGCGCCCTGCAGGCCGACCAGCATGACGATTGTGGGCGGCTTTGGGGAGATTTGCAGCTTCTGGTTCTCACTGCCCATGAGACGCGTCAGCTCTTCGTTGACGATCTTGACGATCATCTGGGCGGGCGTCAGGCTCTCGAGCACATCCTGGCCGATGGCGCGCTCTGTGACGGCCTTGACGAAATCCTTGACAACCTTGTAGCTGACGTCGGCCTCAAGCAGCGCCAGACGGATCTCGCGCATGGCCTCCTTGACGTCGCTCTCGCGCAGGCGGCCCTTGCCGCGCAGGCGCTTAAAGGCGGCGGAAAGTTTGTCGGTCAGACCTTCAAAAGCCATACTGTGCTCCTTTCGGTGTTACTCGGAGATGGAATCGGCGGCGTCCAGAATCCGCTGCGCATCTGGCGCGGCGGCCGGAATGGAGAGCAGGTTCTGCGCGTTTACGCGAATCTTCGCAAGCGCGTCCTCGACGGCCTGAAAGCGCGCGGCGCAGCCGAGCTGCGCTTCCAGCGCGCGGAGCTTTTCCTCCGTACGGCCCAGCTGCTCGTGGACGCTCTGGCGGGTGACGCCGGCGTCGGCGGCAATCTCACCGAGGCTCAGATCCTGATTGTAGTACAGGTCAAAATACAGGCGCTGCCGCTCCGTCAGGAGCCCGCCGTAAAAATCGCACAGCCGGGACAGATAAAAGGCGTCGTGCTTCATGGCGAACCTCCTGCCTGTCAAAGGCTTTTCCCTGACAGCTTGCCTATTATAGCAGACCGGCGGCCGCGTGTCAAGCGTTTTTCCCTGTCAGGCTTGCTTTTTCGTGCAAATGCGGCAAAATGCCGTGCTCCGGCGCCGTGCCGGCAGCAAACGGCGAAAAAAGCGGGCCGCGCATCCTGCGCGGCCCGCCTGTGGAGAATGGATTAAAACATGTTGAAGATATCGTCGATATCGTCGATGTAGTCGCCGACCTTCTCGCTGTGATCGTCCTTGTTGTACCAGCCCTTGGCGGACTGCACGATCAGCTTGCTGTTGAGCCATGCGGAGATCAGCATGGCCGCGCACAGCAGCACAGCGCAGATCAGCGCGTAGGCGCCCTGCGCCTTGACGCCGAACACGCGGGTCAGGATGTTCGTGAACAGGATGATCTGGAACACAAGGCCCAGCGCAGCCAGAATGACGAAGACGTACCAGGAGATCAGCACGCCGATGAGCATCAGCAGCAGGACGATAGCCGGGTACAGGAAGTTGACGCCGGTGGCGATCAGCGCGTCCTTAAACGAGACGTTGATCTTCTGAATTTTCAGCATGGCGAAGGTGACCAGAACGCGCAGTACCAGGACGATGGCTGCGGCGACGATCATCAGGCCCATGGTGCTGAAGAACGGAACGCCGATGTAGTCGCTGCCGCCCATTTCGGAGACCAGATGCTTGAAGGTCACGAGCAGGCAGAAGCCGCACAGCAGGGCGTAGACCACCATGACGATGATGGACATGCCGAGGTCATGCTGCCGCAGCGCGGCGGAGGTGGCGGCCAGCGGGTCCTTGAAGTAGGACTTCAGGAACGGGATGATCCGGCCGGCGAGGCCCTTGAGCTTTTCCACCGTTGGGTTCGGCTGCGCGGGCTGCTGCGGGTAGGTGGGGGTCGGCGCGCCCATGTAGGGCTGCTGCGGGGGCATCTGCTGCTGCGGAGGCATCTGCTGCCGGGCAGCGGCACGGGAAGCAGGGCAGTCACAGAAGCCGCCCTCCGGGATGGGCTTTCCACAATATGTGCAGAAATTTGCCATGATTTGTTTCCTCCTTACGGTTGTTTCTTATTATTCAGCGATATGCCAGGCATCGCCGGAATAAACGAGATCAAGATACAGCGTGTAATGCTCGTCGGAAGACGAGTCGTGATAGGTTTCGTTGCCCTCCTCGTCGTGGGAGACGTAATCGGTGTCAAAGAAGACATCGGCGACCAGATCGACGTAAACGCCGTCAGTTGAATCCACTTCAATCTCCGCGCTGCTGAACTGGACGCTCGTAGCGGTCAGCGTGAAGAAGGTTGCACGGTAGCCCAGCTCGGCTTCTTCGTCCAGATCCTCTTGCGCCAGCTCAATCAGATCCTCGGTCAGGTCGCTTTGCTCCAATGCGGCCAGTGTGGCGGTATCCAACGCGTTGTGTGCGTTGAAAGCGTTCGTGACATAGTCCGTGAGGAAGGTGTTCAGAGAGGCGGCGGCATCCGAGGACAGCTCAAACTGCGGGTCCATGTAGTCGTCGTCTTTGTCCTCTACCGCATGGACATACGGCGCGGCGAACGGCGCGTCCGGCAGGGCAACGGAGATCTCATCGCCCACCACGACGGAGAGGGAGAGGCTGCCGTAGCTCGGCACCGTACCGCGCTCCTCACCGTTGACGCTGACGCTGAGCTCGGTGTGGTAGTAGTTGTCAATGTACATGCTCAGAACGTCGAAGGACGGTGAGACGGAGTAGGAGTCCTCGTCGACTGTATAGATGTAAGGGGGAAGATCCAGATCGCCGGCCGGCTCAAAGGACAGCTCCATGCCGACGGCCATCGGCGCCATTTCCCAGCTGCCGTCGGCGTAGATCGTACCGACCTCGGCACCGTCCACGCTGACCTTCAGGTCAAAATCGTAGTCGTTGTAGACGTAGATGGACGGGAAGGAGATGCTGAAGTCGTTGTCGGTGCCGGCCGTGGCCGAGACGGTGACATCGCCCCATGTGGCGGTCTGCGCATACGAGGCGTTGCCGGTGTCGGAGATGCTTCCGGCGCACTTCGCGGAGAACGTGGTGCCGGATTCAAGCATGTTGAAGTACAGGTCGCTGTAGGTACTCATGGTGCACAGCAGCGTGTCGCCCATGTACAGGTCGACGGCGGTGTCGGAGTAGTTGCTGATCCACATGCTCGCCGCGTCAAAGCTCGGCACATAGCTGTAGTTGGACACGCTGGTGATATCCAGATCGAACTCCTTGGTGAACGACTGGCCGAGCGCGTTTTCATAGGTCGCCGTGGCCTTGTAGCGGCCCGGCAGGACGGCGGACAGGCGGCCGCTGTCGCTGGCGTAGTCGTCGTCGAGATAGATCGTGCCGTATTCCTCTATGCTGTCCGGCAGGCTGGTCTCTTTCCGGCCGATCTGCAACGTCTGCTCCCCGATTGTAACGGTTGTGCCGGCGCGATCTGCGCTGATCTCCACACGGCACGGGGAGATCAGAATCTCATAGGTGGAGAAGAAGACGTGCTTTTTCGCCTTGAGCTGGAACAGGACGTTGGTGAGGTCCATGTTCTTCTTGCTCTTCTTCTGTGCCTCGAGCGTCGAGGAGACGGATTCCCGGAAGTCCGGGTTCGCCACATACAGGTCGATGAGCGCCTGCGCGGCGGTTTCGTCGAGCGGCGTCTCGGGGTCGGCGGAGGCGGCGTATTTCTGCACGTCGGCAACGTTTGCGTTCTCCAGCGCGTCGACAAAGCCGTTGATGGTTTTGGCGGGCGTGAACACGGCGTTCAGAATGAAGTACGCGGCCAGCGCCAGCACCACGACGGCGGCGACGGCGATGATGATGATCTTGGTGGTCTTACTGAGTGGCTTGCGGGGCGGCTTCGGAGGTGCGGCGACACCGCCGGGGGCGCTGTAACCCGTCTGTTGGTCATAGCCGGCGGGCTGCTGCGCGCCATAAGCGGGCTGCGCGCCGTAGCCGGCGGGCTGCTGCGCACCATAGGCAGGCGCCTGATAGGGATTTTCAACTGCGCCGGTGGGCGTGGGCTCGACCGGGGCCTGCTCCTGTGGGATCGGGGTGCCGCAGGAACCACAGAACAGGGCGCCGTCTTCCACTTCTGCGCCGCAGTTGGGGCAATTCTTTGCCATCATTGTCACTTCCTGTCATGAATGTGTGATATTTTCACAGGAAAACCTGCAAAAAACGGGGGATTTAGAATGCTCCAGCCAGCGCGCCGACCTTCTGCTGGATCTGCGCGGCCAGATCCATGAACATCTGCTCGGTCCACTGGTCGAGGTTCACGTACTGCGGCTTTACCACCGTACCGCCCTTGGTGCCGGTCAGGGTAATCGAGGCGTTGAAGCGATCCTCGTAGTACATGGAATCGTCGATCGAGGCGGCAAACTCATACACATCCGGGATGGAGAAGACGAACGTGTCGCCGTCAACCTTCAGGTTTGTGTTGAACGTGATCGACTGCGTCTCGCCGTACTGGTTGATGGAGACGGTTGTAGCCAGATCGCCGGTGGTCTTGTTCCAGTTGTTCGAGATGGTCATGCCCATATCGCTCTCATAGGGTATTTGAACGAGAACGGTCATCTTATCGGAGAAGTAGGTCGACGCGGAATCGTTCGTGTAGTCCGTGGTGATGCGCATCGTCTCACCCTCCGCGCTCAGCTCGCACAGGAAGGAAAAGTTGCCCTTCGACGGGTCTTTGCCGTAGTCAAGCGACAGGGTGAACGGCATGGCCATGGTTTCGCCGTAGCCGCTGTCCACGCGAACCTCGCCGGACAGCTCCATCTTGACGACCTGGTTGGAGAGAATGTAGTAGGTCAGCGTGCACTCGCCGTCAACGTAGCTCGTGAGCTCGGCAATGGCGTAGTCCAGCTGGCTGAACAGAGAGTCCCAGGCGTACTGCAGGTCGCTCACATCCATACCGAGATCCATGCCTTCAATCCCACTCAGCGTGGCCACAAGCTCTTCCAGCATCCCGTAGAGCTCCTCGTCGTTCTCGGCCCGGTCGGCCAGATCCTGCACCAGCTTCACCAGATCATTCATCGTGATCTTCGTATAAATCGTGGAGCAGCGGGTGGAGGAGCCGCCGATGTCCGTTGTGGCGCTGCCGCTCGTGTATTTAAGGTTGGAGAAATAGTCCTTGACCTGCTGGATATAGGGGTCAAGCACAGTCTTATCGCCGTCCTTGCCGCTGACCAGACTGCTGAGCGTGTCGGCCAGATCCGTGATGGTCTGCATATACTCGGCCGGGATATAGTCCGACAGGAAGCTCTTTTGCAGATCGTCCGCGAGCGTGTCGTATGTAATGCCGTAGTAGGTGCCGTCCGTCAGGAAGTCAGACCCGACGGCGAGACAGTCGCCGTCCGCGTAGAGGCTCGCGTCGATGGTTGTGCCCTGATAGGTGACGGCGCCGTCGAGCGCGTAGGCGTTCTTGTCGCTGTCGCCGGAGAGCGCAAGCGTGCCGGAGACGGCCTCATAGCCGTCGTCATACGTGACGTCCAGCGTCAACGTGCCGCTGCGGATCGCCTCGACGGCATTGCCGACGGCGGCGAGCGGCGTGACGTTTGCCCGCTTTTCCATGGCCTCCGTTGTGTTCTCCATGGCGCGGTTCAGGCTGGCCTTCGGTGCGAGCTTCAGGCTCAGCGGCTTCCACAGGCAGACGGCCGCGACGCCCACCACAACGACGGGCACCGCGATTTTGGCCCAGAGCGGGAGCTTTTTGCGCGGCTTCTTCGGCTTCGGCGGCTGCTGGTATTGCGGCTGGTATTGCTGATTATACTGCTGCTGGTACTGCGGCTGTTGATACTGCTGCTGATACTGCTGGCCGTAGTTCGGCTGCTGCTGATATTGCTGCTGGTACTGTTGCTGAT
>CAZYZQ010000118.1:0-5768 GCA_964652075.1 uncultured Oscillospiraceae bacterium
GCTGGCCGGGAAAATTTTATATCTTTTCACTGTCCTCTTGACGGGTAGCGGTTCATTTTCCGGGGCTGCTGCGTTTATATTACCAGGGCAGGCCGAGCTGCTCGGTTGCGGCATCGAACCACGGGGCGTCGTCTGCGCCTTCAGGCGTGCCGAAGGAGCTGGCGCCGCCCGCGGGCTGGCCCTCTGTGTCCCAGAGAAATTCTGCGCTGCCGATGGCGTCCAGATCGCCGCCGATGATGACCGTATGACGAATGCCACTCTCATCGGTGAACTCGTAGATGTACGGCGTCTCATAGTCAAACAGGTCAGTGATGTCGTCGTCATGGCCGTCCACGGTCAGATAGACGCGGCCGTCGCGGATTTCATAGAGCGTGTTGGGCGCGTCCGTGTTCACGGAGACGGAGACGCTGTCCTCTGTGCGCGTGATGCTGCCGTTGCCGAGATACAGATGGAAGTTGCCAAGCACGCCGCTTGCGGCGAGCGCGGTGACGGACAGGGCGGCCACTAAAAGTGCGGCGGCGAGAATGATTGCGGGCTTCGGGATTTTACGGGTTTTCATAACGGTTGCCTCCTCGTTGGCTTGGTTGCAGCGCAGCGAGAGTTCGGCACGGATGGCCTGCACCCGCTGTGCGGGCAAGCACAGGTCATCCATGAGTGCGTTGTATCTGGATTCCATGATAATCCTCCTCTGTCAGGCTGCTTTGCAGTTGCTTTCGTGCCCGGTGCAGGCGCATCGAGACGCCGGAGACGGACAGGTGCAGCAGCTTGGCAATTTCTGCGAGGGTGTAGCCCTCGTAATAGTGCAGGTGGATGGCGGCGCGGTAGTCGTCCGGCAGCGCCTGTACGGCGCGCCACAATTCGCCGTCCTGCGGCGCGGGGAGCGTTTCGTCCAGCGGTTGTGTCCGGCGGCTTGGCGTGCGCAGCAGGTCACGGCAGAGATTGACGGCAACCTGCATAAGCCACGGCTTCTCATGGCCGCGCTTCGGCGGGTGCTGTGTCTCCAGAAGGCGCAGAAACGTCTGCTGGACAACGTCTTCCGCGTCCTGCGAAGAGCGCGTGTAGCTCAGTGCGAGCCGGTAGATGGCGTTGTGATGTGCGTCAAAGAGGAAAAGAATTTCCGATTCCTGCATGGGGCACCTCCTTTTTGCTGGTTTTTTGAGGCCTCGCAGATTAGACGGCGCAGCGGGCCGGATATGCACAAAAAATTCCGGGCGGAAGCCCGGAATTTTTTGCTAGGCCCGCGTTTTCCGCAGGCAGAAGGTGACGGCAAAGAAGAGGGCGAGCAGTAGCGAGATCGTCGCGCCGGCCGAGCAGCCCAGATAATAGGAGATCAGAAGACCGCCGATGGCGCACACGAGCGCGCCGAGCACGGAGAACAGATGATATTCACGCAGATTGCGCGCGACGTTGCGCGCACTTGCGGCGGGGAGCACCAGCAGGCTGTTGATGACCATAAGGCCAACCCAGCTGAGCCCCAGCGTCACGACCGCGGAGATGGCGACGGTGAAGAGCGTCTGCGTCCACTGCGTCGGGATGCCGCGCGACGAGGCCAACTGCGGGTGGACGGCGGTCAGGAACATCCGGTTTGCCGCGACGCACCAGAGCAGGACGACCAATAGTAGGACAATGGCCAGCAGGCCGATCTCCAGCGGCGTCACGGAGAGAATGTCGCCGATCAGATAGCGGTTGAACTTCGTAAAGCTGCTGCCGTCCAGCGTCGCAATAAAGATGCCGAGCGCGACGGCGGTGCTGGAGAAGACGCCAATTACGGTGTCGGCTGCCTGATTTGTCCGGCTGCGGACAAAGGTGAAGAGCAGCGCAAACAGTATGGACAGCGCGATCGCGCACCACATCGGCTGCACAAACCCGCACAGCACGCCGATGGCGATGCCGGTAAAGGCAGAGTGCCCGAGCGCGTCGGAGAAGAAGCTCAGACGGCCCGAGACGATCATGGTGGACAGCAGGCCGAACAGCGGCCCCATCAGCAGAACGGCCAGAAAGGCGTGCTGCATGAAGCGCATGGAGAGAAAATCGAGCGGCAGCGCGTCAAAAATGGTATAGAACAGGCTCATGCACGGTCACCTCCCGAAAGATGGAACGCTTTGGCGAACGCCTCGGAGTTCAGAACCTCCAGCGGCGCGCCGGTGCACAGGACGCTGCGATCGAGCAGGACAACCTGATCGGCATACTGCTCCAGTGTCGCGAAGTCGTGCGTCGTCATCAGAATGGAGAGGTCAAACTGCTTGCGGATCTTGTCCAAAAGGCGCATGAGCAGATCCTCACCCTCGACGTCAACGCCGGAGAGCGGTTCGTCGAGAATCAGGATGTTCGGCATCGGCTCGAGCGCCAGCGCCAGCAGGACGCGTTGCAGCTCGCCGCCGGAGAGCGTGCAGACGCGCTTGTCGAGCAGCGATTCGCCGTTGACCCTTGCAAGGCAGGCGCACACCTGCTCGCGCAGCGCTTTGGACGGGCGCAGGAAGGCCGGACGCTTTGCGATACAGCAGGCGAACAGGTCGAGCACGCTCATCGGGTCGCCCGGTTCGAAGCGGGGACTCTGCGGGACATAGCCGATGCGCAGCCGGTGGCTGCGGTGGTCGCCGGAGGAGAAGGAGATCGTGCCCGCATATTGCCGCTGGCCGAGAATCGACTGGATCAGCGTCGATTTACCGGCGCCGTTCGGGCCGATCAGCGCGACAATCTGGCCGCAGTGCATATGCAGGTTGACGTGGTCGAGAATCAGACTGCCGCCTGCCCGAACCGTCAGATCGGAGATGCGCAGGCAGCAGACGCTGTCGCAGCCATTGCCGTGTCCGTGTTTGGGTGGAATCATTCGTATGCCTCCGCAATGACGTCAATGTTGTGGTACATGGCTTCAAAATAGGGCGTGTCGCCCATGGCCATGTCGAGCGCGTATACGCTGCAGCCTGTCTCGCGGGAGACGATCTGCGCCGCGGCGGTCGCGCCGTTTGTTTCGGTGAAGATGGCGGCAAGCGCGTGTTCCCGCATGAGCGTGACAATCTCCGTCAGCTCGCGGGCTGACGCCTCCGAGCCGGACTCCTCTTCGATGGCTTTCAGGATCGTCAGGTCAAAGGCCTGCGCAAAATAGGAGAAGCCGTCGTGGAAGGTCACAAGCGAACGAGAGGACAGATCTGAGAGGGCTGCCTCGCCGTATGCCTGCAATTCCTGGAGCTGTGCCTGATAGGCGCTCGCGTTTTCAGCGAACTGCCCGGCATAGTCCGGGTAGCGCGCGGTCAGCGCGTCCGCGATGTTCTGCACCATGATCTGCGCGTTTTCAGGCGAGAGCCAGATGTGCGGGTCGTGCTCGCCGTGGTCATGCCCATCGTGCTGGTGCTCGTCGTGCGCTTCGCCGTCTGTTTCAAGCAGCGGGATGCCCACGCTGGCGTCCACGACGTCGGGGCAGAGGGCGAGCGCGTCGTCCATAAAGTCCTCCAGACCGACGCCGGAGAGAATCACGAGGTCGGCGCGCTCGAGAATTTTCATCTGCGAGACGGAGAGCGAATAGTCGTGCAGGCACGAGACAGAGTCGTTTACAATGCGTGAGACGGTGATATCCGTCCCGGCACAGACGGCCTCTGCAAACTGCGCGACCGGATAGGTCGTCGCGGCGATCTCCGGCCCCTCGGACGCTGGCACCTGCGCGCAGGCCGTGAGCAGCAGGCAGAGGAAAAGTGTCAAAATAATGAGCTTTTTCAAGGGAATGCTCCTTTGGAGAGGTTATAATACTATTGTAGCAAAGCTGTCAAGCGGCAGGAAAAACCCCCGGCCGGTCGGCCGGGGGCGCGGCAGGTTATGCGTAGTAGTTGATGAGGCAGCCCTTGAGGATAATATCACGATCCTCAGCGGTGAGGTTTTCGAGCTTCAGCGGGATCTGCGTCTTCTTTTCACCCTGCATCAGCGTGGCCGTGAAGGCCATTGCGCCGGAGGCAAGGGCGGTACGGATGCCGGGCAGGTAGAGCCGGTCGCCGGGCTGGATGTTGTAGTCCGCAATGTGGTCGACCGTGAAGGGCAGCATGCCCCAGTTGATGACGTTGGAGCGGTAGCGCTTCGTCGCGAAGTCCTCGCAGAGGTTTGCACAGCCGCCGAGCACGCGCTGGCAGGACGCGGCCTGCTCGCGGGCGGAGCCGTCGCCGGGGCGGATCGCCATGACAAGACTGCCGAGGCCGGTGGTCTGCGGGTCTGCGCCGTCCAGCGCGGCCAGCACCTCGGGGGCGTTGGGATTGGCGCGGCGCGCAAGCTCCAGTGCCTGTACAGCCTTCGCGCGGCCGACATACTGCGGGTCCTTGCGCGAGAGCGTGAACTCGGCCAGCTTCAGCGGATTGGAGCGGTAGGAGGAGGTCTCGCCGGAGGGGATCAGCTCGTCCGTCGTGGTCACCGCGTCGTAGATCGCGGAGGCGACGGTCAGCATCAGGTTCTCCGGCAGGGCGATCTGTTCGGGCCAGTCGGCGATGTTCGGGCCGAAGACCAGCTCCTGCTTCGGGTCGGGCCTGCCCGCGCCGAAGTAGACGCGCGCGTCGTAGGCGGAGCGGTCGAAGGTATAGGGCAGGTACGCCGGGTCGGCGGGCGGCTCGGGCAGATCCATTGCGGAGGTGATCGCGCCGCCGTTCAGCGCCGTCGCGGCGATGGAGCGCGCGTCCATCAGGGCAACATAGGCGGCCTGATTGTTCGCGGGCTTCGAGCCTTCGCGGTTCGGGAAGTTGCGGGTGGAGTGGCGGATGGAGAAGCCGCCGTTGGCGGGCACGTCGCCCGCGCCGAAGCAGGGGCCGCAGAACGCGCTCCGCACGGAGGCACCGGAGGCCATCAGCTTGCCCAGCGCGCCGTTTTTCGCCAGCTCCATCATGACGGGCTGGCTCGTCGGGTAGACGGAGAGCCAGAAGTGGTCGGAGCCGATGGGATGGCCATTCAGAATGGCGGCGGTCTGCATCATGTTCTGATACGTGCCGCCCGAGCAGCCTGCGATGACGCCCTGATCGGCGTAGAATTTGCCGCCATGGATTTTTTCGCACAGGCTCGGTGCGGGGTGGGCAAGGCCCAGCGTCTTCTGCGTGGTGGCGTCGACGCCGTGCAGAATGTCCTCGAGGTTTTCGTTGAATTCACGGATTGTAAAGGCGTTCGACGGGTGGAACGGCAGCGCGATCATCGGCTCGACCTTCGACAGATCAACCTCGATCAGCGCGTCGTAGTACGCGCCGTCGGCCGGTTCGAGCTTCTTGTAGTCGTGCGGGCGGCCGTGCGCCGTCAGCGCTTTTTGCACCGTCTCGTCCGTCTGCCAGATGGAGGACAGGCAGCTTGTCTCCGTCGTCATGACGTCGATGCCGCTGCGGTAGTCCATCGCGAGATTCGCAACGCCGGGGCCGAAGAACTCCATGACGCTGTTCTTGACATAGCCCTGCCGGAAGGTCGCGCCGATCAGCGCGATTGCAACGTCTTGCGGGCCGACGCCGGGGCGCGGCGCGCCGGTCAGATAGATGGCAACGACGCGCGGGTAGGCGATATCGTAGGTCTTTTCCAGCAGCTGCTTAACCAGCTCCGGGCCGCCCTCGCCGATGGCCATGGTGCCGTAGGCGCCGTAGCGGGTGTGGGAGTCTGAGCCGATGATCATCTTGCCGCCGCCCGCGTACATCTCACGCATATAGCTGTGGATGACGGACTGGTGGGCCGGGACAAACTCGCCGCCGTACTTTTTCGCGGCGGACAGGCCGAAAATGTGGTCGTCCTCGTTGATCGTGCCGCCGACGGCGCACAGAGAG
>CAZYZQ010000119.1:0-5750 GCA_964652075.1 uncultured Oscillospiraceae bacterium
AACTGCACGTTGCAGCCGCCCTCAATTTTCAGCGCGGTGATGATATCCAGCGCCGCCGTGCGGAGCATCTGATACTCCTTGTCGGCCAGCGTCTGGCTCGGCGCGACAACGATCGAGTCGCCCGTGTGGACGCCGACGGGATCAATATTTTCCATATTACAGACCGTAATGACGTTGCCCGCGCCATCGCGCACAACCTCATATTCGATCTCTTTCCAACCGGCGATGCACTTTTCCACCAGGATCTCGTTGACACGGCTCATGGCGATGCCGCCCTCTGCGATGGACTTCAGCTCGTCCATCGTATAGGCGATGCCGCCGCCCGTGCCGCCCAGCGTGTAGGCTGGCCGGATGATAACCGGCAGGCCGATCTCTTCGGTATAAGCCACCGCGTCTTCCACCGTGTGGACAACCTTGGACTCGACGCACGGCTGTCCGATCGACTCCATGCAGTCCTTAAAGCCCTGCCGGTCCTCGGCCATGCGGATGGACTCAGCGGAGGTGCCGAGCATCCGGATGCCGTAGTGGTCGAGCGTGCCGTCCTCATAGAGCGCCATGGCCAGATTGAGGCCGGTCTGCCCGCCCAGCGTGGGCAGGATGGAGTCCGGGTGCTCCATCTCAATAATCTGCGTCAGCGACGCCTTGTTCAGCGGTTCAATGTAGACATGATCGGCAATGTCCTTGTCGGTCATGATGGTCGCGGGGTTGGAGTTCACCAGCACGACCTCGACGCCCTCTTCATGGAGCGAGCGGCAGGCCTGCGTGCCCGCGTAGTCAAACTCGGCGGCCTGTCCGATGATAATGGGGCCGGAGCCGATCACGAGCACCTTTTTAATGTCCGGATTCTTAGGCATTGTGATTCTCCTCCATCATCGAAATAAAGCGGTCGAACAGATACGCCGTATCCTGCGGCCCGGGGGATGCCTCCGGATGGAACTGCACGGTGAACACGCGCCCGTTTTTGTACCGCAGGCCCTCGACGGAGCCGTCGTTGACATTGATGTGGCTGATCTCCGCGACCTCGGGATTCACGGAGTCCGCAAGCACCATGTAGCCGTGGTTCTGCGAGGTGACGTAGCAGCGGCCGTCGGCAAGATCGCGCACCGGATGGTTCGCGCCGCGGTGGCCGAACTTCATGCGTGCCGTCTTCGCCCCCGTCGCCAGTGCCATCAACTGATGGCCCATGCAGACAGCAAAAATCGGCACCGTAGCGTTCTCATAAAGCTTGCGGATTTCGGCAATAATAGCCGTGCAGTCCGCCGGATCGCCGGGGCCGTTTGAAAGCATCATTCCATCGTACCCGCCCGCGAGAATCTCAGCGGCCGGTGTCGTGGCGGGATAGACTGTAACGTCGCAGCCGCGGCGGTGCAGGGAGCGGATCATGGACTCCTTGACGCCGAGATCAAGCATGGCGACCTTGAAGCCCGTATTCTCATAGTGCTGGGGCTGCCGGCGCGTCGTCGCCTCGACAGTTCCCTGCACACGGTAGGCGCGGATCTTCGGCAGCTCTGCTTCAATATCCACATCCTCGCGGGTCGTGAGCAGCGCGTTCATCACGCCCTCGCCGCGCAGGCGGCGCGTCAGTGCGCGTGTATCGACCTCGCAGATGCCGGGAATGTTGTAGCGCTTCAGGTACGCGTCCAGCTCGCCCTCGAGCCGGAAATTGCTGCCGCGCGGCGACAGATGGCGCACAACATACGCCTCCGCCCACGGCTGCCGGGACTCCTCGTCCTGGGTGTTAATGCCATAATTGCCAATAAGCGGGTAGGTCATCACAATGCCCTGCCCCGCATAACTCGGGTCTGTCAGGATCTCCTGATAGCCCGCCATTGACGTATTAAAGACCAGCTCACAGATCCGGTCCCCCTCCGCGCCCATGCTTCTGCCGCGATAAACGGTACCGTCCGCCAGAATCAGTGTTGCATTCACGCCGCCATCATCCCTTTCCGGCTGCATAAAAATACATCCATATTCCCATGTATTTTCCTGCGCCAACCTGATAAAAATCCATTTCGCTAGATTATACTAAAATCCGATGAAAAATGCAATGGAAAAAGCTCCAAAAACTGCGGGCTTTTCCCCTGCTTTCTCTATCCATTTCTCCGATATCCGGAAAGGACGTGACAGTTTGTTTATCGCTTATTTGCGGACCATCCTGCTCTACCTCATTCTGATTGCCGTGATCCGCATCATGGGCAAGCGGCAGATCGGGCAGATGGAGGCGTCGGAATTCGTCGTGACCATGCTGATCGCCGACCTCGCCTCTGTGCCGATGCAGGATACCGGCATTCCCCTGCTCTCCGGCCTGATCCCAATCCTGACGGTGCTGGCCATTGAACTGCTGCTCGCGTTCGCATCCATGCACTCGATCGGGCTGCGGAAGCTGCTGTGCGGCAAGCCGCTGATCGTCATGCAGGACGGCAAAATCAACCAGCAAAACCTCCGGCGCGCCAAGCTCACGGCGGACGAGCTGACCCAACTGCTGCGCGAGACAGGCACCACCGATCTTTCCACGGTGAAATACGCCATTCTGGAGACAAACGGCCGGCTGAGCAAGCTGCTCTACCCAAAATACGAGCCGGCCTGCGCCAAGGACGCGGGTATCCGCACAGGAGAATTACAGCTGCCCGTTACCGTAATCAGCGACGGGCGCGTTCTCGACGAAAACCTGCACAAGGCAGGGCGCGACACCGCCTGGCTCACAAAGCAGCTGCACACGCTGCGGCTGCGCGCGGCCGATATCTTTTTAATGACCGTCGAGCCGTCCGGGCGGCTCTATCTGTCGGTGCAGGAGGAGCGGACATGAAGCATCTGCATCTGTATCTATCCCTTGGCATTCTGCTTGCCCTGTTGCTGCTGTGCATCGGGTCAAGCTGCCTTGTGCGCACCTGCACGCTTCGGACGGCAGAGCTGCTGGAGGCGGGCGAGCAGGCGCAGTCGCCCGACGAGCAGGCCGCCGCCATGCAGGCCGCCGCGCAGTATTGGCAGGCGCATGTGGGCGTTCTTGACTCCCTCCTGCGCCACGACGAGGCGGATCAGGTGCTGACGGAGCTGGCGCAGCTTCTGGCCTATCAGGCCAACGACGAGACAGCCGAAATGCAGGGCACCTGCGCGTCGCTCATCCTGCGGCTGCGGCATATCGCCGATATGGAGCTGCCGCTGTATTACAACCTGCTCACTTTTCTGCCAGAATCTTATTCAGCTCCTGCATAAAGCTGTTGATATCCTTAAACTGCCGGTAAACCGAGGCAAAGCGGACATAGCTGACCTCGTCGAGCGGCTTGAGCCGCTCCATGACCAGCTCGCCGATCCGCTCGGTGCTGATCTCCCGCTCAAGGGAATTCTGGATGATCTGCTCGATGTCGTCCGCCGCCGCTTCCAGCGCGGCGGTGTGTACCGGCCGTTTTTCACAGGCGCGGATCATGCCATTCAGGATCTTGTTGCGGTCAAAGGTCTGCCGGCTCCCGTCGCGCTTGATCACCACGATTGGCAGGCTCTCCACCGTCTCGTAGGTGGTAAAGCGCTTGAAGCAGCTCAGGCACTCCCGGCGGCGGCGGATGCTGTCGCCGTCCTCGGCGTGGCGGGAATCCACGACCTTGCTGTCCTGTGCGCCGCAATAGGGACATCTCATAACAAACACCTCATTTTTTGTCTGTTCTTGAATCTATTGTATCAAATCATCGGGGAAAAATCCACTGTTTTCGCGCTGTTTCGCAGAAAAACTTCACGCTGCCGCCTCACAGCAGATCCTGTAGGATATCCCACATCGTGCAGGGCGTCACGGCGTTTCGGATAAACAGGTCGAGCAGCGCATAGACTTGCCGCCCATCCGGGGAAATGGCACGGATTTCAGCGTAGTCGCCGTCTGAAAGATTGCGGATAAAGATCCCGTATTCGTCCAGGCTTCCTCTGGCCTCCGTCACGATGCCGTACGCAAGCCGAATGGCCCGCGCGCCCTCCCGCGCGGCGGTGATCGTTTTGATGTATCGCTTCTCCAGCATCCCGTCTCCCTCCTTCCGAGCATATTGAAGCATACCTTTCGGGAAAAGGGAAGTCTTACCGTTCGACGGCGTTCGCCAATTTTCGACATGGTTTGCAGGCAAAGGAGCGCTGAACCGCAAAATATTGTGGCAGGGATACCGTTCCGACTGCAATTTCTTTGTCGAATCGTGTCGAATTTTTCTTCTGGTTTTTTCAGGTTTTTTCGCTGTTTATTCCCGCTTGCCTTCCCTCCGACGCTCTGCTACACTGGCGGTGGGGGTGAAACCATGCACATTCAGCTCTCCGCGCAGACCTGGCGCGTCCTGTTTATTTCTGTCCGTCTGTGCTGTATGCTGCTGCTCGGCGCGCTGCTGCTCCTGCTGCGCGACACCAGCTATGCGCAGGCGCAGCAGGCCGCTCTTTTGACCCGGCTGGTGCTCCTCGTGGAGCTCATTGCCATGATCGCCGTGGGGTACATAGAGCGGCCGTAATAGAAAAACCGGCATGAGATCTCCATGCCGGTTTTTCCGATTACAGGGCGCATTCGCCCTTTTTTATCAGGTTACTCTGCGTTTGCATTCCGATCCGGCAGCGGGAAAAGCGTTTTCCGCTCCGGCAGATAGGTTGGGCTTGTCAGGTGGATCAGCAGCTCCTCTACAGCCGCAAACGCAGCAATTGCGCAGGTCACGCTGCACACTGCATTTGCGGGCAGCTTCTGGAACAGCAGCGGGATGCAGAACACCGCCGCGCTCGTCAGCTTGTTGGCATAGGTATGCAGCGAGGCAAAGCGGTGGAACCGCAGCGCCGCAATGGCGTAGCTCATCGCCCGGAGCGCGACCACCGTAAAAGCGGCGTACCACACCGGCCGCGCCACAACCTTCCAGAAGACCGGAACAAGCCGCAGCAGCACAACGGCATAGAACAGCAGATCCGCCACGCTGTCCAGCACTGCACCGGTTGCCGACTGGCTGTTCGTGGCGCGCGCGATCGTGCCGTCCAGAACATCGGTCAGCCCGCAGGCAATATAGAGAATATAAAACGGAAGCGTCAGCGGCACAACAAACGCCAGCGCAGCCGCGCCTGCAATCCGGATGCAGGTCAGAACATTGGGGATAACGCTTTTTTGCATGGGTCTGTCCTTCTTCTTTCAAACGGGAAAGTTCCTCTATTACTCAGTATAACCACAATTGCGGCAACTGTCAATCGGCATTACGCGCGCCCTGCGCCGATCACGCCCGTCAGGTCGCGGATCACCTCGCCCGCGGCAATCAGCCCGGCGACGGCTGGGACGAACGCATTGCTGCCGGGGGTCTGGCGGCGGGCGGACTCCTCCGCCTCCCCGCCCTCCGGCGTCATGGCCAGCTCGCGGGAATAGACCACCTTCAGATGCGAAATGCCGCGCGCGCGCAGCTCCTTGCGCATAACCCGTGCCAGCGGGCAGCCCGCTGTTTTTGAGATATCCGTCACCTCGAACGCCGTCGGGTCCATCTTGTTCCCGGCGCCCATACAGCTGAGCACCGGCGTCCCTGCCGCTTTTGCGCGCTCCACAATCGCCAGCTTGCCCGTCACCGTGTCGATGGCATCGACAATGTAATCATACTGCGAAAAGTCGAACTGCTCCGCCGTCTCCGGCAGGAAAAACGTCCGATAAGTATACACCACGGTGTCCGGACAGATTGCGTGAATCCGCGCACATGCCGCGTCCACCTTGTACTGCCCGATTGTCTCATGTGTCGCGATAATCTGGCGGTTGAGGTTGGAGAGCGCAA
>CAZYZQ010000120.1:0-5743 GCA_964652075.1 uncultured Oscillospiraceae bacterium
CAGGGAATTGTGGCAGTTGGTCAGCACATAGGGGATCGGGAAGTGGTCGAGGCCGCTGGCGCGCGCCGTCTGGATGATCCCGACATAGGTGATGTCGTGCGACGCCATGGCGTCGAATTTGATTTTCAGTCTGGACATATCCCCGCTGTGGTTGTGGGCGGCGAGAATGCCGTACGCCATTGTGGCCTGTCTGCCTGCTTCAGGCGTCATGCCCGCGGCGATGCCCTGCGCTGCGGGAAGAAAACGGCCGTTTTGATAGAAAACGCCATCGTTTTGCACAGTGACCATATAAAATGCCTCCTGAATACTCTGATTTTCCTTTTTATCATATCAGGAAAACCTGCTTTTTGCAAGTGAAGAAGTGGAAAAATGCATTTTCAGGCCGGGTCATTTTCCGTCAGAATCACGAAATCCCGGACTCGCCGTTGCAGACGAAGCGAAAGTATGCTATGATATTTGGCAGCGTGTTAGAATAAGGAGTCGAATGCGAATGCAGTATATAGTGCTGGATATGGAATGGAATCAGCCATGGCCGGGGTCGAGCGCCGCGCAGCGGAAGCTGCCGATGCGCGGTGAGATTGTCCAGATCGGCGCGGTGCGCCTTCTGGAGGACGGGCAGGTGGCGGATGAATTCAGCGTACTGATCCGGCCGAAGTTCTACCGGCATATGAACAGCCGCGTCAAGACGCTCACGGGGATCCGCGATTCGCTGCTCAAGCGGGAGGGCCTGCCGTTTCAGGAGGCGATAGCGCTGTTCCGGGACTGGTGCGGCGAGGACTGCATCTTCCTGATCTGGGGCTTTGACGATATCCATGTCCTGCAGGAGAATTTGGCGATGTTTTCAGAGAGCGCCTACTGGTGCAGCCGGTGGTACAATGTGCAGATGATCTACAACGCGCAGACCGATGGATCGACGGCACAGAAGGCGCTCAGCACGGCCATGGCCGAGTGCGGGATTGCGCCGTCGCGACCGGCGCACGATGCGCTGGGCGACGCGTATCACACGGCGGTGATTTGCAGCCGGCTCGATTTGCAGCGCGGGATGCAGGAGTATGGGAACGCTGTGAAAAAGCATGAGAACGGCTTCCACGGCGCAGAACTGCCGGGGTGCCTTGAGCGGCATGTGTACCACAACTACGCAGACAAGGTTGCGGCCTTTGCCGCGATGAGCGCGGAGAAGAACGTGTGCCCGACCTGCGGCAGGCAGATGCAGGTCAAGGGGCGCTGGCACAGCCAACAGAGCCACCGGTACGCGGCGATGTGCGCGTGCGAGGAACACGGCGAGTTTCTGGTGCGCATCCGTTTTTCACCGGAGGAGGACAAGGTGCGCGTCAGCCGGCTTGTCTACGCGCCGGACTCGGAATCGGCGCAGAATTTTGAAAAGCTGAAGGAAAAAAAGCGGAAACCGCGCAGAAGAAGATCGCGCCGGAAAAAACCGGCGGTGCGCGAATAAAAACGCCGCCGCGCAATTCGCGCGGCGGGCCGGAGGGATCGAAGATGGAACAGTTGCCCGGTCTTTTGACAGCGTGGTACAGGCAGCATGCGCGCGAATTGCCCTGGCGGCGGGACCGGGAGCCGTACCACGTCTGGCTGTCGGAGATCATGCTCCAGCAGACGCGCGTGGAGGCGGTACGCGGGTACTACACGCGCTTTCTGGCCGAGATCCCAACGATTGCGGCGCTGGCCGCGGCCAGCCCGGACCAGCTGAACAAGCTCTGGGAGGGGCTGGGGTATTATACCCGCGTGCGGAATTTGCAGAAGGCCGCGCAGGTTGTGATGGAGCGGCACGGCGGCGTCTTTCCCGGCACGATGGACGAGATCCGCGCGCTGCCGGGCATCGGGCCGTATACGGCGGGCGCGATCGGGTCGATCTGTTTCGGGCTGCCGGAGCCGGCTGTGGACGGGAATGTCCTGCGCGTGATGACGCGCCTTCTGGACGACAGCGCGCCCATTGACCAGCCTGCAACGAAAAAGCGCCTGACTGCGCTGCTGCGGGACATCTACCCGCACGACGATCCGGGGACGTTTACGCAGAGCCTCATGGAGCTGGGCGCGACCGTCTGTGTGCCGAACGGCGCGCCGCTGTGCGGGCAATGCCCGGTCAGAACCTTGTGCCGCGCCCGCGCGGCGGGCCATCCGACGGCGCTGCCGGTGAAAGCGGGCAGGAAGCCGCGGCGGATAGAGGAGAAGACCGTATTTTATCTGACCTGCTCAGGCCGGCTCGCAGTGCGCAGGCGGCCCGAACAGGGGCTGTTGGCGGGACTTTGGGAGCTGCCGAATGTGCCGGGGCATCTGCCGCCGCAGGAGGCGGTTCGGCAGGCGGAGGCTTGGGGGCTGCACCCCGAACAGCTGGAAAAGCAGCTGACAAGAACGCATATTTTCACGCATGTGGAGTGGCGCATGATCTGCTATGTGATCCGCTGCGGCGCCACGCCGGACGCGTTTATTTGGGCGGATGCCGCTGCACTGCAGCAGGCCATTGCGCTGCCCACGGCGTTTCGGATGTTTACGAAGGAGGAAGGACTATGACGGAGCAGGAGATCCTGCGTGAGCTTGCGGTGCGGCGCTTGCCGGGCACGGTGCTCGGCGCGATTGCGCCGGAGCTCGTGTGCGTAGAGAAAGACGGCTGTGTGCTTAAGTTCCCGGTGGCCGACTGGATGGCGAACCCGCACGGGACGGTGCATGGCGGCCTTGCCGCAACGATGCTCGATACGGCCATGGGTATTACGGCCGCGGCCATGTCGGGAAATCTCCCGGCGACGGTGTCTATGACGGTGAACTATGTCCGGCCCGTGCGGCTGCATACGCCGCTGACTGTGACGGTGCGGGCGCAGCACTGCGGGCACACCGTTGCCTATCTGACGGCGGAGGGCGCGCAGGGCGGGCAGGTGTGCGTCACCGCGACGGGCGCGTTTTATGTCGCTTCCACCTGCTCGGCGGAGATGGCGGAGACCTCGTAGGCCGTCCGCTTTTCGCTGCCCTCCTCGAGTACTTTGATGTACTCGCGGCTTTGCAGACGGCCGGTCAGGTGCAGAACCGCGCCGACCGGCAGCGTGCCGACGCTCTCCGCTGTGCGGCCCCAGAGAATGCAGGGCAGGTAGTCTGTGCGCCGGTAGGGACGGTTGACGGCGAGCATCACATCACAGATTTCGCGGCCGAGCGGTGTGCGGCGGAAGATGGGCGCTTTGCAGATGGTGCCGGTCAGCTCGACGAGATTTTCCGGTTCCTCGTCGCAGATGGTCAGCGTTTCGGCGTAGACGGTGATGACGAGCCGCCGCCCTGTTGTGCGGCGGCTGTTGAAGGAGCGGATCTGGCCGGTGACGGCAAGCGTCCCGCCCTCTGTCAGCTCGAGCGGCAGCAGGATATCCTCCGGTACCAGAACCTGCAATGTATCAACGGTTCCGGAGAGCCGGGGCACCAGAAGCGAAAACTGATAGAAGCGGCGTCCGTGGTTCTCGTGCGAGAATTCCGGCAGATTGCCAAGCTCGCCGCGCACGAGGACACGGTTGTTTGTGTTTTCCATGATTCCCACCTCAATTTCTTCGTATGGTGGAATGTATGCGCCGCTTCCGGCGCGTATGCCGGGTGGGATTGGACGAAAAGGAGCGATGAACATGCAGAAAACTGTTTTGGTCAAAAAGCTGGACGAGCGGGCAGTGCTACCGGCCTATGGGTCACAGCAGGCGGCGGGCGCCGATTTGTACGCGGTGCTGGACGCGCCGGTGGAGATTGCGCCGGGCGCGGATTTTACGGTACGCACGGGCCTTGCCATGGCAATTCCGGAGGGCTATGTCGGCCTGATCTTCGCGCGCAGCGGCATTGCCTGCAAGCGCGGGCTGGCGCCCGCCAACAAGGTCGGCGTGATCGACGCCGACTACCGGGGCGAGTTCATGGTCGTGCTGCACAACCACGGGCAGACGGCGCAGACGCTCCAGCCGGGCGAGCGGGTCGCGCAATTGGTGATTGTGCCGTATCTGACGGCGCAGTTCACGCAGGCCGACACGTTGGACGACACGGCGCGCGGCGCGGGCGGCTTCGGCTCAACCGGAACGAACTAAAAAAGAGCGGGGCGCGTACCAAGACCGGTACGCGCCCCGTATTTTTTGGGCGAAAGGCTTATGAGCGGCGCGCGTCCGGGCGCAGGAAGGGCGGCCGGACAGCGGGGTCTGTCAGCAGCGTATACTTGCCGGGGCGCCGGTAGGCGTTGCCGTGAACCTCGCTTTCCCGATAGCGGCGCAGCTGGTCGAGGTCGAGCGCGGCGAGATAGACGCCTTCTTCGCCGCCAGCCTGCAGCAGGCAGGTGTCGCGCGAGCCTTCCAGCTCCGGCAGGTAGGCGACGCCGTCGAAGACGCTGGAGCCGCCGTTGCAGTCCGGCACCGTATCCGGGTAGTTGCAGGTGGCGACGGCGAGCATGTTCTCATAAGCGCGGGCGCGCAGCTGGCTCAGGCGGTTCAGCTCCATCGGGCAGGCGTTCGGGACGAGGAGCAGTTCCGCGCCCTTGAGCATCAGAATGCGGGCGCTCTCCGGGAATTCGCGGTCGTAGCAGATCATCGCGCCGACTTGCACCGGGCCGCAGGCGGTGTCGAGGGTGGTGACATAAAAATCCTCACCGGGGGTGAGGTTCCGCTCCACGTCAAAGTCGCAGGTGTGAACCTTGGCATAGACGAACTGACGGCGGCCGAAGCGATCAAAGAGCACGAGCGAGTTGCGTGGGCCGGTGGGGCAGGACTCCAGCAGCGTGATGCCGATGGCCAGCTGCAGCTCCTGTGCCAGCGCGCCGAAGGCCTGCACAAAAGGAGCGTCGGCGGGAATGGCCTCCGCTGTCCAGTCTGCAACGGGGCGGCCGTAGATGCGGTAGCCATTGCTCCACATCTCGGGGAACAGCGCAATGTCCGCGCCCATCGCCTTGGCACGGCGGCAGGCGTTCAGCCCTTTTTCCAGATTTTCCTGCAATGTATCGCAGGGCGCAAGCTGGAGCAGCGCAAGGTGCAGGATTGGCATGGAATATCTCCTCAGATGGTCATCTCGCCGTCCCAGAGGACGGCTTCACCCTTGTGAAGCGTTTCGGGGACGTTTAGAATGCGCTGGTTGGACGAGCCGCGGAAGCGCAGGCGCAGATCCTTCAGCGCCTCGACGAATGCGCCGTCGACGAGCACGTCCAGCTCGGACAGCAATGCCCGCGCGTTGCCGCCGAGACGGCCGCTCAGAATGTCCGGCTCCAGTGTAAAGCCGGTGTAGCACCAGATGGTCTTGGTGGGGTAGGCGCGGCGCACCTGCCGGCACAGCTCCACGAGCTGCGGCTGGTTCTCCGGCTCGAACGGCTCGCCGCCGAGCAGGCTCAGCCCCTTGATATAGTCCGGGGCGAGCAGGTCGAGAATTTTTTGCTGCGTCTGCTCTGTGTAGGGCTCGCCGTAGTGGAAATCCCATGCCTCGGGGTTAAAGCAGCCCGGGCAGTGGTGCGTGCAGCCGGAGACGAACAGGCTGACGCGGACGCCGGGGCCGTTCGCGACGTCGCAGGGCTTGATGGTTGCGTAATACATGGCTCTCTCCCTTAAAAATTGCCCGGGCGGAGCGGCTCCGCCCGGGCAGGAATTTTATGTACAGGACAAAAGAAGCAGGAAAAATTACAGATGCAGGACGCGGGCCTTGATCTCCTTTGTCTTGCCGACGTTCCAGAAGTTTTCGCCCAGATAGCCGCAGGTACGGCGGGTAACGTTCATCTTGCGCTGATCCTTGTTGTGGC
>CAZYZQ010000121.1:0-5739 GCA_964652075.1 uncultured Oscillospiraceae bacterium
TTCTCGAGCTGACCATCGAAGAGCTGGACCTCTCGGTCCGCAGCTTCAACTGCCTCAAGCGCGCCAACATCAACAACGTCGAGGATCTGATCTCCAGAACCGGCGACGACATGATGAAGGTTCGCAACATGGGCAGAAAGTCTCTGGAAGAAGTGCAGAACAAGCTTCAGGCGCTGGGTCTTTCCCTCGCCAGCGACGATTCCAGCAGCAACAACAATTGATCGAAACCTTGAGAAAAGGGAGGTAATTTGAATGTTTGGAACCCGGAAACTCGGGAGAACGTCCGAGCATCGTAAGGCGATGCTCCGCGGTATGGCCACGGCTTTCTTTGAGAATGGCCGCATGGAGACCACGTTCACCCGTGCCAAAGAGCTCCAGCCGGTCGCCGAGAAGCTGATCACGCTGGGCAAGAAGGGTGATCTGGCTTCTTACCGCCGCATCCTCTCCTTCATCACGAAGGAGGATGTCGCCAAGAAGCTGAAGGACGAAATCGCCCCGAAGTATGCCGAGCGCAACGGCGGCTACACGCGTGTGACCCGCACAGGCCCGCGCCGCGGCGACGCTGCCGAGATGGCGGTCATCGAGCTGGTCTGATTGCATACAAAAAGAGAGTGGTACGGCCTGTACCACTCTCTTTTTTGCATAGTGCGCCGGAAATGGGATACCCTAGTGAAAAAGGGGAGATCACCATGCAACATCTGACAAACTCGGAATATGCGAAGCTTGCCGGAACCTTTGCGCCGAAGTCGCCGCTGTGGAAGGACTGCCTGCTGGCCTTTGTGATCGGCGGTGCGATCTGCGTGCTGGGGCAGGCCGTGATGGATCTGTACGGCGCGCTCGGGCTGGACCGGGAGCTGGCCGGCACGGCAACCAGCGTCAGCCTTGTCCTGCTCTCGGCGCTCCTGACCGGCTGCCACCTGTATGATAAGCTCGGAAAGCACGCCGGTGCAGGCACACTCGTGCCGATCACGGGGTTTGCAAACTCCGTTGTCTCGCCCGCACTGGAATTCAAGAGTGAGGGCTTTGTGACCGGCATGGCTGTGAAGATGTTCACAATCGCGGGCCCGGTGCTCGTCTTCGGCACGGTGGCCAGCGTGCTGTACGGCTTGATTTATTTTGTATTGCAGCTCATCGGATGATGGGCTGCTTTTTATGCGCCGCTGTTGGGGACGGCGTCCTCCGGGGTGCTTAGAACCAGAAGGGTGAGCGACCGTTCCAGACTGCTTTCCTCCGCCTCCAGCGAAATACGCTGCGCTTCGAGCGCCTGCTGGCTGGCGGGCAGCGCTTTCCGGATGGAGCGCAGGAATTTTTTGGGGTTATGCAGTTGTGAAAAGCGCCGGCTGCCGGCCTGCCACCACGGGGGAGCAAGCGGACTGTCAACAGCTGCGCTGCCCAGCATTGTCTCATATTGCAAAAGAAGATCAAGGAGCGAATTCATCGGCTGATCGGTCTGGAGCATGGTCGAGACCGGCCATGCGTTGTAATACAGCGGTCTGATATCCTCCACGTTTTCCAGCGTTTGATAGACCTGAAGACGCAGCGATTCGCCGGTTTGGAATGCCTTTTTGACCTGTTCTATCTTTTCAAGCACGGCGCACAGCTCGCACCATGCAATGCGCACGCGATCGCCGTAAGGCGTGGGCTGGTCGGCCTCCTGCTGGACAAAGGTGTCGAAGGCCTCGGCGTACTCCCGGCGCAGCGTGCCCAGATGCGTCAGCTGACGTGTGCAGCGGTCGTATTCCCGGCGGACAGCATCATCCGCCTGCTCTGTGAGCGAATGCAGAAGCGATGCCTGCCGCGCTTCCAGTTCAGATCGTGTTTGCAGTTCGGCCAGCGCCGACAAAAGCGTTTCCCGGGTTGCCTGCATAGCTTTCTCTCTCCTGTCTGTCAAAAACCCGACGCACACGCTGTGCGCCGGGTCAGTTTACGGTTCCACTGTGATATTATCTGTCCCGTGGGCCTCAAATTCGGAGATGTATTCATCCATTCGGGTACACAGCTCGTCGTAGTTTTCCGGCGTGATGGCGGCGTAGTCCATGTCGCGGCGCGCCAGCTCCTCGGCCAGAATGTCGTAGAAGACCGTGTCCTCGTAGTCCATAATGGCCTCCTGAATGCCGCCTTCCTCAAAGGCACGGGAAGGGATGATCTCACCGTGCCAGCGCTCGGCCAGCTCGGGCATGCCGGCGGCGAGACAATAGCCGAACAGCTTGCTTTCCACCTGATCGTAATCAGGGATCCGGTCGTCGCCGCGGGTGGAGTTCAAAATCCAGTTCCCAATATAGACAAGATCCAGAAGACGGCGAAATTCCTTCACTGTCAAATTGATGTTCATCATTCCGGCCTCCTCCCGGTTGATTCTCTCATACGCACCTCAACGGTGTTCAGCAACATTATATACCGGATGGTCGAAGATTTCCACAGTTTTTTGAAAAGTTTTTGTGAATCTTGCACTTGTTTTCCTGTGCGTTTTGGCATATGATATACAATGACTATCGTATCACAAAAAGGAGCATTACATCGATGAAAAAACGCGTATGTGTTCTCTTTGGCGGCGTCTCGCCGGAGCATGAGGTCTCGCTCCGCTCTGCGCAGACGGTTCTGTCTCATCTCAAAGAGGACCGATATGAAATTTTTCCGGTGGGTATTACAAAGCGCGGCAGTTGGCTGCTGTACGGCGGCAGCGACTATGCGGAGCTGCCGGACGGCCGGTGGGAGAACTGCGAGCGCAACCGCCGCGTCGCCTTTTCGACCGATCGGGACCAGAGCCTGATTGTGTTTGACGGGGATGAGGTGGTGCGCCAGCGGATCGACGTGGTGTGCCCCGTGCTGCACGGTGAGAACGGGGAGGATGGCTCGGTACAGGGGCTGATGCAGCTGGCCGGGATTCCCTGCGTCGGGTCGGGCGTTGCGGCGTCCGCCGCAGCAATGGACAAATGCCTGACCAAGCTCGTCGCGGACAACGCGGGCATCCGGCAGGCATCGTGGCTGCTCGTGACGCGCCGGATGCTTGCCTGTGCGCCGGAAAAGGCGCTCGGCGCGGTGGAAGCGAAATTTGACTATCCGGTTTTCGTCAAGCCGGCCGGAACAGGCTCGTCCGTCGGCGTGTCGAAGGCGCGTGACCGCGAGACGCTGCTGCGCGCGCTGCACACAGCGGCAAAGTTCGACGAGAAGGTGCTGGTGGAGGAGTTTATCTCCGGCTACGAGGTTGAATGTGCCGTACTCGGCAACGAGACGCCGATGGCGTCCATCTGCGGCGAGATAGACGCGGGCGCGGAGTTCTATGACTATGACGCGAAGTATATCACGGACTCCGCAAAGCTGTATATCCCGGCGCGCATCTCGGATGAGGCCGCCGAGGCGGTGCGCGAGGCGGCGGTTCGCGTCTATCAGGCGCTTGGCTGCCGCGGGCTGAGCCGGGTGGACTTCTTTGTCACCTATGAGGGCGAGGAGGTTGTCTTCAACGAGATCAACACGCTGCCGGGCTTTACTTCCATCTCCATGTACCCGAAGCTGTTCGAGGCGAGCGGCATCCCGCTGGACGAGCTGATCGACAAGCTGCTGGAGCTGGCCATGGAGCAGAAGAAAGAGGAAACGCTGTGACAGAAAAGAATGTACTCATTTCGATCCGCGGCCGTCAGTCGACGGACGGCGAGCCGCAGGTTGTGGAGCTGACGACCGACGGCGTGCTGCGCGACAACGGCGATTCGCTCAGCCTGTGCTATCAGGAGAGCGCGGTTACAGGCATGGAGGGCGTGCACACCGAGTTTGAGATCGTCGCGCCGGACAAGGTGCTGCTCAAGCGCACCGGGAACGTAAACTCGACCATGGTGTTCGAGCACGGAAAAAAGCACGACTCGCTCTACGATGTTGGCTGCGGCGCGCTGCTGGTCAGCGTGGACGCGCGCAGCGTCGAGTCCCATCTGACGGCGGAGGGCGGCGAGTTCAGCCTTTACTATCTGATCGAGGTGGAGGACGAGCCGGTCAGCGCGAACGTCTACATCATCTCCGTGAAGGATGTGACCTGAGATGCCGTGGTCAAGTGTGCTTCCGCTGCTTCTGCTCTGGGCAATCGTCTTCTGGGAGCAGGCGCAGCAGCGGCGGGCGGCACGGCTGCGGAGAATGCGCCGCCGGAGGCGGCAGAGAGGAGAGAAGATTGCAATGAATGAGCTGATTCAGACGATGATGGGCAAGGAGTGCCTGATCTCGATCCCCGGCTCCGGTACGGTGCAGGGTACGCCGGTTGCGCTCGAGGGCAGCTGGCTGCATGTGCAGCAGAAGGAGGGGCAGACCATGCTGAACCTCGACTACATCTCCCAGATCCGCGAATACCCGCGCAGGAAAAACGGGAAGAAAAAAGCGGTCGTACTGGAGTGAGGCAGACGATGCGCTGCTGGGCCTGTGTATTTGCAGGTTCTTTCGATTCCGCAATGCACGTAGGACGGGGGCTTGCCCCCGCCGGCGGAAAGGGCGTATCGTTTTCGGGAGTCTCCGGCAAATTCGTATCTGCTTCGTTGTACGCGGCGGGGGCAAGCCCCCGTCCTACGGTCGTGCAAGATTATGCTTTGCACTTTTGATATGGCAGCCAGTCCTGAATCCTATTTATTACGGTATACCGGACAAAAATACAGCGCCGGACGGGTTAGCCGTCCGGCGTTTTGTCATTTCTTGAGCGGAATTTCACCGTGCTCCTTTTCAAACTGCGCGATACAGTCGCGAATGAGCACCAGAATCTGGCCGTTGACAGACCGCGCCTCGTAGTCGGCCACCCAGTGGAGCTTGTTGAGCATTTGATCGTCGATGCGGATCGACAGGCTCTTAATTGCCATTGAACTCACCCCGAAATAGAATCATGATGGCTTTATTTTAGCGTCAATTCATGTTATAATACCAAAAAGCATTTGAAACGCGTTTGATTCGCGTTTGAAACGGGGTGAAAATAGACATGAAGGACTATAAACAGATGTATCTAACCATGGTACAGGCGCTCATCGAGGGGCAGCGGAGCTGTGAGGCCATATACATCGAGACAGAGGAAGAAACAGCACCCCGGCAGGATTGAAGATCCGCCGGGGTGTACGCTTCGTTACATTTTCTCCGGTGCGGAGAAGCCGAGAATATCAATGCAGTCGGAGAGGACGGCGCGGGTGAGCGCGATGAGGGCCAGATAGCCGCTGCGCTTCTCCGTGTCCTCCTCGGACAGGATGCGTGTCTCGTGGTAGAATTTGTTGACGCAGCCCGCCAGCTCGTAGATATACGCGCAGATCTGGTTCGGCGCGTTGTCGCGGTAGGCGATTTGCAGGTTGTCCGCGAAGCGGGTGAGCGAGAGCATCAGCTCCTTCTCCACAGCCGTCTCCGGTGCGCGGAGGGGAAGCTCGGCGCCAGTTGTGCCGGCCTTGTTCAGGATGGAGTTGATGCGGACGATCGTGTAGAGGATATACGGGCCGGTGTTGCCCTCGAACGCCGCGAAGCGATCCATGTCGAAGACGTAGTCCTTCGTCGGCTGGTTCGACAGGTCGCCGTACTTGAGCGCGGCCATCGCGATCAGGCGCGCGGTGTCGCGCATCTCGGACGCCTCGACAATCTGGTTCTCCTGAATCTTCGCGTAGACAAAGTCGGTGATCTCCGCAATCAGGCGCTCGAGGCGCATGACGCCGCCTTCGCGGGTTTTGAACGGCTTGCCGTCCTTGCCGTTCATCGTGCCGAAGCCGAGGAACTGCAGCGCCGTCGAATCCGGGCCGA
>CAZYZQ010000122.1:0-5704 GCA_964652075.1 uncultured Oscillospiraceae bacterium
ACGCGGAACTCTTGAATCTTACCACATCTTCTGCCCTTTGTCAAGGACTTTTTTCGGGATTTTTCGATTTTTTCAATCGAAGCCATCCCGCCCGGAATTTTTGGAATTCCGGAGAACTCCGAACTTTTCGGGAACTACCATGTGACATTACGTCACTGAAGTGCGGCTTCATTCAGTTGTGCGTCTGCGGCAACGCCCGACAGATTTTTGATCTGTTTTTGCGTGTTCTCCGCAAGCGCCTAAATATTTTACGCCCTACATCCCGGAATGTCAAGAGGTTTTTTTCATTTTTCCCGCTCTTTGTCCAAATATGGCCACTATGGGCAAAAGTCCCCCGAAGACAAGGCAGCCGAGCTGTGCAATTCCACCAGAAACACGGTCGGGCAGCCACCAGACGCCGGCGGACAAAACGGCTGCTGTGAGCCGAACGGGCCAATGCGGCGTTTTCAGAACTTTTTCCTGAATTTTATCCATGCCCGCAAAGACGAGCGCCATTCCCGCAAACAGGCTCATCGCCAGTGAGACGGAGACGAGCGCCTCGAAGCGCTCCATCACGCCGCCGATGGAGATTGTCTTGGCCACCTCATATAGAGCGGTTGTACACGCGCGGCTGCCCGCGCCCAGCACCCCGCGGCAGACCCCCGCGCAGAGCGCCAGTCCTGCGCCGAGCAGGAGCGTCCACCACGCCTTTGGGCGCGTGCGGGCCGCCGGCGTCAGGAAGAGCGCCATCATGGGGCAGAGCATCAGGCCGGCGCCGCGCCAGACATCGCCGCGCGCCGGCGGCTCAATCCGCCAATGCGCCGCAAGTCCTCCCGCCACCAGCGGGACGGCAAACAGCGCCAGTAGCGCGCCCGCCAGAATGCCGCACACGCGCCCGAGGCGCGCCGCGCCGCCCCAGCTCGCCCACCACGCCAGCGCCAGCAGTACGGCGGGAATGATCGGAAAAACGGTTACGCCCGGGAACGACGCCTCGCACAGCCGGATCAGCCAGCCAAGCAGGAAGGCGCTCCAAAGCAGATAGAGCCAGAGCAGCGCTTTTCCGCCCGGCAGCGCGTCCAGCAGCTCCGCCAGCCCGCCGCCGCTGCGCGCCAGCAGCCAGCACCACAGCAGCGCCGCGCCCGCCGCGCCCAGCAGCGCCCCCGTCCAGCTGAGATTCCCGCCCGCGATCAGTGCCGGGCCAAATCCGGCGCACAGGGCGACGGCGGCGAACTGCCGCGCTGACATCCGGCTCATGCGCCCGCCTCCGCAATCCGTGTCCGGTGGCCTGCGCGAATGGCCGCGAGCGTCGCCACGTCCTGCTGCTGCGCCGACCAGCCCGCCGCCGCCTCCAGCGGGACGGGCGGCGCGCCCAGATAGAGCCGGATTGCCGGGCGCAGGCGTTCGTCGTCCAGCAGCGCGGGAAGCAGCGTCTCATCCGGCAGGAAGGCCGCCCCCGCCGTGCCGTAGAAGACCTCGCCGGGCGCGGACGCCTCCAGCGCGGCCAGCGCCGCGGGCCAGTCCCCGCCCGTTCCGGACAGGCCGTTGTCCGTTGTGACTGTCAGTCCCTCGTCCGTCCACTCGGCGCAGAGCGCCTGCACCGGCAGCAGGTCGCGCACCTCGCGCGCGTGGAACGGCCACAGGCCGAGTGCCAGCAGCAGCGCCAGCGCCGCCGCCGCAGAAATCGGAAGCCAGTTTCGCATCAGGATTCCTCCTCCTCCGGCACGGGCGCGCGGAGCACCGCGCCGCCGCTTCTCGCGCCGGAAAATGGATTGAGATAGGGTGTGCCGAGCGATTCCAGCCCGGACAGGTGGATCAGCAGCGCGAGCACGCCCGCCGTCAGGCCGAACAGTCCGGCCACGGCGGCCAGAATCGCCAGCCCGAACCGCCAGACGCGCACCGCGTCTGAAAAGTCGTTGCCCGGCAGCGTAAAGCCGCAGATGCCCGCGACGGAGACGACAATCAGCGCCGCCGGGGAGATCAGCTTCGCCTCGACCGCCGCCGTGCCGACCACGAGGCCGCCGATGATCGAGACGGTCTGGCCGATGGCCTGCGGCAGATGGATGCCCGCCTCCTGCAGCAGCTCAAACGCCACGAGCAGGCCGAGCACCTCGAAGATCAGTGGAAACGGCACGGCCTGCCGGCTCTCGCGGATGGAGAGCAGCAGCTGCGTCGGGATCATCTCGGGCTGATAGGTGACCATTGCGACGTAGGCCGCCGGGAGCAGCAGGCTCACCAGCAGCGCGAGATAGCGCAAAACCCGGACGCACGAGGCCACAATATAATTCCCGCCCCGGTCCTCCGGCGACTGCATCAGGCGTCCGAGGTCGACGGGCAGCAGATAGCCCAGCGGCAGGCCGTCAACAAGTACGCCGACGCGCCCTTCCAGCAGCCCCTGCGCCATCCGGTCGGGCCGCTCGGTGTATTGCAGCAGCGGAAAGGCCGTCTTCCGCGCGCCGGTCAGGAAGTCCTCGACCGCCGCCGGGGAGAGGATGCCGTCCGTGCGGATCTCCTCCAGCCGGCGAACCGTCTGCGCGACAAGCGCCGGGTCGGTCACGCCCTGCACGGAGCAGACCGTGATGTTCGTCAGGCTCTCGCGGCCGACGATGACCTCCTTCAGGCGCAGCTCCGGCGTGCGCAGGTGGCGGCGCAGCAGGCTCGTGTTCGTGCGCACCGTCTCGGTGAACGCGTCCTTCGCGCCCTTGACGGTGTTCTCCACCTCCGGCGCGGACGGGCCGCGCTTCTCGCCGGTTTTGACCTCGTAGGCCGCCGCCTCCTGCCCGCGCAGGACGATGCAGAAGCCGTTGACCAGCAGCTTCGCCGCATCGGCCGCGCCGGTCACATTCTTCCGCGACGCGCCGGTCGCCGCGTCGCCGCGCGTGAGCGGCTGCAGCACGAACTCCGCCACCTCGCTGCCGGAGACCATCCCGTCCAAAAACAGGACATGGACTGTCTGCCCGTCCGGCAGCGACGCCGTACGGTCCTCAAGATCCGCCGCGCCGTCGAAACGGAGCAGCAGCTCGTCGTAGAGCGCCATCCCATCGTCTCCTTACAAATTCCTTTTCCGGAGCAGTTTGCCCAAATTCCCCAAAACTATGCGGCGCGCAAAATTCGTGCTTGCATCCCGGCGGCGGATTCTATATACTGTAAGATAAGAAACGCCAACTGCGGCGTTAAGAGAGGAGATCCCGATATGCTTTGTCCCATCTGTGGGCGTGAAAACCCGGACGGCGCGAAATTCTGCCGCGCCTGCGGTACCACGCTGACCATCCCGGAGCCGGTGCAGCCCGCCGGGGTGCAGCCTCCCGTGCCGGAGCAGCCGCCCATTCCCACCCAGCCGCCGGTGCAGCAGCCGGTGCAGCAGGCCCCGCAGGCGCCGCCGGTCTGGACACAGCCGCCGCAGCCCGCGCAGCCGGTTTACGGCTACCCCGTCCCCGCGCCGGAGACGCTCCAAAAGAAGACGCCCATCGCGCTGTGGATCGCGCGCATATTTGCGCTCGTCGGCGCGTGCAGCCTGTTCTTCCCGTTCCTCGGCGGCGACATTGCCGAGCTAATCTCAGAGATCAGCGGTTCCAGCAGCGGCAGTCTCTCGGGCTTCGGCATGCTGCGTGAGCTTTGGAAGGTGCCGGAGCTGCGCAGCGAGGAGATGACGTTGGTCTTTGCCGCAAGTCTGATTCTGCCGGTGCTGACCTTCCTGCTCAGCTGGATCCCACGCAAGGGCGGCGCAGTTGCCGCGCTGGCCTGTAGTCTTGTCTCGCTGGCCGCGTGTGTCGTCATGGTCTTCGAAATCCTCGACGAATTCGGCAAGATCGGCAGGATTGATGGTTTCGGCGTCTCTGTCACCATCGGCATCTGCACGCTGGTCGGCCTTGCGGCGAGCCTGCTTGTCGCCGTCCTCGCCGTTGTCGCGCTGCTGTCGAAGCCGAAGCAGCGCTGAGTACATCCGGATAAACGCATCGCCCGGCCTTGACATGGCCGGGCGATGATGGTAAATATGCATAGGAAATGGCGCTGCGACAAGCGGTGTTCCTCTATGGGTTCATTGAAGTAATCGCCGAACTCGTCAGGTCGCGGCGGTTACTTCTTATTTTTTCGGCCGGCGCGACACGGCCAGCGCGATGACAAGCCCCGCACAGATGCCGAGGGACATGCCGAACGCCGGATTCTTCCAGACGAGCTGCCCCACGATGCAGCCTACAAACAGGCCGCCGAACAGGCCGAAAAACAGCGCCCGGTTCTGCCTGCGTTCGCGGTTCTCGTCCTTTTTGTCCGACTCCTTCAGTTTTTCCAGCGCGCGCAGCTCCCGCGCCGATCTTCCCGGTTGTTTTTTCGCCATCTGCTCACTCCCCCTGTCTTTCCCAGCCGCCGGTGCGGCGCACGGCCTCGTGCCAGCGCGTCAGGCGCGTCTCACGCGCTGTGCGCGCCATCTGCGGCAGAAATTCATCGCCCGCACGGGCCAGCTGTGCCGCCTGCTGCGCCGATCGAAACGCGCCGCAGCCCAGCCCGGCCAGCATTGCCGCGCCGAGGGCGGTCGTCTCCAGCACCGCCGGGCGGCGCACCGGCCTGTCGAGGATATCCGCCTGAAACTGCATCAAAAACCCGTTTGCGCTCGCCCCGCCGTCGGCGCGCAGCACCGGGATGCGGATGCCCGCGTCCGCCTCCATGGCGGCCAGAACGTCCGCCGTCTGAAACGCCATGCTCTCAAGCGCGGCGCGGACGATATGCGCGGGGCTTGTCGCGCGCGTCAGACCGAAGATGCCGCCGCGCGCCCATGCGTCCCAGTAGGGCGCGCCAAGCCCCGTGAAGGCCGGGACGAAATAGACGCCGTCCGTATCCGGTACGCTCCCGGCCAGCTGCTCCGTCTCGGCCGCGGAGCTGATCAGATGCAGCCCGTCGCGCAGCCACTGGATGGCCGCGCCCGCCACGAAGACGCTGCCCTCGAGCGCGTACTCCGCCTGCTCCGGGCCGCTGGCGGCGAGCGTCGTCAAAAGACCGTTTTTCGACGCGACGGGCGTCGTGCCCGTGTGCAGCAGCAAAAAGCAGCCCGTACCGTAGGTATTCTTTCCCTCGCCCGGCGCAATGCAGCCCTGTCCGAACAGCGCGGCCTGCTGGTCGCCCGCGACGCCGCAAATTGGGATCTCGCCGCCCGCAAGGCGTGCCGTCCCGAAGCTGCCCCACGACGGGCGCACCTCCGGTAGCATCGCCGCCGGGATGCCGAACAGCTCCAAAAGCTCCGCATCCCACTGGCAGGTGTGAATATTGTAGAGCATCGTGCGCGAGGCGTTCGTCCGGTCGGTTGCATGGACGCGGCCACCGGTCAGGCGGTCGATCAGCCACGTGTCAATCGTCCCGAAGGCCAGCTCCCCCGCCTCCGCCCGCGCCCGCGCGCCGGGGACGTGCTCCAGAATCCACTGGAGCTTCGTCGCGGAGAAGTACGGGTCGGCGATGAGGCCGGTCTTCTCCTGAATCCAGCCGGTCAGCCCGTCCGCGCGCAGGCGGTCGATTTTGTCCGCCGTGCGGCGGCACTGCCAGACGATGGCCGGGTAGATGGGACGCCCCGTGCGGCGGTCCCAGACGACGGTCGTCTCGCGCTGGTTCGTGATGCCGAGCGCCGCGACCTGCGTGGGCCTCGCCTGCGCGCGCAGCAGCGCCTCCTCGACACACTCGCGCACCGAGCGCCAGATCTCCTCCGGGTCGTGCTCGACCCAGCCGTTTTGCGGCAGCAGCT
>CAZYZQ010000123.1:0-5688 GCA_964652075.1 uncultured Oscillospiraceae bacterium
AGACGGCTTTGTCCCGATCTGCAGCCCGGTTTCACCGACGTCAAGCATATCCGCCAGAATATCCTTGAGCGCCTCGCGGACGCCGTCCACGTCGCGGAGCTTGTCGCGTTTCACACGCGCGCGCAGCTCCTCCATCGCCTCCTCCGTCGTCTCAACACCGAGATCCGCCAGAATCAGGCGCTCCTCCAACTCTTCAAAAAAATCCTCGTCGATCGCCTTCATGCCGGAAAAGACGCCGCCAACTGAGGCGCGGGTCTTTGCCAGCCCTGCTTTGATTTTGTCAAAAAAGCCCATTGTTCTCTCTCCTCGCTTATTCTGTCACGTTCAGTTCCTCTGAAATTTCATCCAGAGGCAGGCGGAAGATGCTGGAAACGCCCTGTTCCTTCATTGTCACACCGTAGAGCGTGTCCGCCTCCTCCTGCGTGCCGCGCCGGTGCGTCACGACGATAAACTGCGTCTTGCCTCCCAGGCCGCGCATATAGCCGGCAAAGCGTTTGACGTTCTGTTCGTCGAGCGCCGCGTCGATCTCATCAAGCATACAGAACGGCGTCGGCCGTACCTTCATGATGGAGAAGTACAGCGCGATGGCCACAAACGCCTTTTCACCGCCGGAGAGCAGCGTAATTGTCTTCACCTGCTTGCCGGGCGGCTGGACACGGATCTCAATGCCGCACTCGAGCGGCGCCTGGGGGTCCTCCAAAATCAATGCGCCGCTGCCGCCGCCGAACATCTCGCGGAAGGTTTCGCCAAAGAAGCGGTTGATCCGCTCAAACTCCCGCACAAAGATCTCGGTCATCTGCACGGTGATATCCTCTATGATCCGCGTCAGCTCCTCGCGCGATGTCAGCACATCGTCGCGCTGTTCTGTCAGATAGGTATAGCGCTCGTTGATCCGGGCGAAGTCCTCGATCGCGCCGACATTCACCGCGCCAAGCGCGGAGATGCTCCGCTTGAGCTCGCCGATGCGCCGGGTCGCGGCGGGGATGCTCTCCACCGGCTGCCGGATCTCCTGCGCGGCGGAATACGTCAATTCATAGCTCTCCCAGAGCTTGTCATGCAGCTGCTTCTCCTCCAGCTCGGCCATGGACTTCTTCTGCTCCAGCCGCGCGCTCTCGCGTTCAAGCTCCAGAATCTCGCGGCTTTTCGTCTGCGAGTCCTTCTCTGCCGTTGTCTTTTGCTGCTCAACGGTATTACGCTCAGCGAGCGACGCCTGCAACGCCTGCCGCGCCGTGTCGGTCTGTTCCTGAAGCTGCTGTGCCTGCGTTTGCAGCGCGGAAATCTTGGCCTGCAACTCATCGTTTTCCGTCAGATACCGATTGGCTAGCGCCTCTTTTTCAGCCCGGCTTCCCTGCAATTCGGAAGCCAGATCCATCAGATCCCGGATGCTCCCGGCAAGGCCGGTTTTCTCCGTCTCAAGCGCGGCGATTTCGGCCTGCAGGCCGTAGACGGTCTCACGCCGCTGCTCCAGCGCCGCCGATGCGTCCGCATGCTGCTGCTGTGCCGTGGTCAGCTCCGTACGCAGCGCCTGCAGCGCGTCGGCGCTGGATTTCTCCTGATCGGAGAGCGCCCCCTGCTTGCTCTCGCCCTCCTGCAGGCGCATGGTAATGGTTTCAAGCTCCTGCTCGCATTCATGCAGCGCCAGAGACGCCGCATCGGCCAAAAGGCCGCACTGCTTGCACTCGCCCTCCAGCCGCAGCGCGTCGTCCTCCGCCTCGCGCAGCGTGCCGCTTGCCGACTCCATCGCATACTCGCTCTCAGCAAGCTGCCGCTTGGCCTCAGCCAGCGCCGCCGACCGGTCGCGCAGCGTCTGTTCCCGTTTTGCCTGCTGCTCCTCCAGACGCGTGATCTCATTGGCGCGGGAGAGGACGCCGGCGCTCCGCATCACGGAACCGCCCGTCAGCGAGCCGCCCGCGTTGACCACCTGGCCGTCCAGCGTCACAATCCGGAACCGGTTGTGATAGGCGCGCGCAATCGGGATTGCCAGATCCAGATTCTCCGCGATGACCGTCCGTCCCAAAAGATTCACAATGATCTCCCGGTACTGCGGCTGATAGCGCACAAGGTCGGAGGCGATACCCACAAAGCCGCGCATCTGCGCAAGCCCCGTTTCCTGCAACAGGCGTCCGCGGATTGCAGAAAGCGGCAGGAAGGTCGACCGGCCCGCGTCGCGGCGGCGCAGCAGGTTGATGGCCGCCTTGCCGTCTTCCTCTGTCGAGACAACGATGTGCTGCATGGCGCTGCTCAGCGCCGTTTCCACTGCGATGGTATAGGCGTCGTCCGCCCGGATCAGCTGCGACACCGGGCCGTGAATATTGCGCAGCCCGCCGCGCTGGGCCTCCTGCATGACAACGCGCACCGCGCGGGAATAGCCCTCAAAATCGCGCTCCATTTCGCGCAGCATTTTGAGCTTTGATGCGGTGGTCTGCTGCTCAACCTGTAACTGCTGCACCGCCTGCTGCATTTTTTCCGTCTGGTCGCGCCGCGCGCCGGCGCGGAGCGAGTGCCCCGCCAGCGCATTTTTCGTAGCGGTCACAGCCTCCTGCGCGGCTTTTCTTTTCTGCTCCTGTTCGGCCAGCTTGGCGCTTGCATCCGCGTGCCGCGCTTTTAGTTCCACGCGCTGGCTTCTCAAGCTTGCCTGCCGTCCGGCAAGCTCCTCCGCAGCGGCGGCCAGGCTGGTCTTTTCCAGCCCGTACTGTGTCGTCAGCTCCTGCAAAGCCTCCAGACGGCCCTGCGCCGTTTGCAGCTGCTGGGCAAGCGCCTGTACCTGCTGCGCCAGCGCGTCCGCCTGCCGCTCGGCATCCGTCAGGCTGGCATGCTTTGCAATCAGCCGCTCCTCCAGCTCCGCGCGGCGTGCCGCCTTTTCCTCAATCTGCGTCTGAAGGCTGCTTGTGCGCGTGGACTCCGCCTCCAGCTCCTGCCGGATGCGCGTCACATTCTGCGCGTTGTGCGCCATCTCTGATTGCAGCACCGCGCAGTCGCTTTTACATGCCGCCTGCTGCTGCTCCAGCGCCGTAATTGCTTCGCGCCGCGACTCCGTATCCTGATCGCGGGTGCGGATCTCCGCCGCGAGGCGCTCCGCGAGCGCGTAAAGGCTGTCCAGATCCGCATGGGACTGCGCCAGAACCTGCGACGCGGACTGGAAGTCGTGCTCTGCCTTCTTTGCCGCCTCGGAGAGCTGGTCGAGCTTATCCAGCCAGACGGCGATCTCCAGCCCGCGCAGCTCATCGCGCAAAAGCAGGAACTTCTTCGCCTTTTCCGCCTGTACACGTAGCGGCTCCACCTGCAGCTCCAGCTCGGCGATCTTGTCACCGATACGCATCAGGTTGTCCTCTGTGGCGGCAAGGCGGCGCTCCGTCTCCTCTTTGCGGTGGCGATATTTGGAGATACCGGCTGCTTCTTCAAAGATTTCGCGCCGGTCGGTGCTCTTGAGCGCCAGAATTTCATCAATTCTGCCCTGTCCGATATTGGAATAGCCCTCCCGGCCCAGACCGGTGTCCATAAACAGCTCGTTGATATCGCGCAGGCGCGCGCTTTTCTTATTGATATAGTATTCGCTCTCTCCGGAGCGGTAATACCGGCGGGTGACCATGACCTCCGGCGCATCGTAGCGCAGCGCATGATCTTCATTGTCCAGCAGGAGCGAAACCTCCGCAAACCCCTGTTCGCGCCGCTTCTGCGTGCCGCCGAAGATAACATCCTCCATCTTGGCGCCGCGCAGCGCCTTGCTGCTCTGTTCGCCCATTACCCAGAGAATGGCGTCGGAAATATTCGATTTTCCGCTTCCGTTCGGGCCGACAATGGCGGTGATCTCCCGGCCAAATTGCAGGACGGTCTTGTCCGGGAATGATTTGAATCCCTGGATCTCCAGTGATTTTAAGTACACAGGCGATCTTCCTCACTTGAAAGAATATATCAGTTTATTTTACCAACCTTGCAGCTGAATTTCAAGCTTCAAGTACAAAAAACAGGAAAACGGCGATGCAGCATGGGCGCATCGCCGTGTCTTTTATGCAAATTGCGAAAAACGGCCCTCCAGCGCCTGCTTCGCGGCGGCCTGCTCGGCCTGCTTTTTGCTGCGGCCGATGCCGCTGCCGATCACCTCGCCGTTCAGGCTTGCTTCCACCAGAAAGCGCTTGTCGTGATCCGGGCCGGAAGACTCCACCAGCCGATAGGATGGGATCTTGCCGCACTGCTCCTGCGTGAGTTCCTGCAAGTGCGTCTTATAGTCCTTCTCGCGGGAGTCATATTGCGTCATATCGGACAGGATCAGCCTGTGGATCATCTCGGTAACGGCCTGCAGGCCGCCGTCAAGATAGACGGCAGCCAAAACGGCTTCCATCGCGTCAGAGGTGACGCTGGCGCGCGTTCTGCCCCCGCTGCGCTCCTCGCCGTGGCCGAGCAGCAGGTGGCTGCCCAGATGCAGCCGCTCTGCGACCTGCGCCAGATGCTTTTCACACACGAGATCCGCGCGCAGGCGCGTCAGGTGCCCCTCCGGACGGTCGGCAAGCGTGCGAAAAATGTGCTCCGCCGAGACAAAGCCCAGAATTGCGTCGCCCAGAAACTCAAGCCGCTCGTTGCAGACCGGCAGATGGCGTTCGTTCGCATAGGAGCTGTGTGTCAGCGCCGTTTTTAAAAGCGTCTTATCGCGAAAGGTGTAGCCAAGCGCCTGTTCCAATTCTTCCTGCATCCAAATCCCCTCTATTCCTCTTTCACGCTGCGCGCAATGTCGTCAATTATGCCGCTTTGCACAGCGGTGACCGCCTGCCGGATCGCGTTGCGGAACGCAACCGCATCAGACGAGCCATGCGCCTTGATGACGGGCCGGCGGATGCCCAGCAGCATGGAACCGCCGTACTCGCGGTAGTCCATCCGCTGTTTCAGGTCTCGTAGCCCGCCGCGCAGCAGAAGCGCCGCAAATTTTGAACCGGTGTTCCGGTAGAACAGTTTCTTAAACTCACCGTTCATCATCAGGGCCGTGCCCTCAATGGATTTCAGCAGCACGTTGCCGGAAAATCCGTCGCAGACAACCACATCGCACACGCCTGCGGGAACATCCCTTGCCTCCACGTTGCCGATAAAATGCAGCTTCCCCGCTTCTCCGGCGGCCAGAAGGCGCGCATACGCTTCTTTTTGCAGCGGCGTACCCTTCCCCGCCTCCGCGCCGATGTTCAGGAGCCCGACACGCGGCTGCTGCACACCGTAAATCCGCGCGCTGCAAAACTGCCCCATGTGGGCAAACTGTTCCAGAAATTCCGGCGTACACTCCGCGTTTGCACCCGCGTCCAGAATAATTGCGCAGCCTGTGGCAGTCGGTACTGCCGGGCCGAGCGCCGCGCGCCGCACGCCCGGAATTCGTTTGACAAGCAGGGTCGCCGCCGTGATCAGCGCGCCCGTGTTGCCGGCCGACACAAGCGCGTCGCCGCGCCCCTCCGCCAGCATCCGCAGGCCGACAATCATGGACGAGTCGGCATGGGTGTGAATCACACGCATTGGGTCGGCGTCCATGGGGACGACGCCCGGCGCATCCGCGATTGTCACACGGTCCGGCAACGTCTGTTCCTGCGCGTCCTGCAATGCACGCAGGAGCGCCTCGCCGTTGCCGACGAGGATCAGTTCCAGCTCTGTATCCGCGCGCGCGGCCTCCAGCGCCGCCTGCTTGCCGGCGAACTCCTCGGCGTAGCGCGCCGC
>CAZYZQ010000124.1:0-5354 GCA_964652075.1 uncultured Oscillospiraceae bacterium
AGACGCGCGTACCCATAAAGCGCTCGCAGTCGGCGCGCGCCATTGTGCTGATTTTCTTGAGCATCGCGCCCTGCTTGCCGATGATGATGCCCTTGTGGCTGGCCTTTTCGCAGTAGATTGTCGCATCGATATCAATAATCCCGTTGTCGCGCTCGGAGAATTTTGTGATCTCCACCGCCGTACCGTGCGGCACCTCCTTGTCGAGGCACCACAAAAGCTTTTCGCGCAGAATTTCCGCCATGACCTGCCGCTCCGGCTGATCGGTTGTCTCGCCGTCCGGGAACAGCTGCGGGCCTGGGACGGCGAATTTCTCCGCTTCCTGCAAAAGCTCCTCCACGCCGTCCTTCTCCTTCGCGGAGATTGGGACCACGGCGGCAAAGTCGTGCTGCGCGGTGTAGGCTGCGATGACGCCGAGCAGCGCTTCCTTTTCTTCCAGCGTGTCAATCTTGTTGATGACCAGAATCGCGGGCGCGTTTGCGGCCTTGATCTGGCGGATTAACTCCTGCTCCTGCACGCCGACCGATGCGATTGGCTCCACAAGCAGCAAAATGGCGTCGACATCGACGACGGATTCCTGCACCACGTCGACCATGTAGCTTCCCAGCTTCGTGCGCGGCCGGTGAAAGCCCGGCGTGTCGATAAAAACAAGCTGGGTATCTCCCCTGTTCACGATCCCGCAGATACGGTTGCGCGTGGTCTGCGGCTTATTCGAGACAATGGCGATTTTTTCGCCCACAATGGCGTTTGTCAGCGTCGATTTACCCACATTTGGGCGTCCGACGATGGTAATCATTCCGGATTTTGTGATCATAGCGCTTCCCTCTACTTTCTCGGCAGCTCAATTTCAGCGAGGATGGCCTCCTCGCGCGCGCGCATCTGCCGTTTCATCGGGCCTTCATCCAGATGGTCATAGCCCAGAAGGTGCAGGATCGAATGAATGGCCAGATAACCTGTCTCACGTTTGAAGCTGTGGCCGAATTCGTCGGCCTGCGACGCCGCCCGTTCGGCGGAGATCACCATATCCCCCAAAGGCAGCAGGCCCGTTTCGGGGTCAACCAGCGACGAGACATCCTCCGGGAATTTACCCGGCTCGAGCTGGAACATGGGGAAGCTCAGAACGTCCGTCGGCCTGTCCAGCTTGCGCATGGCGCGGTTGATCGCCTGAATGCCGGCGTCATCCGTAACCAGCACATTGATTTCACAGGGGACATGGACGCCCTCTGCCTCCAGCGCCGCCGAGATGCACGTTTTCAAGTGCAGCTTTAATAGCGCGCGGCCGCGCTGCTTCTGCGCGAATCGGATCGTAATTTTATGCCCGGTCATTTCACGTTCCTCCCCACCGGCCGCTTTCCTGCGGGCGCCGGTTTTTTCTCAAAGTTTTCATAGGCCGCGATAATCCGCTGCACCAACGCGTGCCGCACGACATCCGCCGCTGTCAGGCGCTGCACTGCGACGTCCTCAATGCCGTCCAGAATCCGGATGGCGTCCTTCAGGCCGCTGGTCTTGTCGGCTGGCAGGTCGATCTGTGTGATGTCGCCCGTAATCACGATTTTGGAACCAAACCCAAGGCGCGTCAGGAACATTTTCATCTGCTCGCGCGTCGTGTTCTGCGCCTCATCCAGAATGATAAAGCTGTCGTCCAGCGTCCGGCCACGCATGTAGGCCAGCGGCGCCACCTCAATATTACCGCGCTCGAGATATTTTGCGTACGTCTCCGGCCCGAGCATCTCGAACAGCGCGTCATAGAGGGGGCGCAGATACGGGTCGACATTGTTCTGCAAATCGCCCGGCAGGAAGCCCAGCCGCTCGCCCGCTTCCACGGCGGGCCGCGTCAGGATGATCCGGTTGACCTGCTTGGCACGGAACGCCGTGACAGCTGCGGCGACGGCCAGATATGTTTTGCCGGTGCCGGCCGGACCGACGCCGACCGTGATTGTGTTTTTCGCAATCGCTTTGATATATTTCTGCTGGCCCAAGGTCTTTGCCTTCACGGGTTTTCCGGAGGCCGTGACACAGACAACATCCTTCGCCATCTGTGCAACCTGCTGCTCGTTCCCCGTTTCGACAAGCGAAATCACATAGCGCACCTTCTGCTCGTCGATCTGCTCTCCCTTTGCCGCGAGCGACAGCAGCGATTCCACCGCGCGGCCGCCGCGGTCAACGGCCTCTTCGTCGCCGCAGATCTTCAGCTCCGTCCCGCGGTTGACAACGCTGACGCCGAACGCGCTCTCGACGCGCTTCATATTTTCATCGAACGAGCCGAACACGCTAATGATCTGCTCCACCCGTTCCGCGTTGATAGTCCGTTCTGTCATACTCCTCTTCTCCGCTTTTGTAAATTTCAGATTCCCGTGCGATCATCTCACGGCAGGTAAAAACCGCCTGATAGATCCACAGGCCGTTTGCATGTGCTGTATCCCCCGCCGTCTCCAGCACCTCGGCCGCGACAGCGTGCTCCACCAGCTCATGGATCAGCGTCTGCTGCAACAGGCGCGCCGGATCGGCGGACGCTACCTCCTGAATGCGGTAGCTGCGCTGCACGGTTTTTTCAAGCCGAACCGGCAGCAAAATGCCGCCCGGCAGCCGCAACGGTTTGATCAAAGTCATTTTATCACAGTTGCCACCTGAAATTCCACTACCCGGAGACAAATTTATTCTTTTTTTCCCGAGGATTAAGGCATAGCGGCACGTCTCCTCTCCCGTATACTGCTTACACAGCTGCATATCCGGCATAATTGCGGCCTTTTTCTGCCATGTCTTTGCGTAAATCTCGCCCATTGCGTGCATCTCCTGTACCCAGAGCGTCCGATCCCCGAGGCCGGAGACTAGGAGCTGGCCCTGCAAAACCGCATCGCCGGGCTTTACCACTGCGTCGCCGCAGAGTACATTCATCTCCAGGATCAGGCCGCTGCGGGAGGCGACCAGGTTACACGGCGTCCGCCGCTCGGCAAGCTCCGGCTTTGGGTCGCGTTCGCGCACCAGCACCTCCGCGCAGCCGCCATATAGGTTGACCGTAATCTGCTGTAGCTCCGGCAGGAGTGCGAGCACATGGTTTTCCACAACCTGCGCGTCAAGTGAAAAATCCCACGTTCCGACGCCCGCGCCCGACGCTTCCAGCGCCGCAAGGATCTGCAAGTCGGAGACCTGCGTGTTGCCGGAGATGTCATAGTACCAGATAAAGTGCTGCAGCAGCATGACCAGCGCAATGCTGCAAAGCAGCCCCAGAAGCAGCACGGGGCGGCGGCGCAGCCCGCCGAACGCGGCGGAAAACCCACTTTTTTGCAAGACCTCGACGGAACACATGGCCTTTTTGGCAATTTGCCGCAGCCGGAACAGGTCCGTCCGGAAGACGGAGAGCTCCATGGTCAGATCGTCCACCCGCCGCAAATCCCAGAACGCGATACGCGCGCGGGCAAGCCGGTTTGGCAGCTGCTCCGGTGACGCCCCTTTTGCGCGGATGCGCAGCACGCCGCGCAGATAAAAGGTCAGACGCTGCATCCGGAGCCCTCCATGGAAACAGTTTGGAGCTGCCCACCCACGGTGATGCGTTCCTGATTCATCCGACGGATGGTCAGCGACTTGCCCTGTATGGTCACAGTCCCGTAGGCGACCTTGAGCGTGATCTCTGTGTCAGTAAACTGGACAATGCCGCCATATGGCTCCAGCGTCAGCTCCGAAAAACCGATAATCTCCAACCGCGGGGTCCCGGCCACGGCGCTGGCCGGCAGATCCAGCGAATCTGCGACCCGTTTTCGTAATGTGTCCTCCCGTTTGGCCATTGCATCCACGCTCCTTTTCTTCGGGGCAGTATATGATGGACTGGCAATTTTTTGAACCGGGCGCATATGGTTTTCCTGAGGTGAGAGACATGGCAAGACTGCTGCGGCACCGGTGGGTGCGCGATTTCCTGTTTGCGTGTATGCTGGCGCTCGCGGCCGGAAGCCTGCTGGCGTTTCCAACAGAAGCGATCGAAGCGGCGAAGAAGGGGCTTTCAATCTGCGCAAATGCGATTGTACCGTCACTTTTGCCCTTTTTCGTGCTCTCGTCGCTCTGCGTCGAGCTGGGGCTGATCCGATACCTCGGGCGCCTGCTGGAGCCGCTGATGCAGCCGCTGTTTCGTCTGCGCGGCGCCTGTGCGGCAGCGCTGGCGCTCGGCATGATTGGCGGTTATCCAGTCGGCGCGAAAACCGCCATTGCCCTCTACGAAAGCGGCCATATACAGAAGGACGAAGCGGAACATCTGCTTGCCTTCTGCAACAACTGCGGCCCGGCGTTTCTCTTTGGCGTGGTCGGCGCGGGTGTGTTCCAGAGCGGCGCAATCGGCGCGTTTTTGTTTTGCAGCCATATTCTCGCATCGCTGCTGGTCGGGGTCCTGCTGCGCGGGCGCAGGCCGAAGCAGCGTGTGACCGGCAGAATGCTCTCACGCGTAGAAACAGTCCGTTTTTCCGCAGCCTTTACAAAATCTGTGACGGACGCCGTGCGTTCCACACTGTCGATCTGCGGATTTGTCATATTCTTTACAGTCGTTATCCGGATTTTATTTTGCAGCGGCCTGATGGGGCGGCTGATTGCGGCGGTTGCGAGGATTTTGCAGCCCTTCGGCATGTCGGACGGCCTGGCAAAGAGCCTCCTGCTCGGCGCTATCGAGATGACCTCCGGTGTCTGGAGCCTGCAATCTGCGGCGGGCAGCATGGCCTCACAGCTCTGTATGGCCGCATTTATACTCGGGTGGGCCGGGCTGTGCGTCCACTGCCAAACCCTGTCGTTTCTGGGCGATGCGGGGCTCTCCGCGCGGGTGTACTTGTTTGGAAAGCTTCTGCACGGCCTCTTGGCTGCCGCGCTGACATGGGGCGCGCTGCGCCTGTTCCCGCAGCACGTCACGGCGTTCTATATCCGGCAGGTCTCGACGTTTGCCAATCTGGACTTCTCCACAGCCCTGCGCTCGGCAACCCTCTGCGCGGCGGTCGTCTGGGGAATTGTCTGCCTGATCTCCGTCTGTATGATGCTGGGGACATCTGGACATCGCCGCCGGAATCTGTTATAATGACGTAGAAAGGGGCGGATTCTATGTTATTTCGCAAAAATATAGAAAAGCACTGCGCCTACTGCGCGCTGGCCGGAGAGGTGGACGCGGCGCATATGATCTGCCGCCGGTGCGGAATTGTCCCATCTGAGCACGCCTGCCGGCACTTCGTCTATGATCCGCTCAAGCGTGTCCCGCCAAAGCAAATGCCGGCGGATTTCTCGAAATATGATCAGAAGGACTTCTCCCTCTGAACGAAAGACGCAGCCCTGATGTGTGAACCGCTACCCGTCAAGAGGACAGTGAAAAGATATAAAATTTTCCCGGCCAG
>CAZYZQ010000125.1:0-5340 GCA_964652075.1 uncultured Oscillospiraceae bacterium
CTGCTCAGCGTCGGCGTCGCCCGCTCGAACCTGATCGGCAACGACTATGAAACGCTGTTCCACGCGGCGGATCTGGCGCTCTATTCTGTCAAGCAGTCCGGGCGCAGCCAGTACCGCTTCTATGACGATTCCATGCGAGGGACGCTGTCTACAATATCCCCCATTGAACGGTATGCGAAAGGAGAAACCAGCGAATGACCCTGTAAGAATGCTACGCCGCGCTCGGCGGCGATTATGCGGACGTCACCGCACGGCTGCACAGCGAGCGGCTGGTGCAGAAATATGTCCTGAAATATCTGGACGACCCCAGCTATGACCTGCTCTGCACCTCCATGGCGGAGAAAAACTATGAGGAGGCCTTTCGGGCCGCCCACACTATCAAGGGTATGTGCCTGAATCTGAGCTTCACCCGGCTTCAAACCTCCTCCAGCGCGCTGTGCGAGGTGCTGCGCCACGGCTGGACGCCGGAGGCGGACACGTTGATTGAACAGGTCAAGGCGGATCACCTCGCCGTGACCGCAGCGATCCGGGCCTTCCGGGAAGGAGGCGGCGGCCAGCCATGAAAAACAAGATCAACCACTTTCTGGCGGGCAGCCTGATCCCGATCAGCCTGCTGTGCATCGGCGTGTTCACGCTGCTGGCCGTATTTTTGAGCCGGCAGAGCAACAATGCCGTCACAGATCTCGGCAATATCTATATGTCCAGCATGAACGACCGGATCTCCAAGCACTTTGAGACGATGACCGATCACCGTCTGACCCAGATGGAGACGCTGGCCGAGACGATCCCGCCCTCCTATCTCGGCGGAAAAGAGGAGCTCGGCGGCTGGCTGGAGCTGAACGGCGAGGCGCGCAACTTTGACTCTCTGGCGTACTACCACGCCGACGGGAGTCTGGAGATGGTCTATGGCGGGCAGGTGACGCCCTCCAACCCGGAGGACATTCAGTCGACGATGGAAAGCGACACAAGCCGCGTCGCCATCGGCCACAACGAAGCGGGCAAGCAGGTGATTCTGGCCTGCGCCCCCGTTGCGATCAACGTCCCCGGACTGGAGGACTGCATCGGTCTGGTGGGCGAGCTGCCCGTCGCGTACATCTCGGAGACGCTGGCGCTGGACGACGAGGATTCCCTGCTCTACTCCTTTGTGATCCGCAAGGACGGCAGCTTTGTGATCCGCTCCTTCGACGCGTTCCGGGACAACTACTTTGAGCGCGTCCGGGCCATCTACGGCGAGCTGGACGGCAAGGGGCCGGAGGACTATATCGCGGAGATTCAGGCGGCCATGGAGGCCGGGGAGGACTACGCCTCCATCGCGCTGATCAACGGCGACCGCCGCCATATGTATTGCTCGGCCCTGCCGAACTCCGTCTGGTATCTCGTGACCTTTATGCCCTACGGCGCGCTTAACCAGTCGGTGGAGGCGCTGGGCGCCCGCTCGCTCTACGCGGCGCTCGCCGGGTGCCTTGTGATCCTGCTGGCGCTTCTGGCGGTGTTCCAGCGCTACTTCAGCATGAACCGCACGCAGATGAAGGAGCTGGAGGAGGCCCGGCAGGCCGCGGAGAACGCGCAGCTGGCCGCAGAGGAGGCCAGCCGCTCCAAGAGCGAGTTCCTCTCCAACATGAGCCATGACATCCGAACGCCGATGAACGCCATCGTCGGCATGACGGCCATCGCCACGACCCATATCGACGATCCGCAGCAGGTGCAGAACTGCCTGAAAAAGATCACGCTCTCCAGCAAGCATCTGCTGGGCCTCATCAACGACGTGCTGGACATGTCCAAGATCGAGAGCGGCAAGATGACGCTGAACGTGGAGCTTGTCTCCCTGCGGGAGCTGATGGACAGCATCGTCAGCATCGTCCAGCCGCAGGTGAAGGCCAAGCAGCAGAAATTCAACATCTCCATCTACGATATCACATCTGAAAACGTGCACTGCGACAGCGTGCGGCTAAACCAGATCATGCTGAACCTGCTCTCCAACGCGATCAAGTTCACGCCGGAGCACGGCTCGATCGACCTGACGCTGCATGAGAAGAAGTCCCCGAAGGGCGAGGGGTACGTCCGCATCTGCATCCATGTGAAGGACACCGGCATCGGCATGTCCGAGGAGTTCCGCCAGCACATCTTCGAGTCCTTCACCCGGGAGGACAACAAGCGCGTCCACCGGATCGAGGGCACCGGCCTTGGCATGGCCATCACCAAGTACATCGTCGACGCCATGGACGGCGAAATCACCGTGGAGAGCCAGCAGGGCGTCGGCACCGAGTTCCGGGTCGCGCTCGACTTCGAGCGCGCGGAGGAGCAGATCGAGGATATGGTTCTGCCCGACTGGAACATGCTGGTGGTGGACGACGACCGGCAGCTGTGCGAGAGCACGGTGGACTCCCTGCGCTCCATCGGCATCCGTGCCGACTGGGTGCTGGACGGCGAGAGTGCCGTGAAGGTCGTCACGCAGCACCACCGGAACCACTCGGACTACCACGTCATCCTGCTCGACTGGAAGCTGCCCGACATGGACGGCATCCAGACGGCCCGCGAGCTGCGCAGGCAGCTGGGCGACGATGTGCCGATCCTGCTGATCTCGGCCTACGACTGGACCGAGATCGAGGAGGAGGCCCGCGCGGCGGGCATCAGCGGCTTCCTGATGAAGCCCCTGTTCCGCTCCACGCTGTACTACGGCCTGCGGCCCTATGTGGACGAGGAGGAGTTCCCGCACGTGCACGCAAACGAGGAGCCGGAGCCGGAGAAGCTGACCGGCAAGCGCCTTCTCGTCGCGGAGGACAACGAGCTGAACTGGGAAATCGCCAACGAGCTGCTTCAGGAGATGGGGCTGGAGCTGGAGTGGGCCGAGAACGGCCAGCTCTGCGTGGATATGTTCCAAAAGTCCGAGCCGGGCTACTACGACGCCATCCTGATGGACATCCGGATGCCCGTGATGAACGGCTACGAGGCCACCGGCGCCATCCGCGCGCTGGATCGCCCCGACAGCGGCCTGCCCATCATCGCCATGACGGCGGACGCCTACTCCGAGGACATCCAGCGATGTCTGGAGCACGGCATGAACGCCCATGTGGCAAAGCCCATCGACATCAAGGACGTCGCCCGCGTCCTGAAACGGTACCTGAGCGACTGAGCTTTCAACAAGACATGAAAAAAAGAGAGGCTTTTGCCGGGCGGCAAAAGTCTCTCTTCTGTCTTTTTCAGATGGTTCTCTTTTGGATCGTGTCACTGCACCTGCAAAATATACCCCTTGAGATAGAGCGCCTGCTCTGCGGTGAGCGAGGCGGGATGGTCGCGGCTCTGGAGGAGCGATTCGAGCAGCGTCACATGGCGGCCGCTGTCCGCGGCGGCCTCGCGCAGCATGGCGTAGAATTTCTCCGGCGTCATAAACTGGCTGCACGAGCACGTGACGAGATACCCGCCCGGCGCGACAAGCTTCATGCACTGCAAATTCAGCTCTTTATAGCCCCGGTACGCGCCGTCGAGCGCCTTGCGGCTCTTGGCAAAGGCGGGCGGGTCGAGAATCACAAGCCCGTACTGCCGCCCCTCCGCGACGTACCGGCGCGCAAGATCGAAGACGTTCGCGCAGGTGGTGGTGATTTTGTCCGCGACGCCGTTTCGCGCCGCGTTCTCGCGTACCTGTGTGAGCGCTGGCTCGGAGACGTCGCACGCCTCGACGGCCTGCGCGCCGTAGAGCGCCGCGTGGATGGAGAAGCCGCCCGTGCAGCAGCACAGGTCAAGCACCGTCCGCCCGGCGCAGTAGGGCCGGATGCGGCCGCGGTTTTCCTGCTGGTCGAGAAAATGCCCGGTCTTCTGCCCGTCCGGAATCGAGACGAGCATCTTTGCATCGTGTTCGCGGATTTCAACGCGGTCGGGCACCTCGCCGTAGAGCACGCCCGTGCACTGCGGCAGGCCCTCCTTCTCGCGCACCGGCAGATCGTCACGCTCGTAGATCCCGGCCGGGTGAAAAATCCCGACCAGTGCGTCCACAAGCTTGCCCTTCCAGCGCTCGAGCCCCAGCGCCGCGATCTGAAGGCTCAGGTAGTCGCCGTACTTATCCACGGTCAGGCCCGGCAGCCCGTCCGACTCCCCGAAGACAACGCGGCAGGCGTTCTCGAAGCCCAGCGCGCGCCGCCGCGCCCACGCCTGCTCCAATCTGCGGTGGAAAAAGGCCGCGTCAATCGGCTCACTCTGGTCGCGTGTGAGTATGCGGACAACGATTTTCGAGCGGCTGTTGAAATACCCCCGCGCGAGAAACTGCTGGCGGCTGTCCAGCACGTCCACGACTCCGCCGTCCTCGCAGGTGTCGTCGTACCAGTCGATCTCGTTGTCATAGACGCGCAGCGCGCCCGCGAGGACATCGCGCTCCTCGCCGCGCCGCAGGCAGACATTTGGCATATGCTTTCCCTCCCTGTCGCCCTCCATTATAAGGCCGCCCCGCGCGCTTGTCAATTTTCCGGCGTGCTTTCCGCCTTGCTTTGCGTAGCGCAACGTGGTATCATGAAGACGAGGTGAGACTGATGTTGGATATTCCCGCCTTTACCGCGGCGGGCGGCGCGGCGTCTTTGGTGCTCTCGGAGATTGAGCCGCAGGGCGTGGCCTATGTGATGGCGTGGCGCTACACGCCCGAGACGCTCCCACAGCTGCTTTCCGACGCGGCGGCCTTCTGCCGCGATGCGGGCGCCATGACCGTCTTCGGCGCGGCGGGCGGACAGGAACTGCCCCACCCCCATGCGTTCGATGTGATCCAGCTCACAGCGGCGCGCGCAGCGCTGCCGGAGCCAGAATTTCCGGTCGCGCTCACGCCGCTCAGCGCGCAGAACGCGCCGGACTTTCTGCGCGCCTACAACACCTGTTTTCACGGGCTGGATGGCGCCGTGACCTACACAAAGCGCGACATTGCGCGCATCCTCGCAAACGGCCGGGGCTTCCTCGCCTACCAGAACGGCGCGCTCGCCGGGATCGGCGAGGTGCGGGGCGACACACTTCACACCGTGGCCGTCCTGCCGGGCCACCGCGGCCTCGGCACGCCGCTGGCGCTGGCGCTTTTGCAGCAGACCGAGGGGGCAACGCTGCACGTGCAGACCGTTTCAACCAACGCCGCCGCACTGCGCCTGTATGAAAAGCTGGGCTTTCGCGAGTGCTCCCGCACCCCGCGCTGGTACCGCCTGCTCTAGAACATTTCCGCACCCCGCGAAAAAACACTTGCAAAACGTGCAAAAGTGTGGCATAATAGTTCCTGCGCAATTCCAATCGCCTTGGACAGGTATCGAAGTGGTCGTAACGAGCTTGACTCGAAATCAAGTTGTCCGCAAGGGCACGTGGGTTCGAATCCCACCC
>CAZYZQ010000126.1:0-5133 GCA_964652075.1 uncultured Oscillospiraceae bacterium
TTCCTATGTCTTCATGCCCTATACGCTTGCAAAGGACACCCGCACGGGCTTTGAAAACAACAATATCAACGCGGTGATGGACGGCGACCTCGACGGCTTTATCAACGCCTATCTCAACTGCATGGCCACAGGCAACTGGGTCGAAAAATAATCGCAAAATGCAAAAATAAGGCTTGCTTTTCGGTTTGTACCATGGTATAATTTCATCTGCTATTGGAAAATGATGCCCTTCCGGGCTGTATCTCGGCTTTCCGTGCGCCGCAAGAACGGTTCCCGCACACGCGGGCAGGAGGATTATTATGGTTATCGCTGCATCTATCATTCAGGTTCTGACCGCGCTGTTTCTGATCGTGGTCGTTCTGTTCCAGTCCGGTAAGAGTGCCGGCCTGTCCGGCGCCATCGGCGGCGTTGCCGACAGCTTTATGTCCAAGAACAAGGCGCACTCCTTTGACGCCAAGCTCGCCAAGGCCACCAAGTGGGTCGCGGCTGTGTTCATGGTTCTGACCTTTGTGATTAACCTGCTGTAATAAAAAAGCTTTCAGCCCGTCTGCAAATGCAGGCGGGTTGATTTTTATTGCTGTGTGAGCGTCGTACCCGGGTAGTAATGTGACAGGATCTCTGCAAACCCGCTGCCTCCCTGCGCCATGGCCTGCGCGCCGTACTGGCTCATACCCACGCGGTGCCCGTACCCGCAGGTCTGGAAGGTCACAAGCCCGTCCGACCAGGTTACGGTAAACATTGTGGAATTCAGCCCGAACAGGCTGCGCAGGCGCGTGCCGGAAAAGCGCACGCCGCCAAGCAGGATGGTATCCACGCCGCCGCCCTCTGTGTAGCTTGTCTCGCCGATCCACTCCTCCGGGGCGCCTGAAAAATCCGCCAGATTGTTCTCCCGCCGCAGCGTCTCACAGAAGGCCTGCTCGGATACGACAGTCTGGCCCGTGTAGCGCGGCGCGTTCTCCTCGCCCGGGCTTTCCACACTCTGCAAATACGGCACATCCATCCCCCAGACGGCCTGCGCGCACTCCGTGCGTCCGCCGGAACAGGAAAAATAGGTCGCTTCGATCAGCTCCCCGTCATAGCAGAGCACCAGCCCGTCCGTCTCGGAAACGGCGGTATGTACCTTTTCCAGATAGGCCTGCGCATCAGTTCCCCACGCGGCAGCCTCGACCGCCGGGTCCGTCCACGCCTGACAGCATGCTGGATCGGTACAGACTGCGCCCTCCGGATGCTTGCCGGTCTGCTTCAGCGCAAAAGTTCGCGCGACGACGGCCTGCGCCTTCAGCGCCTCCTCATCGAACAGGGCCGGCATCTCCGCACAGACGACACCCTCCAGATAGTCCCCCAGGGCCATCTGCGCGGTCTGTGTCCCGTCCTGCACCAGCACCGCCGTCTGCGCATCAAAGGAGGCCGTGGAATTGATCGGCGTCCAGAGAACCGCCTGCTCCTCCGCTTTTTCCATGTCGCCGGCAGCGGGCGGCTCAGCTTCCTGCGGCACCGCCTGCTCCGCCGCAAATCCGTTCAGACAGCCGCACAGCAGCAGCATTGCGCCCGCCGCCGCGCTTCCAAGCAGCAGTTTTTTCATGTCACGTTTCCTCTTTTGCAAGTTATTTTTTTGCAAGTTTCAATTCGCATTTTTCATTCTGTGGTATCTCCCATACAGAACTTCACGAAAATCTCCCGATTATCCTCTGATTTTTGTCCATTATCTCATCTTGACCTTTCTTTTTGAATCTGCTATGATAGAGAAGCTATCGTCACGTTATGCAACAGGGAGGTTGTTCTTATGCAAGATTATGCACCGCACTCATCTGCATCTCTTGATTTTATTCGGGAACAGTGCGCCGATTATGAGGCGCACGTCGCCCTTGGAAAAGATCCCCGTGTCAACCCGAATGTCAAACGCGGCCTGCGCAACGCAGACGGCACCGGCGTCATTGCGGGCTACACGCAGGTCGGCAGCGTTTTAGGCTATCATATTATTGACGATGAAAAATGCCCCATGGAGGGCCTTTTGACCTATCGTGGCTACAATCTGGAAAATCTGGTGCGCGGCTTTGCCGAGGATCACCGGTTCGGCTACGAGGAGATTGCCTATCTGCTGCTCTTCGGTGAACTGCCGACGGCAGAGGAATACGCCACCTTCCGCACCGTGCTCGGCGAGTCCATGACGCTTCCGGCAAACTTTACAGAGGACATGATTCTCAAGCATCCGAGCCGCGACGTCATGAACAAGCTCGCGCGTTCTGTGCTCTCCCTCTACTCCTCCGATCCCGATCCTGACAGCCTGCGCACGGAAAACATCATGCGCCAGAGCATTGAGCTGATCGCGCAGTTCCCGACCATCATCGCGCACGCCTATTGCGTCAAGCGGCACTACTTTGACAACGACAGCCTCTATCTGCACCGTCCGCTGCCGGAGCTGTCGCTTGCCGAGAACTTTCTGCGGATGATCCGCCCCGACACCCACTATACGCCGCTCGAGGCCAGAGTGCTCGACACCTGCATGGCCGTCCACGCCGAGCACGGCGGCGGCAACAACTCGACCTTCTCCTGCCGCGTACTCTCCTCCTCCGGAACGGACACCTACTCCGCCATCGCTGCCGCAATTGGTTCTCTGAAGGGGCCAAAGCACGGCGGCGCGAACCGCGCGGTGATGGCACAGTTTCAGGATATCAGCGCCAATGTCAGCGACTGGTACGACGACGAGGAGGTCGCCGCCTATCTCACCCGGATCCTGCGCCGCGACGCGGGCGACCACTCCGGCCTGGTCTACGGCGTCGGGCACGCGGTCTACACGCTCTCCGACCCACGTGTGAAAATTCTCAAGCACTATGCGCAGGAGCTGGCAATTCAGTCCGGCCACGCCGACGAAATGCACCTGATGGAGGCAATCGAGCGCCTGACGCCGGATCTGTTCGCGCAGGTCACAGGCAACCACAAGGCCATGTGCGCCAACGTCGACCTCTATTCCGGGCTTGTCTATCGGATGCTGGGCATTCCGGAGGATCTGTACACCGCCCTTTTTGCCATGGCCCGTATCTCCGGCTGGTGCGCACACCGCATTGAAGAGATCCTGACTGGCGGGCGGATTATCCGTCCGGCCTACAAGGCGATCTTCCCGCAGCGTCCCTATCTCTCTATGGCAGAACGGTAATGGTTCGTTTTTTTCCGCCGCAGCACGCCGGTGCCGCGGCGGATTTCCTCTTTTTCCGCAACCGGAACCCGGTCACTTGACATGCCCATTTTTTCGTTTTATAATGCGACTAGAATCCGTTATGTTGGAGTTTGCCATGAAAAAATTCTTTCAGATCTTTCTTCCCATTCTTCTTGTTCTTGCTCTGCTGGTTGGGGCCGGATGGTTTTTCCTGTCCTATCGCGCCGACCTGACCGCGTCCTTCCTCTCTGCCCGCGCGGAACGGGCGGCGCGCCGCGGCGCTTATACCACCGCGTCCCGCCTGTCGGACTGGGCGCAGGCGCTGGACGGAGACAACGCCGAGGCGATTATCTCCCTTTCACAAGCCTATGCGGAGTCCGGGAACTACACAAAAGCGGAGTACACGCTGGTGCGTGCAATCGCCGCAACGCCAGACCGTACCGAGCTTTACGTCGCCCTTTCCGCGACCTACGTTGCGCAGGACAAGCTGCTCGACGCACAGGAGATGCTCGACCGGATTTCCAACGAATCCGTCCGCGCGGCGCTGGATGCCCGGCGGCCCGCGGCGCCCGTCATCTCGCCGGAAAGTGGCTCCTATCATGATTATATGTCCGTCTCGCTGGAATATGACGGCGGCGACGCCTATCTCAGTCTCACCGGCTACCCCTCTTCCCGCACGGACGCCTATGAGACGCCGCTTGACCTGCCGGAGGGGGAAACGACGGCCCGCGCTGTTGTTGTCTCTGCGGACGGCCTTGTCAGCCCGCTGGCTGTTTCCGGCTACTCCATCGGCAACATTGTTTCGCTCGTGACGCTCTACGACCCAACCATTGATTCGCTGGTCCGCGAGCAGCTCGGCAAAGCGCCCGCCGACCCGCTTTACAACGCAGACCTGTGGACAATCACAGAGCTGACTGTTCCGGCGGAAACCGCTTCCCTACAGGATCTTTCCCTGTTCACAGGGCTCCAGTCGCTGACGATCCATGACTTCCCCACATTCGACGGGGCGTTTCTGGTGGATTTGACCGCGCTGGAACGGCTCGATCTGTCCGGCTGCGGCCTTTCCTCGGCCGATCTGACCTGCATTGCATCCCTTCCGATGCTGCGGGAGCTGTATCTTGACGGCTGCTTCCTGTCCAACATCTCCGTGCTCTCCTCCCTGACAGGGCTCGAGGTGATCGACCTGTCCAACAACAGCATCTCCGATCTTTCGGCGCTGTCCGGCATGACCAATCTGATCCAGATCTCTGCTGCGGCGAACGATATCTCCGATCTTGGCGCGCTGCAATCACTGGAGCTGCTGGAGAGCCTGAATCTCAGCCAGAATCCGATCATAACGCTCGACGCGCTGACGGGCTTCCCCTATCTCTGGACGCTGAACATCACCGGCTGCGCCGTCTCTGATCTGTCCCCGCTGCGCTGGATGCCTGCGCTGGAGGAGCTGTTTGCCTCAGACAACCGCATTGTCGATCTCTCTCCTCTCTCCGCCTGCACGCTGCTGCGAACATTGGAACTGCACGACAATGCAATTACAGACTGCTCCGTGCTCACGGATCTGGCGCGGCTGGAGTCGGTGACGCTCGACCACAACCAGATCACGAGCGTGCCGGAACTGCCGGACGACTACCGGCTGCACAACTTCTCCGCGTCCTACAACGCGATTACGGACATCAGCGGGCTGGCGGGGATGGAGACGCTCAATAACGTCAACATTGAGTACAACGAAGTCTCCGATATTCTCTGCCTGCTGCCGTGCTATAATCTGGTGCGGGTCGACGCGTTCGGCAATCCGATTTCCGATGTGCAGGCGCTTGTAGACGCCGGCGTCATTGTCGACTACGATCCCACCTACGTCCCGCCGGAGCCGGACGAGGACAGCGACGGGGACGACGGCGAATAAACCGCAAAAAGCAGCCCGATGGAGTGATATGCTCCCCCTATAGGAGACAGTGAAATAAGACACTGCTTCTATAGGGGGA
>CAZYZQ010000127.1:0-5066 GCA_964652075.1 uncultured Oscillospiraceae bacterium
GATCTGAATTTCCTTGGCGGAGACGAGGTATTCGCTCGTGACGCCGAAGCGGCCGGAGGCCACCTGCTTGATGGCCGAGCCGCGCGCGGTGCCGAGGCGTTCCGGCGTCTCGCCGCCCTCGCCGGAGTTGGACTTGCCGCCCAGCCGGTTCATGGCCTCGGCCAGGCACTCGTGCGCCTCCTGCGAAATCGAGCCGTAGCTCATCGCGCCGGTCTTGAAGCGTTTTACAATCGTCTCCACCGGCTCGACCTCGTCCAGCGGCACAGGCGTTTCGGCAAACCGCATCTCAAGCAGGCCGCGCAGCGTGTGGGGCTTTGTCTCGTCGTCGACCAGCGCGGTGTACTGCTTGAACAGGCCGTAGTCGCCGCGGCGCGTCGACTGCTGGAGCAGATGAATGGTTTGCGGGTTGTACATATGATCCTCCGCGCCGGCACGGGCCTTGTGCTCGCCCATGGAGTCGAGCGTCGGCGCGCCGCCGAGCCCCAGCGGATCAAAGGCGCGGGAGTGGTTGCGGTCAACCAGCTCGCCAATCTCACGCAGGCCAATGCCGCCGATGCGGCTGACCGTATTGGTGAAGTAGGCGTCGATCACATCCTTCGCGATGCCGACCGCCTCGAAGATCTGCGCGGACTGGTAGGACTGCACGGTCGAGATGCCCATCTTGGAGGCGATCTTCACGATGCCGTGCAGAATCGCGGAATTGTAGTCGTCCACGGCGGCGTGGTAGTCCTTGTCGAGCAGGCCCTCGTCGATCAGCTGGCCGATGGTCTCCTGCGCAAGATAGGGGTTGATGGCGCGCGCGCCGTAGCCGAGCAGCGTTGCAAAGTGGTGTACATCGCGCGGCTCCGCCGACTCGAGGACGATGGAGACCGCCGTGCGCTTTTTCGTGCGCACCAGATACTGCTCAATCGCGGAGACAGCCAGAAGCGACGGAATGGCGACGTGGTTTTCATCGACGCCGCGGTCGGAGAGGATAATGATATTCGCGCCGCTGCGCCACGCCCGGTCGACCGCAACAAAGAGGCGGTCGAGCGCCCGCTTCAGATCCGTGTTCTTATAGTAGAGGATGGACACTGTCTCAACATGGAAGCCGGGGCGGTTCATATGTCGGATCTTCATGAGATCTGTGGAGGTCAGGATTGGGTTGTGCACCTGCAGCACGCGGCAGTTGGAGGCCTTCTCCTCCAAAAGGTTGCCGTCGTCGCCGATGTAGACCGTCGTGTCGGTGATAACTGCCTCGCGCAGTGCGTCAATCGGCGGGTTTGTGACCTGCGCAAACAGCTGCTTAAAGTAGTTGAAGAGCGGCTGGTCGCGGTCGTCCAGTACCGCCAGCGGCACATCCGTGCCCATTGCCGCGGTCGGCTCGGCGCCGGTGCGGGCCATGGGCAGAATCGTATCCTTGACGTCCTCCCACGTGTAGCCGAACGCCTTTTGCAGACGCACGCGCTGCTCCGGCGTGGCGGTCTCCACCTTATGATTCGGGATCGGCAGATCCGCCAGATGAATGAGATTGCCGTCCAGCCATTCGCCATAGGGCTGGCGGGCCGCATAGCGCTCCTTCAGCTCCGCATCCGGGATCACGCGCCCCGCGACCGTGTCGACGAGCAGCATCCTGCCCGGCTCCAAGCGGGACTTTTCCAGAATATGCTCCGGCGGGATATCCAGCACGCCGACCTCGGAGGCGAGGATCAGGCGGTCATCGTCGGTCAGGTAGTAGCGCGCGGGGCGCAGGCCGTTGCGGTCGAGTGTCGCGCCGACCTGATCGCCGTCGGAAAAGAGGATGGCCGCCGGGCCGTCCCACGGCTCCATCATAATGGCGTAATACTGGTACAGGTCGCGCCGCGCCTGCGACATGGTGCGGTCGCCCTGCCACGGCTCGGGGATCGCGGTCATCACAGCCAGCGGCAGCTCCATGCCGGACATCATGAGAAATTCCAGCGTGTTGTCCAGCATGGCTGAATCGGAACCGGAGACGTTTACAACCGGCAGCACCTTGTCCATGTCCTTTTCCAGAAGCGGCGAGGACATCGTCTCCTCGCGCGCGAGCATCCGGTCGATGTTGCCGCGGATGGTGTTGATCTCGCCGTTGTGCAGGATCAGGCGGTTCGGGTGCGCGCGCTCCCACGAGGGGTTCGTGTTCGTGGAAAAACGCGAGTGGACGAGCGCGATGGCGCTCTCGCAGTCCTCGCTCTGCAGGTCCGGATAGAACTGCCGCAGCTGGCCGACGAGGAACATGCCCTTGTAGACGATCGTCCGGCTCGAGAGCGAGACGACGTAGGTGTCCGAACTGGACTGCTCAAACACGCGGCGCGCGACGTAGAGCCTGCGATCAAACGCCAGCCCTTTTTCCACGTCCACCGGCCGCCGCACAAAGCCCTGCCAGATCGCGGGCATTTTGGCCAGCGCCTTGTGGCCCAGCGTATCGGGGCAGACCGGCACTTCGCGCCAGCCCAGAAACTCCAAGCCCTCTTTTTCCACAATGATCTCAAACATCTTCTTCGCCTGCGAGCGCTTCAGATTGTCCTGTGGAAAGAAGAACATGCCGACGCCGTAGTCGCGCTCGCCGAGCCGGTCGACCCCGAGCGCGGCCGCCGCCTTTGCAAAGAAGCGATGCGAAATCTGAATCAGGATGCCCACGCCGTCGCCGGTCTTGCCCTCGGCGTCCTTTCCGGCGCGGTGCTCCAGCTTTTCGACGATCTTCAGCGCATCGTCGACGGTCTTGTGGGACTTGCGCCCCTTGACATCCACCACGGCGCCGATGCCGCAGGCGTCGTGCTCAAAGGGCGAGTAGCCCTCCTGCCGCCATTGCTTATTCATGTTGACTCCCCCTCTTTGGGCTTTTCCATACTATGTTTGGAGCTGCGCTCCACAGGTGTTGCGTAGTCGCCGGTGAAGCAGGCCGTACAAAGATCAATTCTGCAATCCCGGCAGGCGCGCAGAAGCCCTGCGGTGCTGATGTAGCCGAGCGTATCCGCGCCGGTCGCCTCCCGGATCTGGTCGATTGAGAGGCGGCGCGCAATCAGGTTCTCCTCGTCGTCAATATCGGTGCCGAAGTAGCAGTTGTGCAGAAACGGCGGCGCAGAGATGCGCAGATGCACCTCTTTTGCCCCGGCGCGGCGCATGGCCGCGACGATGCGCGCGCTTGTCGTGCCGCGTACAATCGAATCGTCCACCAGCACGACGCGCTTTCCGGCCACGGCGGCGCGCAGCGGATTGAGCTTCACCGCGACCGCGCTCTCGCGCAGCTGCTGTGTTGGGAAGATGAAGCTTCGTCCGACATAGCGGTTCTTCACAAACCCCGTCCCCAGCGGAATGCCGCTCTCAAGCGCGTAGCCCTGCGCGGCGTCGAGCCCGCTGTCCGGCACGCCGCACACGAGATCGGCGTCAACCGGGTGCTCCCGCGCCAGCTCCCGGCCCATGTTCAGCCGCGCCTCGTAGACGCTCTGGCCGTCGATCACGGAGTCGGGACGCGCGAAATAGACATATTCAAAGACGCACAGGCTGCGGCAGCGCGTTGTCAGCGCGATCTGCGAGCGGGCGATTTTCCCGTCCTCGATCAAAAGCACCTCGCCCGGCGCGACGTCGCGCACAAACCGGAAGCCGCAGCTGTCGAGCGCGCAGCTCTCGGAGGCGATGGCCAGGCCGTATTCGTTCTCACCGATGCACAGCGGGCGGTAGCCGTTCGGGTCGCGCACTGCAAGGAGCTTATGGTTACTGCCCATGATGACAAGTGAGAACGCGCCGACCAGCATCTTCGCCGCGTCGCGCACGCCGGTGAACAGCTCGCCGGAGCGCAGCGTGATGTAGCCGATCAGCCCGGAGATCACCTCGCTGTCGCTCGTCGCGGAGAAGTCCAGCCCCAGCGAGACGAGCCGTTCCCGCAAAAGCTTCGCGTTCGTGACATTGCCGTTATGCGCCGTCGCGATGCGGCCGGTCAGAAAGTCCGTCACAAACGGCTGCACGTTGGACGCCGTGTTGGAGCCGGTGGTCGAGTAGCGCACATGGCCGATGGCACAGCGGCTGTCCGGCAGCTGCGCGAGCGTCTTCTGCGTAAACACATCGCTCACCAGCCCGACGCCTTTGACGCAGGGAATGGCGCTTCTCAGGCTGACCGCGATGCCGGCGCCCTCCTGCCCGCGGTGCTGCATGGCCAAAAGTGCGTTGTGGCAGATGCCCGCCGCCTCCGTGCAGCCGCTGTCGGGCCGCAGGCTGACGGCGAAGACGCCGCACTCCTCATGAAGCTTTTCGATTTGTTCCTGCATGGTAAGACTTCTCCTCTTTCATGCCGAAAATCTGGCTGAGAATCAGAAAAAGCGCCCCGGCCGCGCAGAAAACCTGCCAAGGCCGAAACGCCGTTGTCTCAGCGTCATTATAGGGCAGCCTTGCGCCGCTGTCAAGGCAAACTTGCATTTATTTTTCCGATTCATTTCACTTTTTCTGCATCTTTTTCTGCATCTTTCTTAAAATTTGCCCAATTTTACGTATCTGTTTGCAAGTGCATGTTGTGTAACTTGCAAAAATCGTCACAAAAACGTTGACACCGGCCTGCCCGGGGGCTATAATACAGCCAACGGCAGCAAGGGCGCTGGGGGGAATTCCCTCCGGCGCCCTTCGCATTGTCAAAATTGTGGAAACGAGGAATCGGTATGGAAAAGCGGAAAAGCGTTCCCGAGTATTTCGGCAGCATGGTCTTCAATGACGACGTTATGCAGGAGCGGCTGCCCCGGGATGTATACAAGTCCCTCCGGCGAACCATCGACGAGGGAAAGGATCTGGATCTGACGGTTGCCAACGCGGTGGCCAGCGCCATGAAGGACTGGGCGGTCGAAATGGGCGCCACGCATTTCACGCACTGGTTCCAGCCGCTCTCCGGCGTCACGGCGGAGAAGCACGACAGCTTCATCTCCCCCACCTCCGACGGCCGCGTCATCATGCAGTTCTCCGGCAAGGAACTGGTCCGGGGCGAGCCGGACGCTTCCTCCTTCCCCTCCGGCGGCCTGCGGGATACCTCTTACGCCAGGGGCTACACCGCCTGGGATATCACCTCGCCCGTCTTTGTAAAAGAG
>CAZYZQ010000128.1:0-5041 GCA_964652075.1 uncultured Oscillospiraceae bacterium
CGCGCAGCTGACAAACTCCAGCGGCATGACCGACCCCGTTGAAATTGAAACGCCGCCCCGCAGCGAGAGCACCAGCCCCGGTACGCCGCTGCCCTTCACCTCTGTAAACGTTCTGATCAACGCGCAGGACTACCGTGAGGAGCTTCTGGAAAACGTGACGGTTTTTCCGGGCGTCACCTCAAACCAGACCGTTGAACTGATCCCGCTCGAAATGCCGCTGCCAAATGAACAGCAGATCATCGACCTGCCAAATCAGGATCTGTAACGGAGGCGCGCCATGTCCAACCCGGTCATTCCCTATGTCCCTGAAACGATCACAGTCCATCTGGGGCCACCCGACTCCGCCGCCGCCAATGTGACGGTGCCCTTCATCGACTACGTTAAAAATGTCGCATCCAGTGAAATTTACCCCACCTGGGGCGAAAGCGCCCTGCGCGCAAATGTCTATGCAATTGTCTCCTTTGCCCTGAACCGTGTCTATACAGAATTTTACCGAAGCCGGGGCTATGACTTCGACATCACCTCCTCAACAGCCTACGATCAGTTTTTTGTGCCCGGCCGCTCCTACTACAGCACCATTGAGCGCATCGTCGACAGCCAATTCAACGACTACATCCGGCGCATCGGTTTTGTGGAGCCGCTCGCAGCAAAATTCTGCAACGGCACCACCGTCACCTGCGACGGCCTGAGCCAGTGGGGCAGCCAGCGCCTGAGCGAACAGGGCTACAGCGCCATGCAGATCCTGCGCTATTACTACGGCGACAACATTGAGCTTGTCACAAACGCCCCTGTGCGCGGCGTCACCCCATCCTACCCCGGCACGGCGCTGCGGCGCGGCAGCGCCGGGCCCGCGGTGCAGCAGGTACAGGTCTCGCTCAACCGCATCGCGCAGAACTTCCCCGCCATCCCACGCATCGACAGCATCGACGCCATCTACGGCCCGACAACTGAGAACGCTGTGCGGCGGTTTCAGGAGATCTTTGACCTTGAGCCGGACGGCATCGTCGGCCCGGCCACATGGTACACGCTCGTCCGTCTCTATGTTGCCGTTACAAGACTGGCAGAGCTACGCTCCGAGGGGCAGCAGTTCTACGAGAATATGGGGCAGTACCCGGGCGTTCTCGCGCTCGACTCAACCGGCCCGGACGTCACCCAGCTTCAGTATATGCTTGCGCTCGCCGCCTCCTTTGTCCCGGGCATCGGCTATGTGCCGCGTACCGGAACGTATGACCTCGCCACCCAGCAGGCTGTGCAGGCCTTCCAGCGCTATGCCGGGCTGACCGAAAGCGGTGTCGTCGGCGCGCTGACCTGGAACGCGCTCCGAAACCAGATCGCCGGCATTGAAAACGCCGTCCCCGCCGGATAAACGCAAACTTGATGACAGATTTTCCCCCTTGTGCTACAATAACGGCATAAGGGGGAATTTTATGCGTCTGTTACATGCCCTGCAAGCGCTCTCTGAATCGGATCTGCTGCCGATGCATATGCCCGGCCACAAGCGCCTATCGCCCGACCCCGCGCTTCCCTATCCCATCGATATCACGGAAATCGAAGGCTTTGACAACCTCCACGAACCGACCGGCGTTCTACAGGAGCTTGGCCGCCGCGCTGCCGCGCTCTATTGCGCGGACCGCGCGTTCCCGCTCGTGAACGGCTCCACCTGCGGTTTGCTTGCCGCCATCCGTGCCGCCGTTCCGGACGGCAGTACGGTCATCCTGCCGCGTGCAAGCCACAAGTCGGTCTATCACGCGCTGGAGCTGGGCCGCCTGCGCCCCGTCTATCTGCCTGCTGCGCCGTTGGAGACTGTGACGGCTGCGCAGGTGTTGCACGCACTCACCGCCCATCCGGAGGCGCGCCTTGTCATTCTGACCTCACCGTCCTACGAGGGGATTGTATGCGATGTGCGCAACATTGCGGAGCTCGTACACCGGCATGGCGCGGCGCTGCTGGTTGACAGCGCGCACGGCGCGCACCTCGGCTTCTCGCCGGCGTTTCCAGAAAACGCTGCGCAGTGCGGTGCGGATGTAACCATTCTCAGTCTGCACAAGACACTCCCGGCCCTGACGCAAACAGCACTTGCACTTGTCTGTGGGAACCGCATTCCGGCGCAGTCACTGGCGCAGAATCTCGCTATTTTTGAGACAAGCAGCCCGTCCTACCCGCTGCTGGCGTCGATCGACGTATGCCTGCATCTGCTGGAAACGAAGCGTGATACGCTTTTTGCGCCCTATGCCGCGCGCCTGCACGCATTTTATGACGCCATGTCAAAGCTGCACGCCCTTCGTCTGTTCGGACGGATGGACGATCCATTTTTCGATCCCGGCAAGCTGCTGATCCGCACCGACGGTGCCTCCATCCCCGGCCCTGCACTGGCAGACCTGCTGCGCAGCCGCTATCATATCGAACCGGAGATGGCCGTCCCCGGCTGGGTGCTCTGCATGACGAGCATCTGTGACCCGGACGAGGCATTCTCCCGTCTGCGCGATGCGCTGCTGGATCTGGACGCCGCCCTGTCCCCCGCCCCTTCGCCCACGCCGCTGCCCGCGGCACCGCTGCCGGAGCAGGTGCTTCCGATCTGGAAAACAAGGGGGCTTAAAACAGATCGAGTTCCGCTTAGCGACGCCTGCGGCCGCATCAGCGCCGCCTATGTCTGGGCCTATCCGCCCGGCATTCCGCTGCTGACACCGGGCGAACGCATCGACTCTGCCGTCCTTTCCTGCTTCGCCGCCTACAAGGCCAGCGGCGTCGCGCTGCACGATACCTTCAACACACCTGCACATGCTATCACCGTCCTTGCCGAATAATAGGCAGTTTTTTCCTTGCGATGGAAATACCTGTCAAATAAGTGTTGACAGCCGCACGGTGGTATGGTAACCTGAAATCAGGGAGCTTTCTAAAAGCAAACCTCGTTGAAAAAAAGGTGGTGATGCTTCCTTGCGTAAGAAAAATGTCTGGGCAGAGGCCAATAAGAACCTGAAAATTCTGGACGCCTCTGAAGAGATCAACCGGCAGTTCTATGCAAAGCACACCCTCCGCTGGGTGAAATGGATCGTGGTTGGCGTGGCTGCGCTGCTGCTCCTTGCCTTTGTTGTCGCGCCGCGCATCTACAATGCCGCAATCGGCGCATATCTGTCCGCCGGCACGCGACAAGCCGCGCAGGATGCGGTCGCGGAGAAATTGTCGGAGTGCGGTCTGACCATCACATCGAACGCATTGGCTCGTTTGATACCCACTTAAAGTGCTACACCGGTATGCTTTTCTTCCCTGCACAGGACGGCAGCGAGCAGAGCCTTGCGCTGCAAATTTACGCAGACACTGCGCTGGCTGACCGGGGCGAGACCCATCTGTCCGCCGATGGAAGGTCGCAGCAGTGGTACTGGGGCCGCGGCGGTACGCTACGTCGTTCCGGGCTTTCGGAGATCTGCTGGTATCGCTATGGCAACTGCCTGATTCAGGCAATCGATCTGTCCGGGCCGCAGCAGGATGCGGTGCGCGCCGCCTTCAGCGACCCGATTCGCACATCAGAACCATTGAAGCCAACATAGGCTTCGGAATTGCTACTTCAATCCCCTCCCCGGACGCAGCTGCGCACTGCGTCCGGGCGATTTTACGCCATCGGATTTCATAGAATCCAGTTGACGAACCGGCGTGGATTTGCTATACTATAAAAAAATCCAAGAAACGGAGATGTTACCTATGCGTCATATCAAGACCATCGAGACCCGTGATCTGCGCAAGAGCGTGGAGAACGGCGGCTGCGGCGAGTGCCAGACCTCCTGCCAGTCCGCCTGCAAGACCTCCTGCGGCGTCGCCAACCAGCAGTGCGAGAACTGCGACGCGGAATAATCCCATAAAAAAGCAGCTTGCCGTTTGTCCGACGGATAAACGGCAAGCTGTTTTGTTGAGGAGAAAGAATATGATTCACCAATTCAAACTGAACGGCTACAACATCGTCCTCGACGTCTTCTCCGGCAGCGTCCACGCCGTGGACGAGCTGGCCTACGACGCCATCTCTCTGTATGAGGACCACACAGCGGATGAGATCGTCGCGTCCCTGCTGGAGAGATACCGTGACCGTCCCGAGGTCACAGAGCAGGACATCCGCGACTGCCTTACCGATATTGAAGAATTGAAGCAGGCCGGCAAGCTCTTCTCCGCCGATACATACGCCCCCATCGCGCCGGTGCTTAAGCAGCGCAGCCCTGTGATCAAGGCGCTGTGCCTGCACGTCGCGCACACCTGCAACCTGACCTGCGACTACTGCTTCGCAAGTCAAGGCAAGTACCACGGCGAACGTGCGCTCATGACCTTCGAGGTCGGCAAGCAGGCCATCGATTTTCTTGTCGCGAATTCCGGCACGCGCCGCAACCTCGAGGTCGATTTCTTCGGCGGCGAGCCGCTGATGAACTGGGATGTATGCAAGAAAATTGTCGCCTATGCGCGCTCCATCGAACAGGAGAAGGGCAAGCACTTCCGCTTCACGCTGACAACGAACGGAATGCTCGTGAATGACGACGTGATTGACTTCTGCAACCGTGAGATGCACAACGTCGTCCTCTCCCTTGACGGGCGTCAGGAGGTACATGACCGCCTGCGCAAAACCGTCTCCAGCAAGGGCAGCTGGGAGATCATCGTTCCGAAGTTTCAGGAGTTCGTCCGTCGCCGCGGCGATAAGGGCTACTACGTCCGCGGCACCTTTACGCACAACAACGTCGACTTCACAAACGACATTTTCCAGATGGCCGACCTCGGCTTTACGGAGCTGTCCATGGAGCCGGTCGTCTGCGCGCCGGACGACCCCTACGCGCTGACGGAGGACGATCTGCCGAAGCTCTACGAGCAATATGAGATTCTGGCAAAGGACATGCTCCGCCGCGAGGCGGAAGGCAAGCCGATCACCTTCTACCACTACATGATCGACCTCACGCACGGCCCGTGCCTCTATAAGCGCATCTCCGGCTGCGGCAGCGGCACGGAGTATCTGGCCGTGACGCCGTGGGGCGAGCTGTACCCCTGCCACCAGTTCGTGGGCGACCCGAAG
>CAZYZQ010000129.1:0-5030 GCA_964652075.1 uncultured Oscillospiraceae bacterium
AAGGTCTGCGCCAACCGCGATATCTTGGGGGAGCTTCTACCTGTAGACTGCATCGAATATGCCAGGCAGTGGCGCGCACTGATCGGCACGCCGGACGCTGTGATCCGTTGGGACGTGTCGGACGACACACTTTCCATGCTGCATGATGTCTACCAGATCGACGCCACGCCCGATGCGCTCTGGAACGGCCTGACAAGTACGCTTGTCGGCTACCAAGCGCTCGCCGCGCAGGGCGCGCTGGCGTTCTCCACCTCCTACCGCGGCGACGCGCCGGGGCAGATGCTGCTGCTCGTCTACGGGCGAGGCGAGTCGCGCACGACCTGTGCCGTGACCTTCCTGCCGAACGAGTCCGGCTGCATCGACGTGTCGGTCACTCCCCTGCCCTACACCGGTAACGAGGTCGCCGCGCGCTATCTCGGTGAAGAATCCTCCATTGACTGGGACAGCCTCGACGGTTCCGGGGTGCCGGAGGAGCCGATGCGGTGGCTGCTCGAGCAGGGCGAGATCGTATCCTGAACATAGCATCAATCCCGCCCGGTATCGGGCGGGATTTTTTCAATTGCATATTGACAAGGATCTTTGTCAGCGCTATCATAGTGATGACAAGAATCATTGTCATTTTGACAGGAATTCTTTTCAAAAGGAGGCAGATGCATATGCCACTCTATAATCATCTCAAGGAGTACCGCGCGCGGCTCGGGGTGAACCAGCAGCAGCTGGGCGCGATGGTCGGCGCGTCCCGCCAGACCATCAGTCTGATTGAGCGCGGCGACTACTCCCCCTCCGTCACGCTGGCGCTGAAGCTCGCAAGGGCCTGCGGCGCCACGGTGGAGGAATTATTTTCCTATGAGGAGGATGCAACATGAAACAAAAAACCAGCAAAAAGACACTCGTCATTTTCTTTCTGGTGCTGGCGGCGTGTCTGGTCGCGGGCTTCTTTACCGGTTTCGGCATCGCGCGGGTCGAGGACGCCGTCGCGGTCTGGCAGCAGCGGCTGGCGGAGAATGCGGCAGCGTTTCTGATTGCGCTGTTTGCGCTCTTCGCGGTGTACAACGCCGTCCTCTGCGGCGGGGCGCTGCTGTCGCTGCGCACGACGCGCAAACAGGTTGCCCGCTGGGACGGGGAGGACGAAACCGCAATCGAGCAGATTGAGCGGCGGCTGAATCTGCCGCTGCTGCTGCCGAACATCGCCATCATTCTCAACGCGGCGGGTTTTCTCACCCTTGTGGAGGTTTCGTCGATGAAATCCGTCTCGCCCAAGCTCGGCGGGATCGTGATGCTCTGCACGATTCTGGTGTATTTTCTGTCTTTTGCCGCCTACATGGTCGCCTCGAACCGTGTCGTGAATCTGGAAAAACAGCTCAACCCCGAAAAGCGCGGCAGCGTGTTCGAGTTCCGCTTCAACAAGCACTGGTACGAAAGCTGCGACGAGGCCGAGCGGCAGATGACCGGCCGCGCATGCCTCTCCGCCTACAAGGCGTCGCAGTACGCCTGCCTTGCGTGCTGGATTGTCAGTATGATCTGCCAGTTCCTTCTGAAGACGGGCGTCCTGCCGATCCTGCTCGTGTGCGCGATCTGGCTGGCCCAGACCCTCGCCTACTTCCGCGCGTGCATGAAGCTTGAGGGCAGGAAGGCGCGGTGATACGGCTCCAAATGTCCATGTCAGCTGGAATTGCCCTTGTCCTGCATCGCATCCCCGATAGACGTTGGGCCGTAGGGCGGTGCAGCTTTCACACAATTTACTGACGCAGAAATTCCCCGCCCGGAGAAGCAGCGCTTCTCCGGGCGGGGTTCTGTTCTGCTTACTTGCGGAACGTCGTCTGCGCGCGCAGGATGCCGGGGAAGGTCACGTCCTCGGGCAGCCAGCAGAGCATCGTCAGGCGGTAGTCGCCCGGGGCGAGATCCGCCACCGACGTAAAGTCCGCCGTCACCTCGCGCAGGACGGTCGCGGTGCCGTCCGCGTCCAGCTGTTCGAGGCGGTACCATGTGTACCACTCGACCGGCTCTTCGCAGACAAGCTGCGCACCGTCCGCCGTGACCTCGAGCGTCACGCCGCAGTCCGCCGCGTCGCGCAGCTGCTCTGTCCGCGCCGCAAGCTCCGTAAGATTTGCCTCCGCGTCATTATGCGGCGCCGCAACCGCCGAGACAAGCAGCGTCAGCGCAACGACGACCACAACCGCCAGGCCGATCCATTTCCCTTTTTTCATTGCAATTCCTCCCATGAACGCAGCATCAGATTACTACTTTTTGCTCCCCATCTATGTGGGTAGCTTCTTTCTACCTGTATGATACACCGCGGGTATTCATTTGTCAATACCGTTTTGCAAAAATTCCGGATTTTTTATTGCGCCGGGAGGTCAAATTCCACAGGCACGCCCTCCCACACAAGGCGATAGTGCCCGGCGGGCAGGTCGCCGTAGAGCCAGTGAATCCCACACGTTTTTTCCTCTGTTTTGCCGCTGCCGAGAGAATACCCCAACGATGTAAAGCCCCAATCGTAGGGAACAAGATACCACTCCCCCGCCACCTGCACGTGCAAAATGGCGCTGTAACCATAGTCCCAGGGATGCGCGCCGTGATTCGTCAGGGTAAACGTAACCACTTCCTCATTCGCTTCCACCAGCTCCGCGGTGATCTCCGCCGGCGGCTCCGGCTCCGGCGCGGGCGCGAGCCACTCGGTCCGCCAGCCGTCCGGCGTCTGCGCCAGCTGTCGAATGCAGGGCATGTAGCAGATCCCCCGCGGGTTCTGCAGCGTGGTGTCATCCAGCGGCCCGGCCTCCGCCGCCCAGCGCTCAAAGTCGAAGTCAAATTGATAGGCTTCCCCCTCCTCAGTCAGCAAGAAGCCATTCGCCAGCAGGTACCTGGTCACGTACGGCTCTTCGTCCTTGTAGCACTTGATTCCATAAACCATCTGATCCGTCGACACGGAAACAGAATCGACCGGCCAGATTGCAGTATTGCAGAGCGCCTCCAATAGCGACGCGCTCTGCGCCGGGGTCAGATCGTAGCTTGTGCGCATTTGCTGCGCGCCGTCCCATGTCAGCAGCGCAACCCGCGCATCCTCGCCGCCGAACAGGCGATTTTTGCCGAGCGTAAACGCCGACTCCGCGCGGAGGATGCCGGGGAAGGTCACATCCTCGGGCAGCCAGCAGAGCATTGTCAGCCGGTACTCGCCCGGCGTCAGGCCGTCGGTGGAAAAGGCCGCCTTCTCCTCGCGCAGTGTGGTCACATCGCCATTCGCGTCCAGCTGCTCGAGCCGGTACCAGTTGTACCAGTCAACCGGCTGCTCGCAGCGAAGCTGTGCGCCGTCTTCCGTGATCTCGAGCGTCACGCCGCACGCTTTTGCGTCGCGCAGCTGCGCCGTCCGCGCCGCCAACTCCTCGAGATTGGCATCCGAGTCGTTGCGCGGCAGCGCAATCGCCAAAACGGCCACGAGCAGCACGACCGCGAGCATCGCTGCAACCCAAATCCATTTCCCTTTCTTCATGGCAACCCCTCCCGCAGTCAACAGACATCTTTTTTCTACCTTCATTCTACGCCCGCGGAAGACTCTTGTCAACAGTTATTTCCCATAATTTGCAAAATGCTGCACTTCGTGGTATGATACAGGAAACAGGTTGGAGGTGCGGCGTATGAAAACGCTCTATCTGATCGGTGGGCCGATGGGGGTCGGCAAGACGGCGGTCTGCCAGGCGCTCAAGCATCAGCTGCCGAACGCCGTCTTTCTGGACGGCGACTGGTGTTGGGATGCCGACCCTTTTCAGGTGACGGGCGAGACAAAATCCATGGTTCTGGAGAATATTCGCTTTCTACTCAGGCAATTTCTGCGGTGCAGCGCCTATGAAAATGTAATCTTCTGTTGGGTGCTGCACCAGCCGGAGATCTGGAACGACATTCTGACAACGCTTGACACAACCGGCTGCGCCGTGCGGCGGGTGAAGCTGCTCTGCTCCGAAGACGCACTGCGCGACCGCCTTTCGCGCGACATCGCCCTTGGCATCCGCCAGCCGGACATCATCCCGCGCGCCCTTGCCTATCTGCCGCTCTATGCCCAGATCGACGCGGAGGCGGTCGACACCAGTGAAAAAAGTGTGGAAGCCGTCGTGCGGGAAATTCTTCAACCGCACAAATAAAAAGCACTCGGAACAGTCTAGTTCCGAGTGCTTTTCCCCTGTCGCGGCCATGCACGAAACGGCCTCTATTCCTCAGGCTCCGGCAATGTAAACCAGACCTCGTACACCGGCGATCGCACGTCCAGATTCTCGGGCGGCTGCCCATCCTGCAACGGATACAGGATCAAGACCTCCTCGTCCGGCGTCACCCACGCCCCGCGCGGGGCGCGAAAATCGGCGCGTACCTGCCCTTCTCCTGGCGACGCTGTGACGGTTTCAAGTTGACCATAATATTTTGCTATCCTCGCTTTGCGGGGTGCAGGTCTGAAACGCTTTCCCGGCGTGGGGTAGTACCGCTTTCCGTTCACTACCGCGCAGCGCTCGTCCAGCTCGTGTTCCTCGCGCAGCGCGTCCAGTGTCGTGCGCCAGCCCTCCGCACCGGTGACGCTGCCGTTGTCGCGGAGAATTGCGCCGGAACGAACCTGGTATTCTTCCAACCATCGGACTTCATACAGGTCGAGCACCACATGCGTCTGATACGCAAGGCCATGCGGCCGTTTTGGCACCCCTTCCGGCACATGGATCAGAATCTCGCGCCCTTCGAGCACCGACTGTCCGTCGAGTACCTCTTCGACGCGCCAAAGGAGGCAGTTCTCCGGTGCATCGCCCTCGGCCGGAACCGCGACAACGAGCGCCTCCCCCCCCCCCCAAAAATCCCCCTCCTCAGTCCCCCAATCCCCCCTCTTTCCCCCCCCCAGAAAGCTCCATCCTCAGTCAGCCAATACGCGCTCTTTCGCCGATCCACCGTCCAAACAAGGCCAAACAGGATCGCAGCCGCCAGCACAACGCCGCCCAGCGCGGCGAGCAGCCATTTTCTCATGTTCCCAGCTCCTGTTCCTGCCAGTCCGCGCCGCCCGC
>CAZYZQ010000130.1:0-4977 GCA_964652075.1 uncultured Oscillospiraceae bacterium
GTCCTGAATGCCCGCGCGGCTGCGCAGAATGGCCTCGGAGACCACGCGCACCGCCTCGTCCTGCCCGATCACACGCTGGTGCAAGATCTCCTCGAGATGCAGGAGCTTCTCGCGCTCGCCCTCCATGAGCTTTGCCACAGGGATGCCCGTCCAGCGTTCGACGATCTTCGCAATCTCCTCCTCCGTGACCTTGTCACGCAGCAGGTTCGTCTTCTGCGCCGTCTGTACCAGTTTTTCTTCCTGTTCCAGCTGCTTCTTCGCCTCCGGCAGGCGGCCGTATTTGAGCTCCGCCGCCTTTTCCAGATCGTAGGCCTGCTCCGCGCGCTCAATGTCGGCATTCAGCTGCTCGATCTGCTCGCGCAGCTGCTGGACGCGGGAAATCGCGGTCTTCTCGTTCTCCCACTGGGACTTCATCGCGTTGAATGTGTCGCGCTGCTCGGCCAACTCCTTGCGCAGCTCCGCGAGGCGGCCCTCAGAGAGCTTATCCTCCTCGTTTTTCAGCGCGGCCTCCTCGATCTCAAGCTGGATGATCTTGCGGCGTATGGCGTCCAGCTCCGTCGGCATGGAATCCATCTCCGTGCGGATCATGGCGCACGCCTCGTCGATCAGGTCAATGGCCTTGTCGGGCAGGAATCGGTCGGTGATATACCGGTCGGAGAGCGTCACAGCGGCGATGATCGCAGGGTCCGTGATCTTGACGCCGTGGAAAACCTCATAGCGCTCTTCCAGACCGCGCAGGATCGCGATGGTGTCCTCCACCGTCGGTTCGGCGACGAGCACCGTCTGGAAGCGGCGCTCCAGTGCCGGATCCTTTTCAATATACTTCCGGTATTCATCCAGCGTCGTCGCGCCGATGCAGTGCAGCTCGCCGCGCGCCAGCATCGGCTTTAGGAGGTTGCCGGCGTCCATGCTGCCCTCTGTCTTGCCCGCGCCGACGATGGTATGCAGCTCATCGATGAAGAGGATGATGCGCCCCTCGCTCTTTTTCACTTCCGCCAAAACGGCCTTCAGGCGCTCCTCAAATTCACCGCGGTACTTTGCGCCCGCAATCAGCGCGCCCATATCGAGCGAGAAGATCGTCTTATCCTGCAGGCTCTTCGGGACATCGCCGCGGACAATGCGCTGGGCAAGCCCCTCGGCGATGGCCGTCTTGCCGACGCCCGGCTCGCCGATCAGCACCGGGTTGTTCTTTGTCTTGCGCGAGAGGATGCGGATCACATTGCGGATCTCATCGTCACGGCCAATGACCGGATCGAGCTTTTTGCTGCGCGCCTCCGCAACAAGGTCTGTGCCATATTTTTTCAGCGCATCATACGTGTCCTCCGGGCTGTCGGAGGTGACGCGCTGGCTGCCGCGGATCTCAGAGAGCGTCTTCAGGCACGTCTCCTTCTGGATATTGTAGGTCTGGAACAGCTTGCCTGTCACGCTGTCGGCGTGCTCCAGCATGGAAAGCAGCAGATGCTCGACAGAGACATACTCGTCGCGCATACTCTCGGCCAGCTGCTCTGCGCCGGTGAAAACGCTGTCAACTGCGCGGGCGATATAATACTTGTCCGCCTCGCGGCCGGAACCGGTCACGCCCGGCAGCTTCTGGATCTCCTGCTCGACAGCGGCTTCCAGACTCTCCACCGTGACGCCCTGCTGCCGCAGCAGCTGCGGGATCAGACCGCCGTCCTGCCGCAGCAGTGCGGCAAGCAGGTGAACCTGCTCAATTTGCTGATTTTGATGTGAGACCGCGATGCTCTGCGCATCCTGAATGGCCTCAAGGGATTTTTGCGTATACTTCTGTGCATTCATCATACCTGTCTCCTTCCATCGTTTTTAGCACTCTCTGCATTCGAGTGCTAATTCCCTTTACGCCCATCATACGCCTATCCGGTTTTTTTGTCAATAGCCCTGAGAAAAAATTTTTTGGCAATGATAACCGAGCCCTACGCTGTATCTTTGGTAGTATTGCACGAAATAGATTGCTTGCAATTTTTCTAAAAGTCTGGTATATTTATTATATCAAAGTTTGCACACTGCAAGCTGGAAAAAGGAGAGTAAAAAATGAAAGTTCTGGGTATTTCCATGGGCCGCAAAAACGAGCGCAGCGACATTTACTGCAAGCAGGCCCTGATGGGCGCGCAGGCGGCGGGCGCCGATGTGCAGTTCATCAACACCGTTACCATGAACATTGGCCAGTGTCGTGGCTGCGGCGCGTGCTCCAAGGCGCCGGACGGCAAAATCAAATGCATCCTGCCGGACGATTATCTGAAGCTTGAGGAAATGGTGCTCGACGCAGACGGCATCATCATCTCCGCGCCGGTCTATTCCGTCGGTATCGTCGGCCAGCTCAAGAACTTCCTCGACCGCTTCGGCGCCGCGCATGACCGCGCCAGCATGATTGAGGAGCAGAAAAAGCGCGAGGCCGAGGGCCGCCCGCTGCTCGACGAGCGCTACTTCAAGGATCGCTACTGCGCCTATGTTGCGGTCGGCGGCGCATGGACTGAGGACTGGACCTCCTTCGGTCTGCCGATGATGCATCTGTTCAGCTGCTCGCAGGCGATGAAGGTCGTCGGCCAGATCAACGCGAACGATCAGGGCCGTAAGACCAGCCCGTTCCTGGATGAGCCGATGATGAAGGACGTCTACGCCATGGGCGAGCATCTGGCCAAGAGCATCGGTGTTCCCTATGACAAGACCACATGGTTCGGCAAAGAGGGCACCTGCCCGGTCTGCCATCTCGACTTCCTGATGGTCGACGGCACCGACAAGGTCACCTGTCCGGTCTGCGGCATCCACGGCACGGTTGAGGTCGCCGACGGCAAGATGAAGGTCACCTTCCCCGACTCCGAGAAGAAGCGCGCCCGTAACACCGTCGCCGGCCTGTACGAGCACCACAACGAGATTGCGACCATGATGAGCATCTGCATCCCGAAGCTCATGGAGAACAAGGAATTCCTCGATCAGAAAAAGGCCGAGTACAAGGCCTATGCCCCGGTGTGGAGCGAATAATTCCAATACATCCCAACAGGCGGCCACGCGGCCGCCTGTTTTTGCAGGAGGCGTTCCATGCAAACCGTATATCTTGTCAAATCCGGCAGTCCGGCACAGGCCCTTCTGGCGGATTGGCCGTTCCCGGAATTGCTTCCGGTCTGCCTGCCGCTGGCACAGGTCGGCGTGCTTCACGGCCCCGCTATTTTACAACCGGTCATGCTGCTGCCCGGGCAGGAGTATGCGCACCTGTGTGAGCTTGCGCCCGCCGGTAGCCGGGTCGGCCAGCCGCTTCTGGCCTCCCCGGCGGATGCATCTCAGCTTGCCGCCATTCTCGGCGCCGCCTATCCGCCCGGCCGCTATCTCCTGCTCGGCCACGGTGCGGCAAACCGTGCGCCCTATGACGCGCTCGCCCGCGCACTCTGCGCGTTGGGGCGAGACGACCTGTGCGTGTGTACCCGGGACGACATGCCGTCCTTCTCCCCCGATGCGCATATAACCCTTCTCCCGCTGCTCATGACTGCCGGCGCTGCATCCGCCGCAAGGGCGCACGCCGCATGGCGGCGGGCCGCGCGGAGTGCCGGCGCACACCTGTCGATCGAGCAGCGCGCTTTGTGCGACCTGCCGGCCGTCCGGCAGTGGCTGTACGCGCGCATTCGCGCGCTGTGCGATACTTGACACAGAATCTGCCTGCTGCTAAAATAGGAGAAAAGGGGGAATCTTCCGGATGCGAATCAGTTATCTTTTGCGCAACCTGCCGGAGGGACTGATCCTGCGGCAAACACTGCACGAACCGGACGCGGACGTCGCAGAAATTATTTTCTGGCCTGCGGAACAGGTGGAGCCTGATGTTCTCTATCTCTCCCGGGAGCCGGTTGCCGACTGTCCGGACAATTTTGCCTGCTATTCCACCGTCTGCGCCAAAAACAGCATTGTGCTCGCGCCCGACGCTTCTCTGGAGGACGTTGCGGAGCAGATGCGAAAGGTTCTGCTTGCCGACCGGCGCACCGTTGTGCGCGTTCAGAAAACGCTTCGCTCGTTTCTCAATGGGCGCGGGCTGGCCGCTTTTGTTGAGGAGGCGGCCCGGATCTTCCGGAATCCCCTGTTTGTCATTGACACGAGCTTTCACTACATTGCAAGCGCACTCGGCGATACCCCCGACAACAGCATTCTCTCACAAATGGTGCAGGAAAGTCGCATCCCGCAATCCGGCATCCGCTATATTCAGGATCATGCGTTGGACCGGCAGCTTGCCGACGGTCAGGTTTTGGAGCACTTCAACGAGGATCTTGGCTTTCCAACCCTGGTGTGCTCGCTGCGCGTCCACAGCATTGAAGTCGGTCACCTGATGATGGTGGCCAGCGCGCGCCCCGTTGAGCCGGGCGACTTCACAGGCATTCAGATGCTCAGCAAGATGATCGCGTTGGAGCTGCAGACCGGCGAGACATTTCAGCGCAACAACAGCGCGTCCTCCTATTTTCTGGTCGACCTGCTCAACGATCTGCACCCGACCCCCGAGCGCATAACGCAGCGGCTTCAGCATCTGCCTTTCGTGCCGCAGGAAGAATTGTATCTCGTAGTAGTCGATGCCGCAAAACACGACCTGAAGCCACAGTATCTGCGTGCGCTGGAGTATCAGCTGGGCAATCTCTTTTCCGGCGCGTTGCACGCGCAGTATGAAGAGCAGATCGTACTGTTGTTCACACAATCGCCCGACACGCCAACGCTGGACGACTCTTTGCACCAGCTGCAATTGACAGCGCAACGTGATTCGCTTGTGGTTGGCGTCAGCAATCCCTTCTCGGATCTGACAACGCTGCGGCGGTTTTATCAGCAGGCCCGGCGGGCCATCGCACTTGGGCAGATTTTTCCCAAGCCGAACCCACATAAACCGGTGTTTGTATATCAGGACTATTCCTTCATCGACATGCTGCAGCTCTGCGAACAATCCGGCAACCTATTGGACTTCTGCCATCCTGCCCTGCTTCGCCTGCTTCGGCA
>CAZYZQ010000131.1:0-4901 GCA_964652075.1 uncultured Oscillospiraceae bacterium
GCGGATCGACATGGATCTGCTGCGGGCGCATTCCGAGGGGCTGATCGCATCCTCGGCCTGCCTGTCCGGCGAAATCCCCCGGCGGCTGCTGGAGGGGGACTATGAGGCGGCGAAGGCGGCCGCACTGAACTATGCGGAGATCTTCGGGCCGGATCATTTCTATCTGGAACTGCAGGATCACGGCCTGCCGCAGCAGAACACGGTCAATCAGGGGATCCTGCGTCTTGCGCGTGAGACGGGCCTGCCGCTGGTTGTCACAAACGACGCGCACTATCTGACGCGCGAGGACGCCTATTTACAGGATGTGCTTACCTGTATCCAGACGGGCAAGACGCTGGATGATCCGTCGCGGATGCGCTTTGACTCGGAGGAGTTCTATCTAAAAAGTGAGGAGGAGCTGCGCAGCCGCTTTCCCAATGTGCCGGAGGCGTTTGAGAACACCTGCCGGATTGCGGAGCGCTGCAATCTGGAGATCACGTTCGGCAAGTACCATCTGCCGGAGTTCAAGCTGCCGGAGGGCTATACGAACTGGTCGTACTTTTCGGAGCTGTGCTGGAACGGCTATGCCGCGCGCTATCCGGAGGGCACGGAGCAGACAAAACGGCAGCTGGAATATGAGATGGATATGATCCGCAAGATGGGCTATGTCGACTACTTCCTGATCGTGGCGGATTTTGTCCAGTTTGCCCGCGACGCGGGCATTCCCGTCGGCCCCGGCAGAGGCTCGGCGGCCGGCTCCATGGTGTCGTACTGTATGCACATCACGGATCTGGATCCGGTCAAATACAGCCTCGTCTTTGAACGCTTCCTGAACCCCGCGCGCGTGAGTATGCCGGATATTGACATGGACTTCTGTCAGGCGCGGCGGCAGGAGGTCATCGACTATGTGACGCGCAAATACGGTGCGGACCATGTCGCGCAGATCGTCACCTTCGGCACAATGGCGGCGCGCGGCGCAATCCGCGACGTCGGCCGTGTCATGAATTTCTCCTATGCGGAGACGGATACGGTCGCAAAGCTCGTGCCGACCACGCCGCTGCATATCACGCTGGACGAGGCTCTGCGCGTCTCGCCGCAGCTCAAGCAGATGTATGAGTCGGATGAGCGGGTGAAGAAGCTGATCGACGTGGCGCGCGCCCTCGAGGGAATGCCGCGCAATACCTCGACCCATGCGGCGGGCGTCGTCATCACCAAGCGTCCGGTCTACGACTATGTGCCGCTCTCCTGTAACGACGGCACCATTGTGACGCAGTACACCATGACGACGCTGGAGGAACTGGGCCTGCTGAAAATGGACTTCCTCGGCCTGCGGAACCTGACGGTCATCGACGATGCGGAGCAGGAGATCCACAAGCTGAATCCGGGCTTCCGCGCGGCGGACGCGCCGGAGGATGATCCGGAGACGTTCCAGATGATTACGGACGGCAAGACGCAGGGCGTGTTCCAGCTTGAGAGCACGGGCATTACAAATGTGTGCATGAATATGAAGCCACAGTCGATTGAAGATCTGACGGCCATTGTGGCGCTTTACCGGCCGGGGCCAATGGATTCCATCCCGAAGTTTATCGAGAGCAAGCACAACCCGGCGTCCATCCGCTACCGGCACCCGATGCTGGAGCCGATCCTGAAGGTGACTTACGGCTGTATGGTCTATCAGGAGCAGGTCATCGAAATTTTCCGCCAGCTGGGCGGCTACACGATGGGGCAGGCCGACAATATACGCCGCGCCATCTCCAAAAAGAAGCAGCAGGTCATCGAGCAGGAGCGAAAGACGTTCGTCTACGGCGATCCGGAGCGCAGCATTCCCGGCGCGGTTGCAAACGGCGTGCCGGAGCAGACGGCGCAGGAGATCTACGACGAGATCCTCGATTTTGCCGACTATGCCTTCAACAAGGCGCATGCTGTCTGCTATGCCAAGGTCAGCTATGAGACGGCGTATCTCAAGTGCCATTATCCGAAGGAATATATGGCCGCGCTGATGACCTCGGTGCTGGACAGCTCGGTCAAAATATCCGGCTATATCGCGGAGTGCCGCGAGATGGGAATCTCCGTCCTGCCGCCGGATATTAACGAGTCGAACGACAAATTCACCGTGGTGCCGGACGGTATCCGCTTCGGCCTCGGCGCGGTAAAAGGCGTCGGGCGAGGCTTTGTGCAGAATATCATGCGCGTGCGCGAGGAGGACGGGAAATTTCTGGATCTGGACGACTTCTGCCGCCGGATCTACGGCAACGACCTGAACAGGCGTGCGCTCGAGAATCTCATCAAATGCGGCGCGATGGACTGCTTCGGGCTCAAACGCGCGCAGCTTTTGAATATCTATCCGACCGTGCTCGACGGCGCCGCGGCGAATCACCGCGCCAATCTGGATGGGCAGATCGGGATGTTCGACCTTTTCCAGCATGTGGGCGATCCGATCCGGCGCGTGGAAGTGCCGGAGATGGAGGAGCTGAGCCGCGCTGAGCGGATGCAGATGGAGAAGGAGACCATTGGCCTGTATCTCACGGGACACCCGATGGACGACTACCGCGATATTGTCCAGCGTGTGCGGGCCGTGACGCCCGGCGAGATCCTGCGCGACTTTGAATCCGGCGGCGGCCGCTTTCGGGACGATCAGCTCGTTACGGTTGCGGGCGTGGTGGGCCATACCAAGATGAAGACGACGCGAAACCAATCTATGATGGCCTACGTCACAGTCGAGGACGAGGCCGCGTCCATGGAGATGCTGGCCTTTGCGCGCACCATTGAGCAGTACGGCGGCTTTTTGCAGGAGAACGCGCCTGTGCTGCTGCAGGGACGGATTTCCCTGCGGGAGGACAAGGACCCGCAGATGGTGATCAACACAGTCACACCCCTCTCCGACGCAGCGGAGCTGGCGCCTGCCGCACCGCCCGCACCACCCGCGGTAAAGAAGCTGTATCTGCGCCTGCCGACGGAGCAGGACGCGCGGCTGCTGCGGCGGGTCAAGGCGATGCTGATGATGTTCCCGGGGCAGGCGGCGACGACGCTGTACTTTGCCGACACAAAGGTGCGGCGCGGCACGGTGTGCCAGCCGGACGCAGCGCTGCTCGGGGCGTTACAGGCGCTGCTCGGGGCTGAAAATGTCGTTGTGAAATAAGCTATCTTTTTTGAGAAGACTATGCTATAATAACAGGAACCATTGAAAGCAGCGCGACAGGGGAGGCGGCGGCATGAAAAAGAGAATCACGGTTCTGGTACTGGCGGCGCTGCTGATGTCGCTGCTTTGCCCGGGCTGTATGGTCATAAAATCAGTCGATGAGCTGTACGCCGTGCCGAAGCAGTCCTCCAGCTATTACGATCTGGACAGTGTGATCGACACGGCCATGACCGGCGATATGCAGTATGCCGCGCCGGTCTCCGGCGCCAACCAGCAGGCGGTACAGCTTGCAGATCTGGACGGCGACGGCAGCAACGAGGCGCTCGTGTTTGTGAAATCCAGCGGCGAAAAGCCGATGAAGGTTCTGATTTTCCAGAAGCAGATGGGAAAATTCCAGAGTATTGCGACGCTGGAGTGCAGTGGCAGCTCCTTTGAGCGGGTGGAGTATATCCAGCTGGATAATCAGCCCGGTCTGGAACTGCTGGTGGGGCTTCAGGTCAGCGAACAGGTTCCGCATGCGCTCAGCGTCTATGCGTTCCGGGACGGGCAGATTGTGGAGCTGCTCAACGCAAGCTATGCCGCCTATACGACGGCAGACCTCGATCAGGACGGCATTTCGGAGCTGTGCCTGCTGCGGCAGGACTCGACGGGAAATGTCGCAACGTTCTATGATTCCGATACCTACGGGAACCTGCTTCAGCAGGCGGAGGCGTCCTTCTCAGTTGGGAGCGGGGCGATCCGCCGCCTGATTACCGGCTCCATGGAGAACGGCACACCGGCGATTTTTGTTGCCAGCACATATGGCCAGCCGGACGACGGCGCACTTGTGACCGATATCTTTGCCATCCGGGATGGCACGTTTACCAATATTTCACTGCAAAGAGGCACGGATTCCAGCTCCCAGACGGTTCGGAACTACACGGTCTATGCGGCCGATGTGGATGCGGACGGGATCATCGAGCTGCCGCGGCCCAAAAAATTGCGCACACTCTACGGGTCAGAGGATGAGTACTGGTTGATTACATGGTACAACATGGATCTGGACGGGGTCGTGCATGAAAAGCTGACAACCTATCACAACTTCTCCGGCGGATGGTTTATCGAGGTACCGGCCGACTGGCGGCGCAGCCTGACCATCTCCCGCAGCCAGCCGGTGGCTGGCGCGAGCGGATATGTCTTCTCCGAGCTGCGGCAGGATTCCATTCAGGCAAAGGAAATATTCACAATCTACGCCTTCACCGGCGAGGACCGGAACCAGAACGCCACTTCCGACGGCCGGTTCCTGCTGGGGGAGAAGGGCGACGTGGCGTACAGCGCGTCGTTCGGGGACAGTGAGCTGGCGCAGAGCGTCAGTAAAGAGGAACTGATCGCCTGGTTCCATTACATTCAGGTGGACTGGAACAGCGGCGAAATGTGAGTTTTGTGACTATCAGAAACAGGAGCGCAACGGAATATGAAAAAGGTACTAATTTTGGAGGACGAGGTCAGCATCCGCAGCTTTGTTGTCATCAATCTCAAGCGCGCCGGCTATGAGGTGCTGGAAGCCGGGACGGGCATGGACGCGCTGCGGATTCTGGAGAGTAATCCGGATATCGGCGTCGCGATACTGGATATCATGCTGCCGGACATCGACGGCTTCGAGGTCTGCCGCAACATCCGGGCGACGAACAAGACCATCGGCATTATCATGCTGACGGCCAGAACGCAGGAGATGGACAAGGTCACCGGCCTGATGACCGGCGCGGACGACTATGTGACAAAGCCTTTTTCTCCGGCGGAGCTG
>CAZYZQ010000132.1:0-4758 GCA_964652075.1 uncultured Oscillospiraceae bacterium
CCCCAGCCCGCAGGCCGTCTGGATCTGCTCCGACTGTGCAAAGTAGACCGTGATATCCTCCGCAATCTCGCCCGAGATCAGCTCCACGCTGCCGACATACGGCTCCTTCATCCGCAGGTCACGTACAACGGTCAGCATCCCGTCCGTACCGACAATCGCGCCGACGTCGAGCTTACCGGGGTACTTGCTCGGCGCGTCCGCCTGCGGGTTTGTGACATACCCGCGCACATTCCCCGCCGCATCGGAGACGGCGATCATCGTTCCGATCGGCCCGCCGCCCTGCACGCGCAGCGTCACAGAGCCCTCGTCCACCTTCTGCATATTGCCCATGATCGACGCGGCCGTCAAAAGCCGGCCCAGCGCGGCGGTCGCCGTCGGGCTGCTGTTCTGAATTCTCCGCGCCCGCTCGCAGATATCCGTGGAAAGAATTGCAACGGCCTTGACATAGCCGTCCTTTGTCATTGCCCTGACCAGTTCACCCATTGTGTTATCCCTTTCTCGCCGCAAAATAGGCGCGCAGCTCTGTCCGCCCGGGCGCGCACATCGTCCGGTCGCCGTAGACGCGCACATCCGTAAAGCCCGCCTGCGCCAGCATCCTGCGAAGCTCCTCCAGCCCATAGGCATACTCCCGGTGCTCCTCAAAGCTCCTGCGCCATAAATCGCCCTCGCGCTGGAACAGGTCCATGCCGTAGTCCAGCGTATTGGCCGCCTCGTCAAATTCCGCCCGCCAGACGCAGTACACATCCTCATCCTCGTCAAGGAACACCTGCCCGTCCAGACTCCGGAACTTATACGGTGTGTTGACATCAAATAAGAAGGCGCCGCCCGGCGCGAGCGCCTCATACACGCGCCGCATCGTCTGTTCGCAGTCCGCCGGCTCCGTCAGATAGTTGAGGCTGTCCAGGCAGCAGACCACGCAGTCCACCGGCTCCGGCAGCTCGAGTTCCTGCATCGGCTGGCAGATGAAAAACGGCCGCTGCTCCTCCGGCAGCTCCAGCGCCTTGTCATAGGCCTCCATCAGCATGTCGGACGACAGATCCGCGCCCAGCACGCGATAGCCCGCCTGCGCCAGCAGAACGGACAGGCTCCCCGTCCCGCAGGCCAGATCGAGCACCGTCTCCGGCCGGGCGCCCATCGCGTCCAGAAGCTGCCGCAAATACGCCAGCACCGCCGGGTAGTCCACGTCGTTCGTCAGCCGGTCATACGATGCGGCCAACGCCTCATAGGCGCTCATTTTTGCTCCTCCAGCCGCTCCAGCAGCTCGCGGTATGCCCCGGTGCCGTAGTTGAGCGCACGGTTCACGCGGCTGATCGTCGCGCTGCTTGCGCCGGTCTTTTCCAGAATCTCGTTGTAGATCATGCCGTCGTTCAGGAGCTTCGCCACCTCAAAGCGCTGCTCCATAGCAGTCTGCTCCGCGACGGTGCAGACGTCCAGCAGGAAATCATAGCACTCCTGCGGCGTTTTCAGCGCCAGGAACGCGCGATACAGATCGCTGTTCACATCTGTATGTTTATTTTTACTGTTCACACGCTCATCCTCCATATGATTGCAATGCTTCGCGCTCACATTTTACCAAAATACTTCCCGGAAGTAAAGTGCGATTTACAGATTCTCCTTGCGGTTTTTCAAAAAAGGAGTATAATAGGAGGCGTACTGGAAAAACAGGAGGAATGTACCATGGTAAAAGCAATTGTCGGCGCAAACTGGGGTGACGAGGGCAAGGGGAAGATTACCGATATGCTTGCCGAGACGTCGGACGTTGTCATCCGGTTTCAGGGCGGCGCAAACGCGGGCCACACCATTATCAACGATTATGGCCGTTTCGCGCTGCATATCCTGCCGTCCGGCACATTCTATCCCCATGTGACGAACATCATCGGCAACGGCGTCGCGCTGGATATCCGCAAGCTGGTTTCCGAGCTGCAAAGCATCACGGAGCAGGGCGTCCCCGCGCCGAACCTGATCGTCTCCGAGCGCGCACAGATCCTGATGCCCTACCACGTCCTGCAGGACGCCTATGAGGAGGAGCGCCTCGGCGGCAACGCCTTTGGCTCCACCAAGTCCGGCATTGCGCCGTTCTATTCCGATAAATACGCCAAGATCGGCATTCAGGTCGCGGATCTCTTCGACGAAGCCCGCCTGCGCGAGCGTCTTTCCCGTGCCGTGGAGATGAAGAACATCCTTTTCGAGCACATGTACCACAAGGAGCCGCTGGACGCGGACGCGCTCTATGCAGAGCTGCTTGCGCTGCGCGAGCAGATCCGTCCCTATGTCGGCGACGCGGTCGCGTTCGTCCACGACGCGCTGAAGGCCGGCAAGACGATCCTGCTGGAGGGCCAGCTCGGCTCCATGAAGGATCCCGATCTCGGCATCTGCCCGATGACGACCTCATCGCACACGCTGGCCGGCTTCGGCTGCGTCGGCGCGGCGGTGCCCCCCACCGCCATGGAGGACGTCATCTGCGTCACCAAGGCCTACTCGTCCTGCGTCGGCTCCAAGACAGAGCCGTTCGTCTCAGAGCTTCTGGGCGAAGCGGGCGACGAGCTGCGCCGCCGCGGCGGCGACAAGGGCGAGTTCGGCGCCACAACAGGCCGTCCGCGCCGCGTCGGCTGGTTCGACGGCGTTGCAACGCGTTACGGCGCGATGGTGCAGGGCGCGACAAAGATGGCGCTCACCTGCCTCGACGTGCTCGGCTATCTGGATGAAATCCCCGTCGTCACCGGCTACGAGATCGACGGAGCGGTCACCGAGACCTTCCCGGTTCCGAGCAGGCTCGGCCGCGCCAAGCCCGTCTTTACCACGCTGCCCGGCTGGAAATGCGACGTGCGCGGCATCACAGAGTGGGACAAGCTGCCGGAGAACGCGAAGCGCTATGTGGAATTTCTGGAGCAGTACGTCGGCGTCCCCTTCGCCTACGTCTCCACCGGCCCGAAGCGCCACGAGATTATTGCAAGATAACCGCAAAACACAGCGCCGGACGCGGATGCGTCCGGCGCTGCCCTGTTTTTCGTCTCAGCTTTTCTCCGGTTCCATGCGCAAAAGCGTATAGCCCGCCTCCGCGATCACATCCCGCAGCGGCTGTAGCTGCGGCTCCGCCTTGCAGCGCACCAGCGCGCCCTGCAAATCGATCTGTGCGACCCAAAGCCCGTCCTGCCGGTTGAGCGTGTTCTCAACGCGGCGCGTGCAGCTCGCGCATGTCATGCCGTCGATGCGCAGCCGGACGGCATACGGGTAGTGCGCCCGGTTCCGGTCCGTCACGCGCACCTTCTTGTCCATGCACCCATGCTCGCCGCAGCACCCGCCGCCGTGCTTCGCGCGCCCGAACGCGCTGCGCGCGGCCAGCACCGCGACCGCCGCGATTATCAGCAAAATAACAATTGTTCCGATCCACCCCGACATTCAATCCCGTCCTCTCCAGTTATTCTCGTCTAACCCATTGTACCCACCTTCTCCCCGCCTGTCAAGTGCAAAATTTGAGTGCGGAAAGCGGCCAATTCTATTTACATTTTCTGCAAATGTGCTATAATAAGCACCGAAGTATGCAAAAACCACGAGGAGGAATTTGTTATGAATCTCTCACCCCTTCAGAAGGCAAGATACGCCTATGCCCCGAAGCTGCCGGGCATGCTGCGCCACGGCATCTCTGAGATCTGCGTCAAGGAGGGCGAGGCCACCCAGTCCGTCGCCGATCAGGACAAGATCAAGGCGCTCTTCCCGAACACCTACGGCAAAAAGGAAATCACATTTGAGAAAGGCAAGAACACCGCGCCCGCCAGGAAGCAGGTCGTCGGCGTCATCCTCTCCGGCGGTCAGGCGCCCGGCGGCCACAACGTCGTCTGCGGCCTGTACGACGCGCTGAAGGCAACCGATCCCGACAATGTGCTGCTCGGCTTCAAGAACGGCCCGAGCGGACTTCTGGACGACGACTACCTGACCTTCGACGACGACTATATCAACCAGTTCCGCAACACCGGCGGCTTCGACATCATCGGCTCCGGCCGCACGAAGCTCGAGACCGAGGAGCAGTTCGCGGTCGCGTCCGAGGTCTGCAAGAAGCACGGCATCACCGCCATCGTCATCATCGGCGGCGACGACTCCAACACGAACGCGGCCGTTCTGGCCGAGTACTTCGCCGCGCACAACACCGGCGTGCAGGTCATCGGCTGTCCGAAGACCATCGACGGCGACCTGAAGAACGAGGACATCGAGTGCTCCTTCGGCTTTGACACCGCCACGAAGACCTATTCCGAGGTCATCGGCAATATTGAGCGGGACGCCAACTCCGCCAAGAAGTACTGGCACTTTGTCAAGGTCATGGGCCGCTCCGCCTCCCACGTCGCGCTCGAGTGCGCGCTCGAGACGCAGCCGAACGTCTGCCTGATCTCCGAGGAAGTCGCGGCGAAGAAGATGTCCCTGTCCCAGATCGCGGACTACATTGCCGACTCCGTCGAGAAGCGCGCGGCGAACGGCATGAATTTCGGCGTCGCCATCATCCCTGAGGGCGTTGTTGAGTTCGTCCCCGAGTTCTCCGTCCTGATCTCCGAGATCAACGAGCTGCTGGCCGGCAGCAAGGCCGACGCGTTCAACGCGCTGCCGACGTGGAAGGAAAAATACGCCTTCATCGAAAACGGCCTGAGCAAGGCCTCCATGGCTGTCTTCGCCATCCTGCCCGAGGGCATCCAGCAGCAGCTGTTTTTGGAGCGCGACCCGCACGGCAATGTGCAGGTCTCCCTCATCGAGTCCGAGAAGCTGTTCTCC
>CAZYZQ010000133.1:0-4732 GCA_964652075.1 uncultured Oscillospiraceae bacterium
GACTTCCGCGTCTCGCTGCTCGCGCGCTTCCTGAAGGGGCTGCAACAGGTTCCCGCCGAGGGCAGATACACCCTGATGGTGCTCCCCTTCCGGCCCGGCGCGCTCTCCGAACAGGCCGCGCTGCGCACGGGGCGGCAGTTCAACGCCGCGCTGATCGCCAACGCCAGCGCGGAGGATATGGAGTTTCTCGCGGATGCAGAGCTTCCGATGCCGGTTGTCTGCTATCATCGTCACCCCGAAAAATACGCCTATGTGACGGTTGACGACGAAAAAATGGGCCAAATGGCCGCCATGGCGCTGCGGGATGCCGGAAAATCCCGCCCGGCCCTTCTGCTCTCCACCACGGTGCACAGCGGCACGGATGAGCGCCAGCACGGCTTCCGCACGCTGTTCCCGGACGCTCCTTTGCTCCGTGGCGAGAACGCCGTACAGGGCGGCGCGCAGATGTGCCGGGAGCTTCTGGACAGCGGAACGCCGTTTGACGGCCTGTTCTGCGTCTCCGACGCAATTGCGCTCGGCGCGATGCAGGTGCTGCGCGAGCACGGCATTCGAATGCCGGAGGATATGGCCGTTGTCTCCATCGGCAACGGTGATCAGGACTATGCCGCCTCCGCAGAGCCGCCGCTCAGCTGTGTCTATCTGCCCATGGAGGACATGGCCCGCGCCTGTCTGGAACAGCTGCTTGTGCTTTTACAGGAAACGCCCGCTGATCTTCCTCAAATTACGCTCGAAACTCCGTTTATCCACCGAAAAACCTGCTAAAAAACCGCGCCACGGTCAGGCCGTGGCGCGGGTCTTTTTCTGCTTGGCTTCAAAGCCATGAATCCAGTCGGATTTTTTGTAGTAGATCAAATAGATAATCGAGCTGATGCCCCAGGTCAGCGGATAGGCGCAGAAAAGCAGGATAATGTTGTGGCACAGATGCATCGCAACCGTGATATACACAATGCGCAGCACACACCAGATTGAGAGCATAATAATCATCGGGACAATCGCCTTGCCCGCGCCACGGCAGATTCCGGCCACGCAGTGCGCGAACGCCAGCAGGAAGTAGAACAGTGCCTCCGTATGGCATTGCTTCACGCCGAACGCAACCACCTCCGGCTCGCGGTTGAACAGGCCGATCAGCACCGGCGCGGCGAAGAAGATCACCAGTCCGACGCACTCCGCCAGCAGCGGCGAAATAATCAGGCCGAAGCGTGCGCCCGTGCGCGCCCGGTCGTATTTCTTTGCACCGAGGTTCTGGCTGATGAAGGTCGCCAGGCCCATGGAGAAGCATGTGATCGGCAGAAACGCAAAGCCTTCAACCTTGAAATAGCTGCCGCAGCCGGCCATTGCATTTGCGCCGAACGTGTTGATATTCGTCTGCACCAGCACGTTCGCGAAGCCGATGACGGAATTCTGTACGCCGGTCGGCAGGCCGTAGCGCAGGATCTCGCGGAGCACGTCACCGTGGAAGCGGATCTTTTTCGGCTCGACGCGGTAGACCGTCCCCTTTTTGAGCAGCGTGCGCAGGCAGAGCAGGAAGCTGCAGCCCTGCGCGATAACGGTTGCCAGCGCGGCCGAACCGACGCCGAAATGGAAGACAGCGACAAACAGCAGATCGAGCAGCACGTTCAAAACAGACGAGAAAATCAGATAATACAGCGGCCTGCGTGAGTCGCCGACGGCGTTCAGGATCCCGGTGCAGATGTTGTACATGACGTTCGCCAGCACGCCGCAGAAATAGAACCGGAAATAGGTGATGCTCTGCGGCAGCACCTGCGGGTCGGTACCCATCCAGCGCAAAAGCGTCGGCGTCAGTAAAACGCCCGCCACAGTCAGAACCGCGCCGCTGCAAAGTCCCAATGCGATTTTGGTATGTACGGCACGCTGGAGCTTTTCATAGTCTCCCGCGCCGTAGTAGCGCGAGATGACAATGCCCGCGCCGCCTGCCACGCCGGTGAAGAAGCTGACGAGCAGGAAAATCAGATTGCCGGACGAGCTGACTGCCGCCAGCGCATCCTTGCCCAGAAAATTCCCGACAATCAGCGAGTCAACCGAGTTATAGAGCTGCTGGAAGGTTTGACTAAGGAAAATCGGGATTGCAAAGCGCACGATCATTTTCCACGGTGCGCCTTTTGTCAGATCGGTATCGTATGTTCTTGCCACCACTCCGCCTCCTTGCGGAATACGCGCCGCAGCGGCGGCAGACCGAAGCCTGCCGCCGCGTGCAGCGTTTTCAGATTCTGGAATTGTGAATGCTTACAGTTTGAAATAGTCCACTGCGGCGCGGAACAGGCCACAGTCAAACTTGCCCGGCACGTTCTGGTACAGGCCGTCGCCGACGCGCTCGCTGTGCCCCATTTTGCCCAGCACGCGGCCGTCCGGGGACGTGATGCCCTCGATTGCGGCAACCGAGCCGTTCGGGTTGTACTGGATCTCCATCGTCGGCTTGCCCGCCTCGTCGACATACTGCGTCGCAATCTGCCCGTTTGCGGCCAGCTGCGCGACCAGCTCGTCGGAAGCCAGGAAGCGGCCCTCGCCGTGGGAGATCGGAACAGTGACAATCTCGCCCGGCTCCGCGTAGCGCAGCCACGGCGACTTGTTCGAGGCAATCCGCGTGCGCACCAGCTTCGACTGGTGGCGATGGATGCGGTTATACGTCAGCGTCGCGCAGCCCTCGTCAACGTCGCGGATCTCACCGTACGGCACAAGGCCCAGCTTGATAAGCGCCTGGAAGCCGTTGCAGATACCGGCCATAAGGCCGTCCCGCTTGCCGAGCAGCTCATTGACCGCGTCGCGCACCGCCGCGTTGCGGAAGAAGGACGTGATGAACTTGGCCGAGCCGTCCGGCTCGTCGCCGCCGGAGAAGCCGCCCGGCAGGAAGATGATCTGGCTCTCCGCAATGCGCTTTGCAACATAATCCACGCTCTCGCGGATCGCGGCCGGGGTCAGGTTCCGGATCACGATAATCTCCGGCTCCGCGCCCGCGTCGCGCAGCGCCTTGGCCGTGTCGTACTCGCAGTTCGTACCCGGGAAGACCGGGATCAGCGCGCGCGGCTTTTCCGTCTTGATTGCAGGCGTCGGCCAGCTTGTGGCCTTTGTCTCATACGCCGGAATCTCGACCGCAGGCTCCTTGCAGTTGCAGGTGTAGACGCCCTCCAGCCGGTTCTCGTAGAGGTCGATGAGCTTCTGCATAGAGAACGCGCTTCCAGCCCAGCTCATGACGGGCTTTTCCAGCACCTCGCCGAGCGCCTCGCCCTCGGTCACATCATCGGTCACCTCGAGGATGAACGCACCGTAGTGATAGCCGAAGATCTCCTCCATTGTGCGTCTTTCATCAAAGCGGAAGCCGAAGCCGTTGCCCATGGCCATCTTCAGAACGGCCTCCGCCGCACCGCCGTAGGTCGGCGTGTAAGCCGCGCGCACCTTGCCCGCGCGCATCAGGCCGGTCACCGTGGCGAACACTTCCTTGAGGGAAGCCGCGTCCGGCAGGCCCTTTTCATTGTACGCGGGACGAATCCAGCGCACCTTGCTGCCCGCCTGCTTGAACTCCGGTGAGACAACGTGTGAAATATCGTCCGTCGTAACGGCAAACGAGACGAGCGTCGGCGGCACATCCAGCTGCTCAAAGCTGCCGGACATGGAGTCCTTACCGCCGATGGCTGCGACACCGAGATCGAGCTGCGCCTCCAGCGCGCCGAGCAATGCTGCAAACGGTTTGCCCCAGCGCGCGGGATCCTCGCCCGGCTTCTCGAAATACTCCTGGAAGGTCAGATAGACGTTCTCAAAGGACGCGCCCGCCGCAACGAGCTTTGCGCAGGACTCGACAACCGCGAGATAGGCGCCGTGGTAGGGGCTGGCCTCCGTGATGTGCGGGTTGTAGCCCCAGGACATGAACGAGCACGTGTTCGTGTGCTGCTTTTCGACAGAAATTTTATGCACCATCGCCTGAATCGGCGTACGCTGATACTTGCCGCCGAACGGCATCAGCACAGTGCCCGCGCCGATTGTGGAGTCAAACCGCTCCGACAGACCGCGGTGCGAGCACGCATTGAGATCGCCTGCCAGCGCGGCATACGCCTCGGAGAAGCTGCCGGAAACCTGCTTTGCAAACGGCTTGGGCGCCGCGGGCGCAATGCGGATGCGCTTTTCCGCGCCGTTCGAGTTTAAGAACGTGCGCGAAAGATCCACGATGCGCTTCCTGTTCCAGTACATGACAAGGCGCGGCGCCTTTGTTACAGTGGCAACGACCGTTGCTTCAAGGTTTTCAGCGGTCGCCAGCTCGATAAAGCGCTTTTCATCCGCGTCGGCAACGACAACGGCCATGCGCTCCTGCGACTCAGAGATGGCCAGCTCTGTGCCGTCCAGCCCCTCGTATTTCTTCGGAACGGCGTTCAGGTTGATATCCAGACCGTCAGCCAGCTCACCGATGGCGACGCTGACGCCGCCCGCGCCGAAGTCGTTGCAGCGCTTGATGAGCTTCGAGGCCTCGGGGTTGCGGAACAGGCGCTGGAGCTTGCGCTCCTCGGGCGCGTTGCCCTTCTGCACCTCCGCGCCGCACGTCTCGAGCGACTGGAGCGTATGCTTCTTCGAGGAACCCGTCGCGCCGCCGCAGCCGTCGCGGCCGGTACGGCCGCCGAGCAGGATGACGACGTCACCCGGCTCCGGCTCCTCGCGGCGGACATTCTCCGCCGGCGCCGCTGCGATAACCGCGCCGATCTCCATGCGCTTCGCTGCGTAGCCCGGG
>CAZYZQ010000134.1:0-4648 GCA_964652075.1 uncultured Oscillospiraceae bacterium
GCCACTTGGATATAGAGCTTTTCGCCCCGCCGAAGGGCTACAAAGTCGATCTCTTTTTTGTAGAGAACCCCGGCATAGAGCTCATAGCCCCGGCGTAAAAGCTCGATGGCCACAATATTCTCCATGCTCCGTCCATAGTCGGCGTTCTTTGTTCCCAGTTTAGCATACTTGAAGGAATGGTCACAGAGATAGTATTTATCGTTGGACGCGAGGTAGCGCTTGCCCTGAATGTCGTACCGCCTGATGCGGTAGAAGGCAAAGACGTTGCAGAGATATTTCAAATACGCGCTGATGGTTCTGTCGTTTGTCTTTACCTGAGCCGCGGTAAAGCTTTTGGCGACACTTCGGGCCGAGGTGAGATTGGATATATTGTCAATCAGGAAATCGCATAGCTGCTCCATCAGCGGCATATTGCGAATTTTGTATTTCTTCTGAATGTCACGCACGACCAAGGTGTCAAATACGTCCGCGATATAGTCGTATTTCGCCTCCGGCGTTTGATAGAGATACGACCCGGACATTCCGCCTTCTTGGATATATCGGTTCAAGGCGGCATATTGATCCTTCAGTTCAAAATACTGCATATACTCTTGGAATGAGAAAGGAAAAACCTCGATCTCAAAGGTACGCCCCGTAAACAGTGTGGCTAGGTCACTGCTCAAAAGAAACGCGTTGGAGCCGGTGATATAAATATCAAATTTTTCGGACGCATGCAGGCTGTTGATTGCCCGCTCAAAGCCCTCGCACATCTGGACCTCGTCAATGAGGACGTAGTTGTTTTTGCCTGGGACATACGCTTGCTCAATATAAGCACTCAGAGCATGATACTCCAGGAGGTTTTCAAACTCACTCAAGTTGAAATTGATATGGATCATATTCGCGTTGCGGTCTGTCTCCAGGAGGTAGTCCCGAAATGCTTCCAGCAACTTGGACTTTCCGCTGCGGCGGATGCCGGTGATCACCTTGATATCGGGCGTGCTAATAACGGCTTTCAATTTGTCAAGATAAAAGCTACGTTCAATCAACTTCATTGCACTTCACCTCAATGCCATTATATCAGTCCTGTTTCGCAAAATCAAGAATAATCTATTTTTGCGAAATAAACCCGTGTGCTTCAAAAAGCAACTGGCCATCTGGGAGCGCACATACAACAATTTCCCCATGCGTCCCCTTAACTGGAACACCCCCAAAGCCACTCTCCTCGCCTTCCCCCCCTATGTGTAATGCATCATTGACAAACCTACAAAAACATGCAAGATCCGGATTCAGCGTTTTACTTTCTCTCTGTAATGTGATATGATTTTTTATAAGGAGATGATGTAATAATGTTCAAATCAATTCTTGCTTCCGTTTTGGCCGTGGTGCTGTCCCTGAGCCTGCTTGCCGCCTGTTCCAGCTCCAAATCAGAACCCACACCGCCGGAACCGGAGGATACGCAGGAACAGGCGCCTGTGCCGGAAGCACAGGACGAGCCGGAGGAAGCGCCGGCCGAAGTTCCGGATGCATCAGAGCCGGAAGAAGAGCCGGCCGAGGTTTCGGAACCATCCGAGCCGGAACCGGCACCCGAGCCTGCCGCGCCGGAAGCGGAAGAACCGCTTCTCCGTCTGGAACCGTGGGGCGAGGCTCCCGGCGATCTGTTTTCGGCTCTGTTTGACCCTGAACACGACGGTGCCGTAATCGATCGGGTTCTTCTCCCGGAGCAGTTCGACCCGGCCATGATAGAAACATACACCTTCTACAGCAATGTGACCTTCACCGGCGCGGAAGCAATCGCTGAGGAGGTACTGGAAGCTGGCAAGAATCCCGGTCTGGGCGTTCGCGCGCTCCACGAGCAGGGCATCACCGGCGCCGGCGTCAATGTTGCAATCATCGACGGTCTGCTTCCGACAGATCATCCGGAATTTGCAGAAAATATCGTCGCCTGTTATGATTCGTATGAAGATTCCCAGTTTCCTATGCACTCCTCTGTCGTTACAAGTTTCCTGCTTGGGGATACTACCGGGGTTGCTCCAGACGCAAATCTTTATTACGCCTCCGCACCCACCTATGAAATGGATGCCACCTACTTTGCCGATTGTCTTGACTGGATCGTTGCACAGAACGCGGCGCTTCCCGACGGCGAAAAGATCCGCGTTGTCTCCGTCTCTGCCGCACCGCAGGAGGGATACTATGACAACGGGGAATTGTGGACAGAGGTCGTCGCAAGGGCCACCGAGGCTGGCATCCTCGTGATTGACTGCCGTACCGACCGCAGCACAGGTTTTGTTCACTCCTCCTACCCCGATCCGAACGATCGGGAAAATCCGGAAGCCTGCACGCCCGGCTATCCCTCGGAAGTCTTCGATGATTTCAGCGATCCATTCTATGACGGTATGATCTTTGCCCCTGCCTCCTACCGCACCTCCGCGCTGGAATTTGCAGAGGGACAAAATCTGTATGCCTACTGGGGCGAGGGCGGACAGAGCTGGGCCGTGCCCTATGTCGCCGGGGTGCTGGCGCTCGGCTGGGTTGTCAACCCGTCGCTGGACGCCCAGACCATGCGGCAGCTTCTCTTCGATTCCTGCTACATCAATGAATCCGGCAACCACATGATCGACCCTGTTGCCTTCATTGAAGCCGTCCGGCAAACCGTTTCCGCATCATAACCAAACTCGAGCTGCGCAACCTCTGCGCAGCTCGAGTTTTTTGTCTATGTTCAGGAAAACGCGCGGAAGGGCACGATCCGGTTCATCGGCCAGCCGAGCCAGCGCTTGACCATCCCGACGTACTCCGCTCCCGCAACCTGTCTGCCGGTGCCGAGCAGCTCATAGACAACTTCCCCCTCCTGCACCGACATGCCCAGCGGCATCAGGCCGCAGCGGTCGTAGAACTGCTTCCGTTTCACCCGCTGCTCATAGTTCTCCGCCTTCGGGTCGACCGGCTCAATGGCCAGAAACACGCGCATTCCCTCATACTGGCGCAGCAGCGCCTCCACGGCCTGCGTGCCGATATGTCTGCCGCGCAGCGCCGCGTCGATGGCAAAATAGAAAATGTACGCCATGTCCCGCTCCCGGAGGATATAGAAAAAGCCGGCCCATTGGCCGTCGTGATAAACGCTCCACCAGTCCACGTTCCGCTTCGCCCGCCTGCGCAATATCGAATACGGCGCGCGCTCCTCCTTCGGGAAGGCAGACAGGTAGAGCGCGCGGATGCGCGCAAGCTCCTCTTTTTTGACACGTTGCAGGGTTACCATGATTGTTACGGATTCCTTTCTCTGTTTGTCGTTCTCCCCTATCCTAGCCGGAAAAGCCGGAAAAGTCAAGCATAGACAACTGCGCAGCGCGCCGGTGCCCCGGCGCGCTGCGCACGTCTATTACAGGATAATACAGATCAGCCCGCCGCTGCCCTCGTTGATGATACGGCTGAGCGTCTGCGTCAGCTTCATGCGCGCCTCCTCCGGCATCCGGCGCAGCTTGGTGGCAAGGCCGTCCGAGACCAGCTCATAGAGCGACTTGCCGAACAGATTGCTCTCCCAGAGCCGCTCCGTGTTGTCCTCATACTCGTTGAGCAGATACTGGATCAGATCCTCCGACTGCCGCTCGTCGCCGACAAGCGGGCTGATCTCCGTCTGGATGTCCGCGCGCAGCATATGGATCGACGGCGCGCTCGCCTTGAGCCGGATGCCGTAGCTGCCGCCGCGCCGGACAATCTCAGGCGTCTCGAGATGCATCTCCTCCGCCGTCGGCATCACAATGCCGTAGCCCGTGGCCCGCACCTCGGCCAACGCGCCGGAGATCTTGTCGTAGTCCCGCTTGACCGCTGCAAGGCTTGTCAGAAGCCGCATCAGATCGCCGTCGCCGCTCACTTCAAAGCCGGATTTCTCACTCAGGATCTGATAGAACAGCGCTTCGTCAAATTGCAGCTCCGCGTTCACAACGCCGCTGCCCAGTTCAATGGAGCGCACCGTGTAGCCATTGACACTCTCCAGCTGGCAGATCTCCCGCACCGCCGGTTCGGCCTCACAGATGCGGGCAATTCGCCCCGCACTGGTTCGCATCGCCTCGTAGAGCGCCTTTTTCAGCGGGTGCGCCGTCTCCAGCGCCTCCACCCAGCCGGGCAGGAAAAAGCGCAGCTCCCGCACTGGGAACTCATACAGCAGCGCCTTCAGCAGTCCCCGGATATCCGCCTCCTGCATGGTCAGGCAATCCACACACAGGCAGGTCACGCCCCACTTCTCCGCCAGCGCGTCCCGCAGCGCCTGCGCAGGCTGCTCCTGCGGCGCGGCGGAGTTGACCAGGATCAAAAACGGCTTCCCGGTCGCCTGCATATCGGCAATGGCCCGCTCCTCCGCGCCGACGTAGTCCTCGCGCGCGATGTCCGTGATCGTGCCGTCCGTCGTCACGACGATGCCGATCGTGCAGTGATCCACCATGACCTTCTTTGTCCCGAGTTCCGCAGCCTCGGTCATGGGAATCGGCTCGGGCAGCCAAGGCGTCGTCACCATGCGCGGCGTGCCGTCCTCCTCCGCGCCGACCGCGCCGGGAACCATGTACCCCACGCTGTCGATCAGGCGGACGGACAGCTGCGCCGTCCCATCCGGGCTGATCTGCACGGCCTCCTCCGGCACAAACTTCGGCTCCGCCGTCATGATCGTCTTGCCGGAGCCGCT
>CAZYZQ010000135.1:0-4524 GCA_964652075.1 uncultured Oscillospiraceae bacterium
CTGGACGCGCTCTCCGTGGAGGAGTGCGCGCAGGCAATCTATGCCGCCGTAAAACGCGATGGCCGGGAGGAAGCAACGTGCCGATCATAGAGACAAAAAACCTGAGCCATCTGTACAGCCCCGGCACGCCGTTCGCGCATTATGCGCTGCGTGATGTGAATTTTTCGGCGGAACGGGGCGAATTCCTCGGCATTATCGGCCACACTGGCTCCGGCAAGTCAACGCTGATCCAGCATCTGAACGGCCTGCTGCGGCCGACGTCGGGGCAGATCCTGTTCGATGGGCAGGATATCTACCAGAGCAAGAAATTTACGCATGAGATCCGCTTCCGTGTCGGGCTGGTGTTCCAGTATCCGGAGTACCAGCTCTTTGAGGAGACGGTGTTCAAGGATATCTCGTTTGGGCCGAAGAACATGGGCCTGTCCGAGCAGGAAGTGGAGGCGCGCGTGCGGGAAGCGGCGGGGTTCGTCGGCATCCCGGACGAGAATTTGGAGCGTTCCCCGTTTGAGCTGTCCGGCGGCCAGAAGCGCCGCACCACGATAGCGGGCGTTATTGCCATGGAGCCGGATGTGCTGATTCTGGACGAGCCGACCTCCGGCCTTGACCCGAAGGGACGCGACAGCATTTTGCAGAACATCCGCGACTACCAGCGGGCCAAAAATGCGACGGTCATCATGGTCAGCCACAGCATGGAGGAGATCGCCTCCAATGTCGACCGGCTTGTCGTGATGAACGACGGCGGCATTGCCATGAACGGCACGCCGCGCGAGGTGTTTTCCCGCGCGCAGGAGCTGACGGCGCTGGGGCTGGATATTCCGCAGGTGACGCGCGTCTTCCTGCGCCTGCGCGAGCTGGGGCTGCCGGTCGATTCTTCGGTCTACACCATTGAGCAGGCGAAGGCGGCCATCCTGGCACTGAGGGGGGACAGCGTATGCTGAAGGACATCACCCTCGGCCAGTTCTTCCCGGGCAAGACGGTCATCCACCGGCTTGACCCGCGCACGAAGCTTTTGCTGGTTGTCGTCTATATTGTAGCGCTGTTTCTGGCAAAGTGGTATCTGTCCTATGGGCTGATGCTGGTATTTTTGCTCAGTGTGGTTGCGATTTCAAGAATCAATGCGAAGACGCTGCTCAAAAGCGTCAAGCCGCTGTTTATCATTATCCTGATTACAGGACTGCTGAATATCTTTTACACGAACGGCGAACACGTTTTGGTGCAGGTCTGGCGGCTCAGGATTACGCTGGAGGGCCTGCGCAGCGCGCTGTTCATGGTGCTGCGCATTACCATGCTGGTGGTCGGCACGTTCCTTCTGACCTACACGACCTCCCCGATTGCGCTGACGGACGGGCTTGAGCGGCTTCTCTCACCGCTGAAAAAGATCCATGTGCCGGTGCATGAGCTGTCCATGATGATGTGCATCGCGCTGCGTTTTATCCCGACGCTGATCGAGGAGACGGACAAGATCATCTCCGCGCAGAAGGCGCGTGGCGCAGACTTCGAGACGGGCAATATTCTGCACCGCGCGAAGGCGCTCATTCCCGTGCTGGTGCCGCTGTTTATCAGTGCGTTCCGGCGTGCGGACGAGCTGGCGGTTGCAATGGAGTGCCGCTGCTACCACGGCGGCGACGGGCGGACAAGGATGAAGGTTTTGCACTACGCCCGCCGCGACGCGGTCGCGGGGCTGATCGGGCTGCTGATTCTCGGCGGCGTGATTACCCTGCGGATCTTCGGGCTGTAAGATTCGAAAGGGGAGGAGCACGATGCGGAATATAGCGTTGTTTCTCACCTATGAGGGCACGGCGTACCATGGCTGGCAGATGCAGAAACATGATGTGACAGTGCAGCAGACGCTGGAGCGCGCGCTGGCGATGGTGCTGGGGCATCCGGCGAAATGTACCGGCTGTGGCCGGACGGACGCGGGCGTCCATGCCAAACGCTATGTCGCAAATTTCCAGACCAGCGCCCGCATCCCGGCGGACCGGCTGCCCTATGCGCTGAATACCCATCTACCGGAGGACATCGTAGTCACCGGCGCGCAGGAGGTTCCGGAGCGCTTTAACGCCATCGGCTCCTGCGTCCGGAAGGAGTACACGTATCTGATTTACAACTCGCGGATTCGGGATCCATTTTATGTTAACCGCGCGTGGTTCTACCCGAAGCATCTGGATGAGGAGATCATGCGGCGCGCGGCGCAGCAGTTTGTCGGGACGCACGACTTTGCCGCCGTGCGGAATGTCGGCACCGAGACGCGCTCGACCGTGCGAACGGTGCATTATTTTGATGTGGAGCGGCAGGGTGAAAAGATTTTCCTGCGCGTTTGCGCCAATGGGTTCCTTTACAATATGGCGCGCTCAATGGTGGGGACGGTCGTCTACGCGGCGGAGGGAAAGTTTCCGCCGGAGGCGATCGCCGGGATTTTGGAGCGGGGCGACCGCACGGCGGCAGGCCCCACGGTTCCGCCCGGCGGACTCTATCTGACGAGACTCTGGTATGACGACGGGGAGGCGAGATTCCATGTCGAATGAGATACAGACGCCGGAGCAGGAGCCAGTCAAACGGCCGCGGCGGCGAATTGTGGTGTTCGCGCTTCTTTGCCTGCTGGTGTTGGCGGCAATTGTGTTGTTCCTGTTCCGGGACAACCTGAATCTGGATGCGGCCCGGCGGTTTGTGAGCTACCTGAACGTGTCTTCCTCGGGCGAATATGGGGAATTTACGTATGATTTCAGTCCGGCCAACGCCTTTTGCCCGTATGACGGCGGGCTGGCCGTGGCTTCCGCCACCGGCGTTGTGACATACTCTGAGAAAGGGACGGAGCGCCAGTCAGAGCAGGTGACGCTGAACCTGCCCGCCGTGCAGACGGGCGGCAGCATCCTGCTGGCCTACGACGTCGGCGGACGTGAGCTTCGCGCCATCCACAAGAGCAAGGGGACGGTTGCGAGCATCACGGCGCAGACTGCGGTTTTGGACGCGGATATTGCGCCGGACGGCGCGTTCTGCTACATTGACCGCAGCGACGGCTACAAGACGGTACTTTCCGTCTGGGATAAAAATCAAAATCTGATCTACCGCTGGAATTCGGCGACAAAATACTTCGGCTGCTGCACGCTGGGCGAAGGGGCCGGCCTGATGGCAGGCGTGGCGCTGGGTGTGACAAACGGCGTCTATGAGAGCAGCATCCTGTTTTTTGACACCCAAAAAGAGGAGCCGCTCAGTGAAACGGTTCTCGGCAACGATTTGATTCTGGACGTGGAGCTGATCGGCAGTACCGCCTGCGCGATCGGAGAGAATGCAATCTATTTTGTCTCCCGTGACGGCGAGATCCGCGGCGTATATGATATTTCCGGTTATATTTTGCAGGATTATGCGCTGGGCGGAGATGGATTTTTGGCGCTGCGTGTGAATAAAAATAAGGCGGGTGCGCCGGAGGAGATCCTGACGGTGGATCTGAGCGGGCAGGAGCTTGGCAGCCTGACCCTCTCCGGCGAGGCGCTCAGCATCTCCGCCTGCGGCAAGTATCTGGCCGTATTGGAGGAGGACAGCATGACGGTCTATACCGCCGGCCTGTCCGCCTACGCGCAGACCGAACGTGTCGGCAGCGCCATGCGCGTGCTGATGCGTGAGGACGGCACGGCGCTGCTGCTTGAGCCGACGGCGGGGCATCTTTACATTCCCTGACGCGAGAGCCGGTATTTGGCGGTTGGCCAATCCGGAACCCTGTGGTATACTGATAGAGAGTTTCCACGATAGATAAGGAGTTTTACCATGCATCCAACGCTTTGTTCCAAATGCAAAAAGAATGTCGCAGTGATTTTCATTACGAAGATCGAGGGCGACAAGACAACGAACGAGGGTCTTTGCCTCAAGTGCGCGCGGCAGATGGGCATCAAGCCTGTCGACGATATCATGCAGAAGATGGGCGTCACGGACGAGGATCTCGAAACGATGACAAATGAGATGAGCGACATGCTCTCGGCCGAGGGCGGCCTCATCCCGAACGGCGCCGAGCAGGAGGAGCCTGACGAGGACAGCGCCGGGCAGACCGCGACATTCCCGTTCCTCAATAAGCTCTTCGGGGCGCAGGAGCGCGGGCAGGAGGAGTCCGGCCAGCAGCCGGGGCGTCCTGTGCCCGGTAAGCAGTCCGGAACGCAGCGCGGCGGGAAGAAAAAGAAGTTCCTCGATACCTACTGCAAGAATCTGACGCAGCGTGCGCGCGAGGGCCAGCTCGACCAGATCATCGGCCGCGAGGTGGAGACGGAGCGCGTCGTGCAGATCCTGAATCGCCGCCAGAAGAACAATCCCTGCCTGATCGGCGAGCCTGGCGTCGGCAAGACGGCCATCGCCGAGGGCCTTGCTCAGCGCATTGTGAAGGGAGAGGTGCCGTATAAGCTCATGGACAAGGAGGTCTATCTCCTTGACCTGACGGCGCTCGTCGCCGGCACGCAGTTCCGCGGCCAGTTTGAGAGCCGCATGAAGAGCCTGATCGAGGAGATCTGCAAGCTCGGCAATATTATCCTTGTGATCGAC
>CAZYZQ010000136.1:0-4514 GCA_964652075.1 uncultured Oscillospiraceae bacterium
TGGTCAATTCTGGTTGCGGAGGCCGGATTTGAACCGACGACCTCCGGGTTATGAGCCCGACGAGCTACCCCTGCTCTACTCCGCGATATTGATCTGAGAGCTGCCCCTCAGTGCTTGTATAATATATCATAGGAAGCCGCCCTTGTCAAGCAGTTTTTCTCCTGATTTTTCGACGCTTTTTCCGCGGCGGGCGCGTGCGGCGCTTGCGCAGCGGTTGCGGCCATGGTATACTGATTAAAAAGGAGGCTGTCTTCTATGGAGCATCTGATCCGCAACCCGATCATCCCCGGGTTCTACCCCGATCCCTCGATCTGCCGCGTTGGCGATACCTTTTATATGGTCTGCTCATCCTTTGAACTGTACCCCGGCATTCCGGTTTTCCGCAGCCGGGATCTGGCCAACTGGGAGCAGATCGGCAACGCAATGGAACGGCCGGAGCAGTTCCTCGTCACGGCGAACGTTCTCGCCGGCGGCGTCATGGCGCCGACGATCCGCTATTTTAACGGCGTATTCTACATCATCAACGCCAACTTCTGCGACCGCGGCAACTATATTGTCACAGCGACCGACCCCGCCGGGCCGTGGTCAGATCCACATTGGCTGGACGACGTGCCGGGCATCGACGCCTCGCTCTTCTTCGACGACGACGGGCAGTGCTACGTCATGGGCACCGGCAATGTCGTGCCGCGCGCGGATGGGACGATGGATCGCGGCATCTGGGTGGCGCACTATGACATTGAAAACTTCAAGGTGGTCGGCGAGCCGTGGCCCGTTTGGGACTGCGCGCTGCGGCTGGCGACCTCGCCGGAGGCGCCGCATCTTTACCACACCGGCGGGTGGTACTACCTGCTGATCGCCGAGGGCGGCACGGAGCACTACCACGCGGTCACGATCGCGCGCAGCCGCACGCTTGAGAGCTGGTTCGAGGGCTATTTCGGCAACCCGATCCTGACGCACCGGCACCTCGGCTTCCAGTATCCCATCGACAACGTCGGCCACGGCGATTTGATCGACACGCCGGACGGCAACTGGTACATGGTGGTTCTCGCGAGCCGCCAGATCGCGGGCTGCCACAAAAACCTGGGCCGTGAGACGTACATTGTCCCCGTGACGTGGGAGCGCGACTGGCCCGTCTGCGCGCCGGGCACGGGCAAGGTCGAGTGGACGTATCCCGCAGATGAGAAGCTGCCGTGGACGCCTGTTTCGCCGGAGCCGGGCTTCGACGACTTTGACGGCGACCGGCTTGCGATGCACTGGTGCTTCTGGGGTACGCCGCATGAGGATTTCTGGCAGCTCTGTGACAGCCGCCTGACGCTGCGCCTGCTGCCGCGCCCAATCGCGCGCAAGCTGCGCCCGGCCCGGCCCGGCGACGCGCCGAAGCAGGACGAGAATGTCGCCGTGATTTTCCGGCGGCAGCGCCACCCGAGCTTCTCCGTCACGACGCGCATGGATTTCACGGCGCAGGCCGCGAACGAGGCGGCGGGGCTTGTCTTCATGCAGGCGTCGAACCACCATCTGCGCTTTGAACGCGGGATGGACGAGACGTGCCGGCAGGTGGTACGCGTTGTGCGTGCGACGACATGGCTCTCCGGCGCGCCGCACATGCCGGGCTTTGAGAGCAAAACGACCGAAAGTGTGCTGGGTGAAGTTGCCTGCCCGGCCGGGCCGCTGGTTTTGAAGATCATCGAGCGCGAACAGGACGTCGAATTCCTCTGCGGTGAGAACGAGCACACACTCACGCCGCTCTGCCGCGCGGACGCCGGGGAGATCAACCCCGAGATTGTCGGCGGCATGGTCGGCACGATGCTCGGCATGTTCGCAACGGCAAACGGTAAGGAAAGCGGCAGCAGCGCGGCATTTGACTGGTTCTTGTACGAGGGAATTGAATCGTAGGAACATTCTGATTCCAGAGGTAAAGGAATGATCATTCAGAGCAAATACCCTGTTTGTGAGTACGACACAAGCAGAAATCCCATCATAACGCCCACAGATTTTTTGAAAAAAACGCTGCCTTCCAAATGTGTCATTACGTTTTTCCGGAAAGAGCTGGAACAGCTTGTGGAGGAACAGGCGCTTCCCGTCATCGGGCATCTGCATTCCGAGGCTTTGGACATTCCCATCTATGCATATGACACGCCCACGCAAAGAATCTGCATCACAATGCCCTACTGTACCGCCCCCGGCGCGGCGGGAACGATTGAGGAATTGCGCGCGATGGGGTGTCGTGAATTTATCATATGCGGCGCGGCCGGCTCCCTGAAGGCAGATTCCAAAGTGGGAGAGATCATCGTCCCCACTTCCGCTGTACGGGACGAGGGAACGTCCTATCATTATCTGCCGCCTTCCCGTGAAGTGGAATGCCACAGAGCGACCGTGGCATTTGTCACCAGTGCTTTGGAAAAACTGGGGATCCCGTATACAACCGGAAAGACATGGACGACCGACGCCATGTATCGGGAGACACCGGAACTGATTGCACTCAGAAGAAGCGAGGGCTGCATTACCGTTGAAATGGAAACAGCAGCGTTTTTTGCGGTGTCCCAGTATTATGATCTCCCTTTGGCGCAGCTGCTCTACGCAGGCGATGATGTAAGCGGTGAAACATGGGATCCTCGGAACTGGAACCATCAAAAGAATGTACGCTCAAATCTGATTTTTACCGCCATTCGGCTGATAGAAGCATTATGAGATCTATAATGCAGTTTTAGTGAAAGAGTCAATGAATTTGTGAGGAAGCTCGCATTTCATTGGCTCTTTTTCTATGCCAACGCTATATAAATCTCAGAAAGCTATTGACAGCGAATTCGTCCTGCTCTATAATATCATCACACGATATCATGTCACGATATTGGAGGGATCACGATGCCAAAGAAGGCGATGGAGCAGCTCACGGAGTCGATGTACTATGTCCTGCTGGCGCTGCGCAGCGGCGAGAAGTGCGGGACGGAGATCGCGGCTTACGTGCAGGCCCTGACCGGCGGGCGCGTTGTGCTCGGGCCGGCAACCCTGTATACGATTCTGGGCAAGTTCCAGCAGGAGGGCTGGACGCAGGAGACCGCGGTTGATGGGCGGCGGCGCACCTACGCCGTCACGGGCGCGGGCGAACAGGCGTTTCAAACGGAGCTGGCACGCCTGCGGACGTGTGTCGCGGATGCGGAGAGGGGGCGGTTCTATGAAGCGGGCCTATCGCCGGCCGCCGTGCCCGGCGTATGACGTTGAGGCGCTGGAGAGCTGGCTGACCGATCTGGCGGCGGAGGGGCTGTTTCTGTCGGAGGGCGGCTTTTTCTGCGGCTTCGGCTTTTTTGACCGGGCTGCGCCGCGGCAGGTGCGCTATCGGCTCGAGGCCGCGCCGAAGCCCTACGGCCTGCTCTCGGACGATGACGGGTCACCGGAGGAGGCCGACGCGGCGCTGGCGGACGCATTCGGCTGGCAGTATGTCGCCCGGCTGGGTGACTTCTATGTGTACCGCACCGAAACCCCGGATGCGCCGGAGCTGCACACCGACCCGCGCGTGCAGGCGTTGTCCGTAAAGCTGCTGCGCAAGCGGCTGCGCGGCAGTGCATTCGTGTGCCTGTTCTGGGCGGTTCTCTACCCGCTCGCCTATCTGCATTTTCAGCTCGTGCGCACGATGCTGGTCGTCGGGTCGATCTTTGTTGCGGTCGGGATTGGGCTGGGCGTGTGGAGCTTTGTCCGGGCGCTGCGGCAGACACTGCATCTGCGCAGGCTGCAAAAGCGGCTTCTGGCCGGGCAGGCGCTGCGGCACGACAAGCCGTGGCGCAGGCGGGCTGTGCGGTACCAGGTTGCCGGGCTTGCGCAGGCTGCGCTGCTGGCCGGATGGATCTGCGTGGGGCTTTGGCTGTGGAGCCGGAGTGCGACGGACACATGGCGCGTGCCGCTGGACGGGCAGGACGTGCCGTTTGCGACGATGGCGGACTTCGCGCCGAAGGCGCGGTGCGTTCGGGAGGACATCTTCAGCTGGACGTCGAACAGCCTGCTGCGCCGCTCGGATCCGCTTGCCGCAACCGTCATCGAGTACTGCGAGCACGCACGCCTGACGCTGCCAGACGGGGACTCCTTCTCCGGCGGGCTGGACGTGCAGTACTACGATACGCGCGCGCCGTTCCTCGCGCGGCAGCTTCTGCGCGAGATCCAGCTCGACGCGCGCCTGCGGCGCGGGAAATACACGACCTTTCCCCTGCCCGACCTGCCGGTCGACGAGGCCGTCGGCTACTATGACATCGGCACGCACTTCCCCGTCGTCCTGCTGCGCAGGGGCAGCACGGTGCTTTGGGCGCGGTTTTACCAGGCGGGGAAAGATACGATCCCGCTGGAGGTCTGGGTGGGCGCGCTCGCGGAGAGCATAGCGTAAAGCAGAGCTGCGAGGGCGCACCATTTCCAACAAGACACACCAAACGCCCGCCACGTGTTTGAACTGCTCCAGTAAAAACGGACAATAGACAAAGCCCCCTGATGTAGGAAAATAGACTACATCAGGGGGTGTCTTTATATGGCAA
>CAZYZQ010000137.1:0-4503 GCA_964652075.1 uncultured Oscillospiraceae bacterium
AAACCCTCGTTGCGCAGGAGCGCGTGGAGCGCACGTTCACGCACGACACTGACCACATGTACCATCAGGCTGTCCGTGTGGGCCGCTATCGCGGCGCGCTGCAGGGCATTATCGGTCTGGCCGGCAATGTCGGTCTTGCGCTGATCCTCTGGCGCGGCGGCATTCTGACAATCGAGAACGCGCTGGATATCGGTACGCTCTCCGTCTTCACAAGCTACGCCATTGTCATGGGCGGGTGTGTCATGTCGGTTGTCAACGTGCTTGAGAACCTCATCAACTGTCAGGTTAATATTGAACGCGTCAACCGTCTGAATACGACGCAGCCGGACGTGCAGGATACGCCGGAGGTCATTGCCAAGTACGGCACTTCGCTCGAGCCGAAGAAGGAGAACTGGGAGCCGCTGTACGGTGACGTGGAATTTCGTGACGTGACATTCCAGTATCCGGACGGCAATGAGATCATCCTCTCACACTTCAACCTGACCGTGCCGCAGGGCACATCCGTCGCCATCGTTGGTGAGACCGGCGCGGGCAAGAGTACGCTCGTGAACCTTGTGTGCCGCTTCTTCGAGCCGACAAAGGGGCAGGTGCTGATTGACAGGCGCGATGCGCGCGAACGCAGCCAGCTGTGGTTACATGCGAACATCGGTTATGTGCTCCAGACGCCGCACCTGTTCAGCGGTACGGTGCTGGAGAACCTGCGCTACGGCAATCCGGATGCGACGATGGAGCAGATCGAGGCGGCCTGCAAGAGCGTCTGCGCCGATCAGGTGATTGCACGCATGGAGCACGGCTACGACAGCCAGGTCGGTGAGGGCGGCGATCTGCTCTCGACAGGCGAGAAGCAGCTGCTCTCCTTCGCGCGTGCGGTCTTGGCCGATCCGCGGATTCTCGTCCTTGATGAGGCGACGAGCAGCGTCGACACGATCACGGAAAAGCTGATTCAGGACGCGATCGATAAAATGACGAAGGGGCGTACCAGCTTTATGATTGCCCACCGCCTGTCCACGATCCGCAGCGCCGATCTGATTCTGGTGGTCAAGGACGGTAAGATTGTTGAGCGCGGCACGCACGGTGGCCTGCTGCGCGCACGCGGAGCCTACTACCATCTTTATACCCGGCAATTTGAAACGGAGTCGGCGGCGTCGCTGCTGAACTGAGAAAATCCCCCGCGCCGTCCGGCGCGGGGGATTTGTGCAACATTGCTTATCTAATTGCTGGGTTTTTGGCAGTTTTACATCTAGCTAAAATGATAGCTTGCGTGGTATAATAGGCGCAACAAAAATAAACCGAAAGGGGAGAACCCATATGCACTATGTTTCCAATATTGTTGGCCCGAAGCGCGGCGTATCCCTGTACAGCTACGGCAATCTGTTCAACTGCCAGATGACGCTGGAAGACTGCATGATGGATATGTACGACATGGGCGCGCATGGTATCGAAATCCTCGGCAACAGCCACCTGCCGCAGTATCCGAATGTCCCGGAGTCGTTTTACGACGAGTGGGAGGAGCTGTGCGGTAAATACGAGATTGAGCCGGCCGAATACGGCCACTGGATCGACAACCGCCTTTTCCATGGGCAGTATCTCAGCTCAAAGGACTGCGTGGAGATGATGGTGCGCGACTTCAAGATCGCACACCGTCTCGGCTTCCGGATCCTTCGCACGAAGATGGGCGTTATCGACGAGGCGCTGAACCCGGTCGAGAACTGGCGTGAGATCATCTCTGAGGCGCTGCCGTACGCGGAGGAATATGACGTTGTCATGTGCCCGGAGATCCACGGCCCGACGCTTCTGAACAGCCAGATGATCCGCGACTACTGCGAGTTCATCGACAAGAAGCAGACAAAGAACTTTGGCATCAACATCGACTTCTCCGTCTTCCAGCGCGACTTTATCCCGATCGGTGAGACGGAAGTGAAATACTCCATGCCGGAGGAGATCATTCCGCTCCTGCCGTACGTCTACTGCTGCCATGCGAAGCTGCACCAGATGAAGGACGACTTCACCGAGAAGGCAATCCCCTATGATGAGATTGTCACGATTCTGAAGGATCACAACTGGAACGGCTATATGCTCAGTGAGTACGAGGGCCGCGACCGGGATATCCCCGGCTGCGCTGCCGACCAGCTGCGCCGGAACCATATCCTGATGCAGCGCATTCTGGGTTATTGAGGAGGGACAGACGATGCTTGAAATGGATTGCATTCAGACCAGAGGCTTTCACAATCTGGTCGAAAACGGCGAGAAGGTTGGCTTTACATTCCGTGCCCGCATGACCTACTACCGCGGCATCTGGCTCTCGCAGCTCTATCCCGGTAAGGTTGTCGTTGACGGTGAGGTCTTCCCGAAGGAGACGATCATCTGGAACATCGGCGGCAAGGATTACACCTATGACGAGCTTGGGAAGACCGGCAATGTCAGCTGGCCTTGGGAAGAGGCTGCGGTCATCAAAGTCCGCAAGCCGGGTGGCCTGAGCCAGGGTTACCACGATGTGGAGCTGTACATGGGAAAGAGCGCGTCGTATATGCCGCCGTTCGTCGACACCTTCGACGATTCCCTTCCGCCCGACGATCCCGCCTATCGCCGCGGCGGCTGCTACACCAAGAAAATGCTGCTTGTCTGGTAAATCAGCTGCAAGGGGCGCTGCCATCCGGCGGCGCCTCTTTTTTGCGCGTTGACACCTGCGGCAAAATTTTCTATAATAACTGCGGATATACGGGAAAGAGGGGACGTGTTTTGACAACGGAAAGGACACGCTTTTTTACGCGCGACACCGGATTTTACCGCTCGTTTTTTGCGCTCGCAGGGATGCTGATTCTGCAAAACATCATCGTTCTGAGCGTCAACCTTGCCGACAACCTGATGATCGGCGGCTACAGCGAAGTATCACTCTCCGGCGTGGCGTCGGTCAATCAGGTGCAGTTTGTGCTCCAGCAGGTGCTGGGCGGCATCGGCGACGGCATGGTTGTGCTCGCAAGCCAGTATTGGGGGCAGAACCGGGTTGAACCGGTGCGGAGGCTCAGCTCAATCGCGGTCTGGTTTGGACTGTTATTCTCCGCGGCCCTGTTTGCCGCGGTCAGCATCTTCCCGGAGGGCACACTGCGCATTTTTACAACGGATGACGCAGTTGTAGCGGAGGGTGTGCGTTATCTGCGTGTTGTGCGCTTTACCTATCCGGTCTTTGCACTGACCACGATCCTGCTTGCCATGCTTCGCAGTACGGAGACGGTCAAAATCGCCGTAATTGTCTCCGTTTCAACTCTGATCTTAAACTGCGGCATCAACTATACGCTTATCTCCGGCCATTTCGGCGCACCGGCGCTCGGGGTTGTCGGCGCAGGAATCGGCACGCTGGTGGCGCGCTGCGTGGAGCTGGTCATTGTCATTTGCTATCTGGCCTTCCGCGATCAGAAGCTCCATGTGCGGCTGTCTACATTTTTCCGGATTGATCGTACGCTGCTGCGGGATTATCTGAAAATCTGCCTCCCGATTGTGATTACAGCAGCGCTCTGGGGAGTCAATACAGCGCTGCAAACCGTCATTCTCGGACACATGGACACCGCCGCGATTGCGGCAAACTCCGTGTCCTCGACCTTCTATCTGACCGTCAAGGTTGCGGCGGTCGGCGCTTCCTCAGCGGCGGCGATCCTGATCGGGAAGGCGATCGGCGCAGGAAAAATGGCTCAGATTCGGGAATATACGCGCACCTTACAGGTGATGTTTCTGGGCGTGGGGGTTATCATTTCGTCGCTGCTTTTCTTCCTGCGTGGGCCGCTGCTCAGTATCTACAATCTCTCCGGCGAGACAAAGGCGCTGGCGAACAGCTTTATTCTTGTACTCGTTGTGACAGGGTTTGGCATGGCCTATGAGATGCCAACGCTGTATGGAATTGTGCGAGGCGGCGGCGACAGCCGGTTTGTCATGGCAAACGATCTCATCAGCATCTGGGCGATTGTCCTGCCTTTGTCGTTTATCATGGCGTTTGTGGTCAAGGCTTCGCCGGTCGTTGTTGTCATGTGCCTCAACGCGGATCAGGTGTTCAAATGCATTCCAGGCTTTCTTCGTGTGAACCACTATAAGTGGGTCAAAAAGCTGACGCGTGCGTAGCAAAGGGGAGGGGCAGGATGATGGAACTGGCTAACACTGATTTTTTTGACTGGGAGGAACTGGAGCAGATCTATCAGCAGGTGAGGACAGATGATCTGGCGGCACTGCGTGATGCCGCGCGCACACTGTTCCCTGATCGGGATCCGCATCTGGCGGAAGAATTGTATACGCGGGAGAGCGGCGGGCGAGCCTTTAAGCAGCCGGACGGCAGCTATCTTCTCCCCGCATGGACGTTTGGCTGCCGGATGGTGCGGGAGATTGGCATCATGCCGGATGGCAGTGTGCGGCGCTACTAAAAAATTTCACGAATTTTGAAAAAACAGCTTGACAAGAGGGGAATGATCTGGTATTATATGCAAGCGCTCGCGAGAGCGGGTGAGAAATGGATCGAAA
>CAZYZQ010000138.1:0-4460 GCA_964652075.1 uncultured Oscillospiraceae bacterium
CCGTGGCCCGGCAGGGGGTGCGCGTTGTCTGTCCCTCCCTCCATGGATTGCCACCGTAGTGTTTGGAAATCAATCGAAAGTGTGATTTCTCCGCGCTCCGGCGGCTTGATTCGCCCATATGATTCATTTATATTGTAACACTTCAGCAGTCGAAGCGCAAGCGGATTTCCACTTTTTGTGCAATAATCCGGAAGCGTAACCGACGGTTAACTTTTTTGACAAAAAAATCCCCATGTGCCGGTAGGCATCGGCACATGAGGAAACGGTAATTTTCGGGAAACGGTTCCATTTTTCGCCGTCTTTCCTCCTTTTTCGGCAGCTTTCGACCGGCCTCCGTGGCTGGGAAACAATGGAAATCACTTGTTTCCACCTTTGTGAATTCTGCCGGAAAATTCGCGCCGCGCGACGGGTCAGGGGTGAAAATCGGCCAGCACAATCGTCCGGTCGAGCCGGCTGGACTCAAATCCGGCCAGAACCGCGCGAATTGCGTTGACCGACGCCTCGTCCGCGGCGTTCGTCCGGTCACCCGTGATGATTGCCTTGATGAATTCCCGGATTACGCCCGATTGCAGCTGGTTCTCGTTGGTCATCATCTTGTCCAAATCGTAGTAGATCTTGTCGCCGCGGTCGGTGCTGATTTTAATGGTATGCTCGCTGTCGTCGTACAGGCGCATGATGCCCTTCGTGCCGAAGATAACGGTCGAGTTGTCCTCCTCGCCGTAGTTCGTCCAGCTGACGGTCAGTGTGCCGTAGACGCCGTTTCTCATCTTATAAATGCACAGCGCGTTGTCCTCCAGCTCGATCAGGTTGCCCTGCGAGTCGCGCTTGTCAAGCGTCAGGATTTTCGCGGTGACTTCTGTGATTTCATCGTTCAGAATATACTGGATCAGGTCGGCCTTGTGAATGCCGAGGTCCGCCATCGCGCCCATGGAGGCGACTTTCTTGTCGAAGAACCAGATGTCCTTCGAGACCTCGGCAACGTCTTCATCCCCGAACTTGATCCAGTTCTCCGGCCCGCCGTGGCAGAAGGAGGTCTTGAAGGTCAGGGGCTTGCCGATGAAGCCCTGCTCGATCAGCTCCCGGGCGCGCGCGTGGCCGGTGTTGTAGCGCTGGTTCTGCGCAATCATAAGGAACGTGCCGGTTTCCTGCGCGGTGCGCAGCATCTGCTGACAATCCTCGACGGTTGTCGCCATGGGCTTTTCGCACAGGACGTGCTTCCCAGCCTTCATCGCGCGGATGCTGATGTCCGCGTGCGCGTTGTTCGCAACACAGACCGAAACCGCGTCGATCTCCGGGTCGGAGAGCAGCGCGTCGATCGAGTCGTAGACCTTGCCGCCGTACTTCTTTTGCAGCGACTCGGCGCGGGTCCTGTCAAAGTCGTAGTAGCCGCTGATAACGACCTTTTGATTGGCGGCGTATTCCGGGACGTGCCTGCGCTGGGAGATGCGGCCGCAGCCGATAATGCCAACATGAACCATAATGAGTGCCCCTTTCTTTTGCTGGTTTTATAATGTTAGCTTGATTATACCCCAGCGACAGGGAAATGTAAATCTAAAATCTGAACGGCCTAAAAACGTTCATGAATTTGTCATGAAACCATTGACAACAGTGTTATAATAGACATAATTGGAAAAGTATGCGAACCCGTGGCCAGCGGGAGGCTTGAAATCGTGTGGAGGTAGCTTATGGCTGGGGAGAAACGGCGCAAAAACAGAGCTTTGCGGGTGCTTTCTGTCGTAGGAAAGGTGTTCGGCACTATGGTGCTGGTCGGTGTCCTGACGGCGGCGATCTTCGTATGCCTGTTTGCGGTCTATGTGAAAAATGATCTGTCGAAGCAAATCGACCTCGACTATGAGGGGTTTTCACTGGACCAGACAAGCGTGATCTATGCGCAAAACGCGAAAACCGGCGAGTGGGAAGTGCTGCAGGAGCTGTACGCGACGGAAAACCGCACATGGGTCAGCATTGAGGGAATCCCCGCCGATCTGCGGTTCGCGACGATTGCAATTGAAGACAAACGTTTCCGCGACCACCACGGCGTGGACTGGCTGCGTACGGCGAAGGCCAGCGTCAACATGTTCCTCGGCGGCAGCTCGTCCTACGGCGCGTCTACGATCACACAGCAGCTGATTAAGAACCTCACCGGGCAGGACGAGGTCACGGTTCGCCGGAAGCTGATAGAGATTTTCCGCGCGTTGGAGTTTGAGAAGCGCTATACCAAGGACGATATTCTGGAGTGGTACCTGAACACCATCTATATGGGAGAGGGCTGCTACGGCGTCCAGAGCGCAGCGCACGCCTATTTCGGCAAGAGTGTCGATAAGCTGTCGCTGGCCGAGTGCGCGAGCCTCATTGCCATTACCAATAACCCCTCAATCTACGACCCCTATATCAACCCCGAGAAGAACCGCTCGCGGCAGATGCTCGTCCTCGGCGCGATGCTCGATCAGGGCTTTATCGACCAGTCGGAGTACGATCAGGCCACCGCGCAGGAGATGGTGTTCCGCTCCACCTCGCTGGAGGATACGGAGGACACCGGGAATATCTATTATTACTCGTACTTTGTGGATCAGGTGCTGCGCGACGTCATTGCCGATCTGTGTGAGGCGACCGGCTACAGCTATGAGATTGTCGAGCAGATGGTAAAGACCGGCGGGTATCAGATCTACTGTACCATTGACCCGGATGTGCAGCAGTGCGTCGATCAGGTCTATACGGATCTGGCAAATATTCCGCAGACCGAGAGCACGCAGCAGCTGCAATCGGCCATTGTCGTAATCGATAACAAGACCGGCGATATCGTCGCCATGGCCGGCGGCGTCGGGGAGAAGAGCGGCTCGCTGACCTTCAACCGCGCAGTGCAGAGCCTGCTCTCGCCCGGATCAACCATCAAGCCGCTTTCGGTCTACGCGCCGGCGCTCGATCTGGGAATCATTACGCCGGTGAGCGTCTACGACGACACCCCGCATCGTTTTACGGATGATGAGAAGAACAACCGCTGGCCGAAGAACAGTGACAATGTCTATCGCGGCCTGATGTCGATCGATCAGGCGGTCGGCCTGTCTGTCAATACGATCCCGGTCAAGCTGGTGGCGCAGATGGGGCCTGAATACTGCTACACCTTCGCCAAGGAGAAGATGGGGCTGGACACCCTCGTCTCAGAGTGGACGATCGGTGAAAAGACCTATACGGACGTTGATCTTGCGCCGCTGGCCATGGGCGGCCTGACGCGCGGTGTGACGGTGCAGGCCATGGCGGAGGCATACGCGAGCTTCCCGAATGACGGAGAATACCGCACGGCGCGAACCTATACGAAGGTTGTCGACGCCGCCGGGAACGTGGTGCTTGAAAACGAACAGGAACGCCATCAGGCGATCAAGCCGCAGTCGGCCTGGTATATCACGCATATGCTGGAAAATGCGGTGCAGACCGGCACCGGCACGGGCGCACAGCTGGAAAACATGGCGGTTGCCGGCAAGACCGGTACGACGACCAGTAATTACGACCGCTGGTTCTGCGGCTATACGCCGTATTACACGGCGGCGGTCTGGTGCGGCTATGACAACCCGGAGGAGATCCGCCTGCCGAGCGGCACGCCGAACCCGGCGGTGACGCTGTGGCACGATGTATTTGCGGAGATCCACAGCACGCTCTCGAAGCGCAGCTTCTCCACACCGTCGAATGTCATCTCCTGCCAGATCTGTCAGGACAGCGGCCTGCTTGCAACCGAAGCGTGCAAGAAGGATCCGCGCGGCAGCCGTGTGGTAGAGGTGGAGCTGAGCATCTATGACGTGCCGACGACCTATTGCGCGACGCATGAACTGGTGGAGGTGTGCGGCACTTCGAATCAGGTCGCGAACCGCTACTGCCGTCTGGTTGCGGCGGACGGGATCACGAAGGTCGGGCTGCTGCGCGTGGAGCGCGCCTACCCCATAGCGGGGATTGTGGTGCAGGATCAGCGCTACGTGTTTGACGCGGGCGAAATCCCCGGCGGCTGGTATACGGCATCCTGTGATGTGGAGACCCCGATAGGCGGCACCTGCACGCAGCATACAGCCGCAAGTCTTGTTCTGGACACACAGGCGGGGCAGGAGAACCCGGAGCATGTGGTGGAAGCGCCGCCGGAGCCGGAAGAGGAGGAACAGCCGGAGCCGGAGGAACAGCCCGTACTGGATGAATAACAGAGAAACGCTTTAAGGTTGGAAGACTATGTGGATTGCAGATAAATGGAAGGACTATGAGGTGCTGGACACCTCATCCGGCGAGAAGCTGGAGCGCTGGGGGGACTATATTCTGGTGCGCCCGGACCCGCAGGTCATCTGGAACACGCCGCGCAAGGACCCGCGCTGGAAGCACTATGACGCGCGTTATGCGCGCTCCAGCACAGGCGGCGGACAGTGGTCGCAGCACCATCTGCCGGCGCGCTGGCAGGTGCGCTATGACGATCTGACGTTCAACGT
>CAZYZQ010000139.1:0-4452 GCA_964652075.1 uncultured Oscillospiraceae bacterium
AATTTCAGGGCGTTGCCGCCGGTCGTCGTCTCCGGGTTGCCATACATCACACCGATCTTCATACGCAGCTGGTTGATGAAGATGACAACGCAGTTGGTCTTGGAGATATGCCCGGCCAGCTTACGCAGCGCCTGCGACATCAAACGCGCTTGCAAACCGACGAACGTGTCGCCGATCTCTCCCTCAATCTCCTGCCGCGGCGTCAACGCCGCGACAGAGTCGACCACCACGACATCCAGCGCGCCGGAGCGCACCAGCGCATCCGTGATCTCAAGCGCCTGCTCGCCGGTGTCCGGCTGGGACACCAGCATGGAATCGATGTCCACACCGATGGCGGAGGCGTAGTCCGGATCGAGTGCGTGCTCCGCGTCGACAAACGCGACCTCGCCGCCCTGCTTCTGTGCCTCGGCAACAATGTGCAGCGCGAGCGTCGTTTTACCGGAGGACTCCGGCCCATAGATCTCGACGATCCGGCCCTTCGGCACGCCGCCGATTCCGAGCGCGGCATCGAGCGCCAGCGACCCGGTCGGGATGGAGGCAACGTTCATATCCGGCCTGTCGCCCAGACGCATGACGGCGTGCTTGCCAAAATTCTTTTCGATCTGCGCGAGTGCCGTTTCAATCGCCTTTTTCTTGTCGGCGGCAGGTGCTGGGGTTTCGTAATTGCTCTTTTTCTTATCCATGTGTTGTCCCTCATATCTTTCTGGCACAGATCGTCCGTTCCCGGTCGCCCGTGTCCTTTTGTACTTCCTCAATCTCGTAATCCGCAGCCTGAAGGATCCACGAGACAGCCTCGCACTGCCCTATCCCAAACTCAAACACGAGATAACCGCCGGGCTTCAGTGCATATGTAAAGTTGTCCACAATCGCGCGGTAGAAATCCAGCCCGTCCTCGCCGCCGGCAAGCGCCAGCTCCGGCTCAAAATCCCGCACGGAGCGGTCGAGCTCCTTCATCTGCGCCGCCGTCACATACGGCGGGTTGGAGACAATCATATCAAACTTCCCGAGAAACGGCGCGGCAGGCTTTTTCGCATCGATCTGCACGCAGCTGACGCGGCCGGACAGCCCCGCCTCCACACAGTTCTGGTGTGCAATCCGCAATGCCTCCTGCGAAATATCGCCAAGCGTCACCTTTGCGTCCTTTACGCGCCCCGCCACGGCCAGTCCGATACAGCCGCTGCCGGTGCACAGATCCAGGATTCTCGGCTGCTGCGGCAAAAACAGCGCTTTTTTGATGGCAAGCTGTGCAAGCACCTCGGAGTCGTCGCGCGGGATCAGCACGTCTTTCGTCACATGCAGGCGCATCCCCAGGAAATCTCTCTCTCCGAGAATATACGCCAGCGGTTCGCCGCCTGCGTGCCGCGCGGCGAAGGAGAGGACTTTTTCCACAATCTCCTCGGAGGCATAAAGCTGGCGCCGCGCCAGAAGGTAGGCCGTGTCCTTTCCCGTTACTGCCTCCATCAGCCGCCATGCAACCGCGCTGGCGTGCTCCCCCTCCACCGGCAGCATCGTATGCCTGGCGTCCGAGTAAAGCTCCCCGTAGGTCTTTACCACGTATCTGCACCCTTTCTCTCCGGAATCACCAGCCGCAGCGCCTCAATGCCGACCTCGATCATGCTGTCGTCCGGCTCATTCGTCGTAAAATGCTGGAACCACATGCCCGGCGCGGAGAGCGCGCGGGTCAGCCAGTTGTCATGGCGGCCGACAAAGCGGTTACACTCATAGCTCACCGCGACAACAACCGGCAAAAGCGCCAGATGCAGGAGCATCCGCAGCAGCGTATTGGAAACCTGAATCACAGCGCCAACCAGAATACTGATAATAATCACCACAAACAGGAAGCTCGTGCCGCAGCGCGGGTGCAGGCGCGTCATCGGCCGCACATTTTCCACCGTCAGCGGCAGGCCGGCTTCATAGCAGCGGATCGTCTTGTGCTCCGCGCCATGGTAGGAGAAAACGCGTTTGATCTCACCCAGATGCGAGACGGCAAACATGTAAAGCACGAACAGCGCCACCTTGACAACACCCTCGCCCAGGTTGCGGAGGATCAGATGGTCGTGCAGCGGCCGGATAAAGCCGACCAGAAACGTCGGCAGCAGCAGGAACAGCCCCACCGCAAACAGCGCGCCGATCACAACCGCCGAATAGATGAGCCACTGCTCCAGCTTGTCGGAGCCGAATTTCCGCTCAATCCATTTTTCGAACTTTGTCGGCTCCTCCTGCTCGTCCTCCGGCATAAAGGAGGCAGAATACATGAGCGCCTGCACGCCGTGAACCATGGAGCCGGCAAACGTGAACACGCCGCGGACCAGCGGCCAGGTCGTCCAGCCGGTGCGTTTTTTCAGCGGGTCGACCTTCTGCACCAGTCCGTCCTTTGTGCGCACCACAACGGCCTCCTTGTCGGGGCCACGCATAAAGATGCCCTCGATCAGCGCCTGACCGCCGATCATGGTTTTGAATTTTTCCTGCGAGGTTTGCTTGTTTTTCATGGTTTTCCCCTTTCCGGGTGTCTGGCTCAGGTCTCACCAATCGGAAGCCGAATCGTAACAAGCGTGCCGCCGCCTTCCGCATTTTCCAGCGTCAGCGTTCCGTTGTGCATGGAGATAATCTCATCGCACACCGCAAGGCCGATCCCGCTTCCGCGAACCTTTGAGCTGCCTTTGTAGAATTTCATTTTGACATGCGGCAGTTCCTCCTCCGGAATCCCGGGGCCGAAGTCGCGGATCCGGATCACAATCTGCTCGTCCTCCAGATGGATGGAGGCCGTGATTTTCCGGCCGTCTCCGCCATGCTTCGCCGCATTGTCGAGTATATTCAGGAACACCTGCCGCATACGGTACGCGTCGCAGGGGATTTCCGGAATTTCATCGTTATTTTCAAGGTAGATCAGGTCAATATTCTCCTGATTCAAGCGGTTTGCGTACATAAAAACCGTGTCTTCAAATTCAGACAAAATATCGCACTTCTGCACGTTGAGCGTGAAGCGCCCGTCCTGCATACTGGTGAACTCCAAAAGCTCCTCCACCATACCGGTCAGGCGTGCGGCCTCACGGTGGATGAATCGCATCCCGCGGCGCACGAGCGCAGGATCCAGCCCCTCCGGCGACTGTAATGTCTCGCTCCACCCGGAGATCGCCGTCAGCGGCGTCCGCAGCTCGTGCGAGACGGAGGAAATAAACTCCGCCTGCATCTTTTCCGACCGCGCAATCTTGACGGACATATCGTTGATGGTGTCGGCCAGCTCGCCGATTTCGTCTTCAAACTTCTTCTCAATCTGTACGCCGTAGCTGCCCGCCGCGATCCGCTGCGCCGTTGCCGTGATCTCCGTAACCGGGCCGACAATGGAGCGGATAAAGTACATGCTGTTGAAAATAATCAGTGCAATTACCACGATGCCCACAACCGCGGCCAACAGAATAAACAGCAGGATCTGCCGGTCGACGTTTTTCAGGCTCGTCACATACCGCAGAACGCCGATCACCTCGCCGTTGAAATAGAGCATCGGGCTGGACACTGCCATGATGCGCTCGCCGGTTGAGGGATTGCGGCCTGAAAAAACCGCAAGCGATTTGCGCGCAATGGCGTCTGTAATGTCCGAGGTGCCGGGCATGGAGCCAGAGAGCTGCCCGTGCGAGGAAGCCACCAGCTTGCCCTCCGTATTTACAAATTGCAGCTCCATGGAGTTCTTGTCCTCAAACGTCTTGGCAAACGTAATGCAGGACTGGTAATACTCGTTGTAGCTCTGGGAGATATAGTTCCCAAAAAAGTCCGTTGTCGTCTTCGCCTTTGCCTCAAGGCCGGACTTGATATTGGAGTAGTAGTAGGACGACATGGCGACGGAGAAGGCCGCAACCGCCAGGATCACAACAACGACCAGAACGCTGACGTTGTTCCAGAACCAGCGTTTTTGGATACCCGTCATTTTTTTGAACCGCAGGCGGATCTTCATCCTTCTCCCTCCTTTCCTACGAAACAGGCGGGCTTAAACGCCCCACTTATAGCCGAAGCCCCAAACCGTTGTAATATACGTCGGGTTTGCCGTATCGTCCTCAATCTTAATTCGCAGGCGCCGGATATTGACGTCGACAATCTTCAGTTCCCCTTCGTAATCCCTGCCCCAGATCGTGGTCAGGATGTCCTCCCGCGAGAGCGCGCGGCCGGGGTTCTGCAAAAACAGCTTCATGATCGCGTACTCCACCTGAGTCAGGCGAATCCGCGTGCCGTTCTTTTCCAGTGTGCGGTTCCGCGTGTTCAGTACAAACGGCCCCTGATGAATCTCCACCGTATCCACCGCAGTGTCGCCGCCGATGCGCCGGTAGAGCGCGTCGATGCGCGCTGTCAGCTCCGCAGGCGAAAACGGCTTGGTCACATAGTCGTCCGCGCCGGTCATCAGGCCTGTCACCTTGTCCATCTCCTGGGTCCGGGCGGTGAGCATGATGATGCCGATGGTCT
>CAZYZQ010000140.1:0-4447 GCA_964652075.1 uncultured Oscillospiraceae bacterium
GCCGATCATCGCGGACCTTGCGCACGAGTCCGGCATTCTGACGGTCGGCGTTGTGACGAAGCCCTTCAAGTTTGAGGGTGCGAACCGGATGCGTCAGGCGGAGTCGGGCATCGAAGCGCTGTCGGAGAAGGTCGATTCCCTGATTATCATCCCGAACGACCGTCTGAAGTACGTCACGGATCAGAAAATCACGTTTGCCAACGCGTTCGGCATTGCCGACGATGTGTTGAAGCAGGCTGTGACCTCCATCTCACAGCTGGTCGGCTATTCGGAGAATGTCATCATCAACCTCGACTTTGCAGACGTGTCCGCGATCATGAAGGACGCGGGGCACGCGCACATGGGCGTCGGCAACGCCGCGGGTCGGGACAAGGCCGAGCAGGCCGCGCAGATGGCCGTCGCCAGCCCGTTGCTTGAGACTTCGATCAACGGCGCGACCGGCGTCCTGATCAACGTCACCGGTGCGCCTGATCTGGGGCTCGACGACGTCGAGACCGCCGCGAATATCGTCATGGAGGCGGCGAATCCCGAGGCGAACATCATCTTCGGCGCTGCGTTTGACGAGAGCTTTGAGGATCAGATGCGCGTGACCGTCATCGCCACCGGCTTCGACGACAAGCCGAAGCAGGCGGAGCAGAGCAAGGGCGCGTTTACCAAGGCCGGCGAGACCAGCCGCAGCAAGGCCGCGAGCATCGAGGATGACTACGACCGCGCGATCTTCGACCTGTTTGACAAGAAGTAAGCAAAAATTTATCCGCGCACTCCGAGGTTTGGAGTGCGCGGATTTTTTGTGTCTGAACGGCTTACCTCCGGCGAAGACGGAGCACGAGCTGGAGCGCGGCAAAGAGCAGCCCCGCGATCGGCCAGACGACCCAGGTGGACTCCCAGCGGCCGGTTGGCAGGCTGATAACAAGGTAGACCGCGACGGCAACCAGCCAGTAGATGCCGGACAGACTGCGCGCGACTGTATCAGATTTCTGCGCGCGGCTGTAGTCGCCCTCCTCAAGCAGCTTCTGGAAGCTGGCCATGCGGATGCCCGTGTGGATGAGTATCGTGGCGCCTGCCGCGCAGATCAGCAGCAGTGCAACAACAGAAAGCAGCATCATCGTCTCCGAGCCGGATGCGACGGCGAGAAAAAGCGGAATACAAGAGACAATGCACAGGCAGACCCCCGCCACCATGCCCCGGCGGTAACGCTGCTCATAGCTGTCCCGGCGCGAGAGCACCATAGCACGCGTGTCCGGCGTGAGCAGAATCGCCTGCCTGTCCAGATACTCGAAGCGGCTGGTCTTCATCCCCGTGGTGATAAAGAGGGCGACAGCGACCGCGCAGAGCGCGATCAGCGCTACAAAACCCAGACCGATGTAGAGCAGCTCGGCGCTCTCGCTGCCTTCCAGTCCTGCCAGGCACGACGCGCAGATCAGTATCGCGGCGCCGAGGATACAAAGCAGCACGCCCAGTGCAACGCGCGGCGCGCTGCGCCATTTGATTTGCAAAAACGCTTCCGCCTCAGCGCGCGGGACGGGCGTCGGCGCTTCCTCGGCACGAGATGCGGCCGAGCCCTTCAGCAGCTCGTCTGTGGTGACGCCGAACAGCTCGCTGAGCTGGATGACGCGCTCCAATTCCGGCACCGCGCTGCCGGACTCCCATTTCGACACGGACTGCCGCGAGATATCGAGCTGCGCGGCCAGCTCCTCCTGCGACCAGCCGCGCGTTTTACGCAGCGCGATCAATTGTTCTGCAAGATTCATACAACAGCACCTCATTTTCTCCGGCGGCCTGCGCCGGTGTTGTCTTTACCATACAACAAACTGCGGGAAAAGACCAGAAAAGGGAGTTGGAAATTCCGCAACCAGCGGTTGCAGCGGCAACCAGCGGGTAATTTTGACACCAAAAGGGGAATTACAGAACGCCCCGCGCCGCATAGAGCACGGCGCGGGGCGGTTGCAGGGCCTGCTATGTGCTGCCGCGCACCTTGAGTTGCGTGCAGATCTGGATGTGCTGCGGCGGCAGCGAGGGATCGATGGAGAGCACGCGGCGCACAGCCTCGGCGCCGAGCGATTCGTGGAACACGCGCACCGTGGTCAGGTTCAAAACCTGCGCATAGGGCAGATCATCAAAGCCGATGACGGCGTAGTCGCGGCCCGGCTCCAAGCCCTCGCTGCGCAGCGCCGCAATGGCGCCGAATGCGATGGCGTCGTTGTCTGCGATCAGCGCGCGTGATTGCAGGCGGTTGTGCGAGAGCCACGTAAGCATATCCCGGTTGGCCGCGTCCATGTTGGCGGAGAGGGGGATGACCTGCCCCTGCTCCAGCCCGCGCTGCGCGAGCGCCGCCTGATAGGCCGCGAAGCGGTCGTCAAAGTTTTGAATCGGCGCACTGCTGCGCAGGTAGCCGATGGCGCGGTGCCCCTGCCCGGCCAGATGGCGGATTGCCGCGCAGATGCCGCTGCGGTTGTCGATGGAGACGGTGTTCAGCGCCAGGTCGGGGAACGCATTGTCCAGCATGACGACAGGGCAGTCCTGCGCCGCGAGGCGCAGCGCTGTCTGCCCGTCCATCTCGGTCGCGAGGAAGATGATGCCCTCCGCCTTTGGCAGGGCGTCCTGCTCGCCGCTCAGATACTGGATGGCGAGCGCGTGCCCTGCACGCGCGGCGGCCTGCTGGATGCTCTCGATCAGTGTCGAAAAGAACGGCGTATCGCGGACAACCTCGCCGTGGCGCTTGTAGATGGCAAAGCAGAGCGTGCCGCCGCCCGCGCCGCGCGGCAGCTCGTAGCCGCAGTCGTGGGCGTATTCCAGCACCTTTGCCCGGGTCTCGGCAGAGATGCCGGGCTTGTTATTCAGAACCATAGAAACGGTCGCGGCGCTGACGCCGAGCGCCTTCGCCATCTCCCGCAGCGTAACAGATGCCATGTGGTGGGGCCTCCTGTGTTCAGTTAAGTTTATTATACAGAGTCGAAGGCTCCTTGGCAAGCGGAACCTGCGGTTTTATTTCAGACGCTGCGCGGCCAGCCACTGGAAGCGTGTGGCGGGCTTGCCGTCCACCAGTACGGGGCTGCCGTCGTAGTCCTCGTTGTGCTCCTCACGCAGGCCCGGCACCCAGACGCCGTGGTTGACCATCGGGAACGGCGGGCGGTCGTCGATGAAGGTGAAATGGGCGGGCGCGCCGATGGCCTTCAGGCGCTTGTAGGTCGGGTGCGCAGTCTGCTCGGGGTTCACCACGCCGTCGGTCATGGCGTGCATCAGCCAGACAGGCGTTGTGGCGATATTTTGCAGCTCCTGCTCTGTGATCGTGTCGTCGTAGAGCGCCTCGCACATCGGATAGGCGGCGGCAAAATAGCGCGGGTGGTCGGCGAGCAGGCGCATGGTCATAAAGCCGCCGTTGGAGCAGCCGCCGACATAGATGCGCGTTTTGTCGATCGGATGCGTGCGGACGAATTCGTCGATCAGGGAGAAGAGGTCGTTTGAATACATGCTCTTGCCCGTATGGCCGTAGGTGTGCGAGCCATCGTCCATCCACATGGTCGGGCACTGCGGCACAAGGACATACGCGCCGCCGAAATACGACTGGATCTTCTCCGAAGAGAGCGCGACGACATTGTTGCCCATATAGGCAATGCGTGGGTCCTGCCCGCCCTCGCCCGCGCCGTGCAGCCAGATGACAAGAGGCCGGACACCCGCGGCCCCCGGAGTATAGCAGGCATATTGCAGCACGCCGGTGCGGCCGTGCGTCCAGCCATCCTGCTGCGGGCAGCGCGTTGCTTCCAGCGTATCCCAGACAAGGCCGCTCAGCGCGCCGATCGGGGCGGTCTGCGTAATCCGGTGGACGCAGTTGACGAACGCGCTGCCGGAGAGCGAGCCGATGATGGCGCGCGCGTGCGTGTCCTTCACGTCCAGCTCCAGTGTGACACAGTTGCCGCTGCGAACCGGCTCTCCGGTTTCGTCGGAGGGATAGGCGGCGAGCACGGTGCGGTAGCCCTTTGCGGGGATGATTTTGCCGCTGAAATAGTCCGTGTTCGTCATCAGGGTGTGTCCCTGCTCGTCCTGCCGGTCGACATGGACGTTGAAGCAGTCCGGACGGACATCCGAGATGCTGACGGGCGTGGGCATGCGCAGGATCAGCCGCGCGACCTGCGCGCCGTCGTCGTTGACAAACAGTTCGATGCTGTAGCGTTCCATCAGAAAAGTCCTCCCATACTTTTTTCAGCCCGGGGCGATTCAGCCCCGGCGCTATTTCTTTCAGTATAACATACATGACTGGCATTTGAAAGCGGGGATGAAAAAAGAGCCGCCGTTTTCGGCGGCTCCATGGAGGGGGATCTCAGTTTGCGTCCATCCAGGCAGAGAGCTGGGACTGGATCGCAGCCTGATACTCAGCAAGTCCGGAGGCTTCCAGCTTCGACTGGAAGTCAGCGTACAGGTCGTCCGTATACTGGCCACAGATCAGCGT
>CAZYZQ010000141.1:0-4393 GCA_964652075.1 uncultured Oscillospiraceae bacterium
GCGTTTGTGATGGACAAGCTGATGCGCCGGATCGGCCTGTCGGGCCGCAGCTTCGTGCCGATGCTGATCGGCTTTGGCTGCTCCGTTCCGGCCATTATGGCATCCCGGACGCTCTCGTCCGACCGTGACCGCAAGATGACAATCCTGCTCACACCGTTTATGAGCTGCAGCGCCAAGCTGCCGATCTACGCGGTGTTTACGATGGCATTTTTCCCGTCGCACCGTGCGCTCGTCATGATTTCACTGTATGTGCTGGGCATGGTGATCGGCGTCCTGTTTGCGCTGCTGCTCAAGCACACGGGCTTCCGCGGAGAGCCGGTTCCGTTTGTCATGGAGCTGCCGAACTATCGGCTCCCGTCGCCGCGCAGCGTTGCGCAGCTTCTGTGGGAGAAGGCCAGAGACTTCCTCTCCCGCGCGTTTACAATTATCTTTTTGGCGTCAATCATCATCTGGTTCCTGCAGAGCTTCGATGTGCGCCTGAATGTGGTGACCGACTCGACGCAGAGCCTGCTTGCCCGGCTGGGCAGCGTGATTGCGCCGGTCTTCGCGCCGCTCGGCTTCGGCGACTGGCGGCTTTCTACGGCACTGATCACAGGCTTTATGGCAAAAGAGAGCGTTGTTTCGACACTGACCGTCCTGCTCGGCGGGAGCACGGCCGCCATCACCGGGCTGTTCTCCGGCTGGGTGGGCGCCTACACCTTCCTGGTGTTCACCCTGCTCTATACGCCCTGCGTTGCGGCGATTGCAGCCGTGCGGCGGGAGATGGGCGCAAAGTGGGCGCCTGTTGTGGTGGTGATGCAGTGCTGTATCGCATGGCTGGTGGCATTTCTGTTCCATCTGGTGATGGGCTGGTTCTTCTAAGGAGGCAATATGGTGGCGTTTCGCGTGGTCGCTGTCGATCTGGACGGCACGTTTTTGAACCGGAAGCATTCATTTGACGCGCCACGCTTCTGGAAGCTCTTTGACCGGATGCAGGCGCGGGGCTGCCGCTTTGTGGTGGCGAGCGGGAACCAATATGAAAATCTGCGTGCCCCGTTTGGCGCGCGGGCGGATGAGCTGTCCTATATCGCGGAAAACGGCGCGCTGATCGTCGGCCCGGGAGGGGAGCGGCTGGTGTGGAGCACATTTTCAAAGGAGGCCGCCGGGCGGCTTTTGAAGACCGTGCAGCGCCTGCCCGTACTGCCCATCGTCTGCGGCCTGCGCAGTGCCTATCTTCCGGCAAATGTGGACGAACGCTTCTTTCAGATCATGCAGATCTATTATCCGAAGCTGCAAAAATGCGACAGCTTCGAGGGGCTGGATGACGAAATCCTGAAGTTTTCTCTGGCTGTTCCGCAGGAGCAGACATGGGAATACGCCGCACGCATTCGCGATGCGGTGGGCGAGGACTGCGATGTGACGAGCAGCGGCCACGGCTGCGTCGATCTGATCCAACCGGGACTGCACAAGGCCGCCGCGTTGGAGCAGCTGCTGGCGCGCTGGCAGCTTCCCGCATCGGCGCTGCTGGCGTTCGGGGACGGAGAGAACGACGCAGAGATGCTGCGCATTGCGGGCGCCGGCTATGTGATGGAGAACGGGTCGCCCGCAATGCTGGCCGAATTCCCACTCCACGCGCCGCCAAATGAAGAGAGCGGCGTGTTACAGGTGCTTGAAACCATTTTCCCGGCGTGAGAAAGTGAACCCGGAGCCTTCCGGGTTCGCTTTTTGTTTTTATTAAAAGAATTGGTTGCAATCTGTTGCGGGATATGTTACCATTGGAGCAGTTGGTTGTTTTGACGGATGAGAGAAAGGCGTGAGGGCAGTGAGAGTAAGAAGGGCATGCTAAAGCAGATAGGAATTTTGAATTGAGAAAGGACACAGGAGGATACAAATCATGCAACCCATCAAGAGCAAGCGGGGGATGCTGCTGACGTTTTTGAACGGCAGCAAACGCTATTTCCTGCTTGCCATCGTGTTTGGACTGCTGCGCACAGTCTGCGCCATGCTGAACCCGCAGCTCGTGCAGTTCACGGTTGACAGCGTCATCGGCGACAAGGAGGCGGCCGGCGCAATCGGCGAGGTGCTGGCGAAGCTCTTTGACCGTGATCTGCTGCGCAGTCATTTATATCTGATCGCATTGATCGTGATCGGGCTTGCGATTGCAAATTCGCTCTGCCGCTATGTCTTTATCCTCTCCAACGCGAAAGGCGGCGAGGGCTTTGTTCGCACGATGCGGAACGGCACGTTCCACCACATTGAGCGCCTGCCGTTCTCCTGGCACATGGAGCACCAGACGGGCGACATCATTCAGCGCTGCACCACGGACATTGAAATGGTCAAAACATTTCTCTCCGAGCAGCTTTCCAATTTAATCAATTGCGTTATCACCCTGGTGGCCGCGATCATCTTTATGTTCAGCGTGAATGTGAAGCTCAGCGCAATCATTTTGGCAACGCAGCCGCTTCTGCTGCTGTTTACCGTCTATTTCCGGGGAAAAATCACATCGCAGTTTCGCAAGTGCGACGAGATGGAGGGCGAGCTGTCCACCATCGCGCAGGAAAACCTGACGGGCGTGCGCGTGGTGCGCGCGTTTGGCCGTGAAGCCTATGAGCAGGAGCGCTTTGACAAGCAGAGCAGCATCCTCACAAGAGCGTGGATCAAAATGGGCGTCCATATGTCCAGCTTCTGGGAGGTCAGCGGCCTTCTGTCCGCAATTCAGGGCATGATCGTCCTTGTGGTCGGCACGGTTATGGTCGTCCACGGTGAGATGACAACCGGCGCGCTGATGGCGATGATCACCTACAACGCGACGGCCTCCGAGCCGATCCGAATGCTCGGGCGCATCGTCAGTGAGATGGGCAAGGCGGGCGTCTCCATTGAGCGTCTGTTTGAGATCATGTCCGCGCCTGAGGAGCAGGACCCGCCGGATGCCACGACGCCGGATATGACCGGAGATATTGTCTTCGAGCATGTGAACTTCAACTATCCCGGCCACCCGCAGCTGTTGCAGGACGTGAGCTTCACTGTCAAGGCCGGCACGACGCTCGGCATTCTCGGCGGCACCGGCAGCGGCAAGAGCACGCTTATGTACCTGCTGGAGCGGCTGTACGACCTGCCGCCGGAGCACGGCCGCATCACAATCGGCGGGCAGGATATCGCCGGGATGCGGGCCAACTGGGTGCGCAAAAACGTCGGCATGGTGCTTCAGGAGCCGATGCTGTTCAGCCGTACGCTCTCAGAGAATATTGGCATGGCAACGGACAACGCAACGCTTTCGGACATCCGGGCCGCGGCGCGCGCCGCCTACCTGGAGGACGCGATCGACAGCTTTTCCGAGGGCTATGATACGGTTGTCGGCGAGCGCGGCGTGACGCTCTCCGGCGGGCAGAAGCAGCGCGCGGCCATCGCGCGGATGCTGCTGCAAAAGACGCCGATTATGGTCTTCGACGACTCCCTCTCCGCTGTCGACGCGGAGACAGACGCGAAAATCCGCGCCGCCCTGCGCACGCAGATGGCCGGCGCGACCTGCATCCTGATTTCACACCGTATCTCCACACTCATGGAGGCGGACCAGATCCTTGTACTCGAACAGGGACGGATTGCGGAGCAGGGGACACATACGGAACTGATTCGGCAGGGCGGGCTTTACCGCAGGATCTACGATCTGCAATTGCAGTGCGCAGAGGAGGTGGCCGGTCATGCAGAATAAGCAGGAGAACATTCCAAAGCTACGTTATTTTGGCATTGGCTTTATCCTTCCGTACTTAAAAAGGCACAGGAAACTGCTGGTGGGGCTGCTGCTCACGGGTCTTTCCTGCGGCGTGCTGGAGGCCATCCGGCCGCTGTTCCAGCGCTATGCGATCAACAATTTTATTGGGAAGGGTACATTGGACTCCCTCTGGATTTTCATCGTGCTCTATCTTCTGACACTGGTGGTAGGCTGTGCGCTCAGCGGTTACAGCACCTATGCGGCAAACAAGCTTGAGGTGACGCTGAACTACGATATGCGCCGTAAAACCTTCGACCATCTGCAGGAGCTGTCGCTGAGCTATTACAACCAGAACGGCGTCGGCTATATCCATTCACGCCTGATGAGCGATATCGGGCGCATCGGCGCGCTGGCCAGCTGGACGCTCATGCAGCTTGTCTGGGACGGCAGCTATCTGGTCTATATCTTAGTGATTATGGTGGTTGTCAACTGGAAGCTGGCGCTTTTGATGCTGGCTATGATCCCGATTGAGGCTGTCATTGGCTTCTACTTCCAGCACCATCTGGCAGCGGCCAACCGCAAGGTACGTGAGGCGAACAGCCGCATCACCGCGAACTACAACGAGGGCATTACGGGCGCAAAAACCATCAAAACCCTCGTTGCGCAGGAGCGCGTGGAGCGCACGTTCACGCACGACACTGACCA
>CAZYZQ010000142.1:0-4295 GCA_964652075.1 uncultured Oscillospiraceae bacterium
ATATCGTTGACGCACATGGCCACGCAGTCAATGCCCACAGTGTCATGCTTGTCCAGCTCAAACGCAATCTTGATCTTGGTGCCGACGCCGTCCGTACCGGAAACCAGCACCGGCTGCTTCATCCCGGCAAGCTCCGGCACAAAGGTGCCGCCAAAGCCGCCGATGTCGTTGTCCGCGCCGGGAATCACCGTGCGCGCAATGTGCCGCTTCATCAGCTCCACTGCCTGATAGCCTGCGGTGATATCCACACCCGCGGCTGCGTAGCGATCCGATTTTGAGTCCTTCATCGTAATCCTCCTTCAATCTCATGCCTGCGTCTTTCGGGCGTTTCCGGCTCGGCCGGGGAATGCTGTTTTATTCCTTGCCGTTCCAGCAATAGGTACAGAGCTTGCACGGGTTCAGGCCGATCGCCTTGAGCGTGCCGTCGAGCGTCTGATAGTCGAGCGAGTCAAAGCCCATGCTCTTGCAGATATGCTCGCGCAGCGCCTTGCCGCGTGAACAGGAGCCGTCGGCATATTCCTCGCGGTGCTCCTGCCCCTCCGGGCCTTCCAGCTTTTCAATCGTGCGCCGGGCAATCAGCTCCATTTCAGAGGTGCTGCGCGAGAAGTTCAGATACTTACAGCCGTACATGATCGGCGGGCAGGCAGAGCGCATGTGCAGCTCCTTCGCGCCGTTTTCGCGCAGGAAGCTGACCGTGCCGTGCAGCTGCGTGCCGCGCACGATGGAGTCGTCGACAAAGAGCAGCTTCTTGCCCTCGATCATCTCGTGTACCGGGACAAGCTTCATTTTTGCAATACGGTCGCGCACCGCCTGGTTCTGCGGCATAAAGCTGCGCGGCCACGTCGGGGTGTACTTGATCAGCGGCCGGCCAAATGGGATGCCGCTGGCGTTTGCGTAGCCCACCGCGTGCGGGGTCCCGGAGTCCGGCACGCCGCACACATAGTCAACATCCGGCACGCCGCCCAGTTTGCGCTCGTTTTCGACCATGAGCGTGCCGTTGCGTGTGCGCGCCACCTCGACATTGCAGCCCTCATAGGTCGAGTTCGGATAGCCGTAGTACGTCCAGAGGAACGTGCAGATTTTCATCTCTGTTCCGGGCGCACCGGTCGTCTCATAGCCGTCGGCGTTCATGCGGATGATCTCACCCGGGCCGAGATCCTTGACATACCGATACCCCATCTTCTCAAACGCGAAGGACTCGAACGAGACGCAATAGCCCTCGTCGTCCTGCCCGAGAATGATCGGCAGACGGCCGAGCTTGTCGCGCGCGGCGATGATCTGCGCATCCTCCGTCAGGATCAGGATGGAGGCTGTGCCCTCGATCTGCTCCTGCGCGTAGCGGATGCCGTCCTCAAACGTCTTCTGCTGGTTAATCAGCATTGCCAGCAGCTCCACCTGATTCACGCGCCCGCCGCCCATGGCCTCAAAGTGCGCGTGCTCCGTATTCAGGAAGCGCTTGGCCAGCGTCTCGGCGTTGCGGATAATGCCGACCATGCTGATCGCGTATACGCCCAAATGCGAACGGATCAGGATCGGCTGCGGATCCGAATCGCTGATACAGCCGATGCAGCAAGGCCCGGCCAGATCGACCACGTCGTCCTCAAACTTTGTGCGGAACGGCGTATTTTCAATGTTGTGAATTTCGCGCTGGATGCCGTGCTCCTTGGTGCAGGACGCCATGCCGCCGCGCCGTGTCCCGAGGTGGGAATGGTAGTCCGTTCCGAAAAAGACGTCAAACGAGACGTCTCTGTGGGACACCGCTCCAAAAAAACCGCCCATATGATTCTGCCTCCGATCTGCCGCATTGCGCGGCAATCAACTTATTTCACTGCGTATGACCTGCGTCCTTCAGACGCCGAGCTTCTTGCGCACCGATTCGTCGGCCGCGAGCACCTTCTGCGCACCGGCGCTTCTCGCGTCGGCCAGCTTTTTCGCCAGCGTCTCATCCGACACGGCAAGAATCTGGATGGCCAGCAGCGCCGCGTTCTGCGCGCCGTCGATGGCAACCGTCGCAACCGGGATGCCGGACGGCATCTGCACCGTCGACAAAAGCGCGTCCAGCCCGTCCAATGTAGAGGACTTGACCGGGATGCCGATGACCGGCAGCGTCGTGGCCGCCGCCAACGCGCCCGCCAGATGCGCCGCCTTGCCGGCCGCGGCGATAATCACGCCAATCCCCTGCTCGCGCGCCGTCTCGGCGAAGGTTCTGGCCTCCAGCGGCGTTCTGTGTGCGGAATAGACATGCACAACCGGTTCGACGCCGTATTCCTGCAATGTCGTGACCGCTTTCAGCACTACCGGTAGATCGCTGTCGCTGCCCATGATAACCGCAACTTTTTTCATATTTGTTTGCTCCTCCCGTCAGCTTCAAGAAAAAAAGACAGACTACCGCAAGGATAGTCTGTCAGCCCGCAGGCGCGTATCCGCCCCGGCTAATTCGCTGTTTCCGAACGCACATACGATCACCTGTTCCCTTTCGTCATTCCAGGGAAGCTCTGATTAAATCGAGATGTGCGGATGGCGAGCAGATTCTTTGTCTGGCGAAGGCAAAAAATCTGCCGCGCAGACGCGCATCGCGGTTTATTCAGAGGTTCCCTAGTTCTTTCGCTATTATAAGATTACTGGAACACCGGAAAAAAGTCAACCGCCCGATTCGCGGAATTTGTCGCATGGGAACCGGCATTTTTCTGTGCATTTTGCTCAAATGCCCGTCTTTTCTTCGGATTGCGGGGCCTTTTCCTCCAATATCCGCCGGAGAGCCGTCTCAAAATTCCGGTCATCCGCCTGCGTCCGGCGCGCCGGGCCTTTGAGATGGTGCTTTGCCGAAGCGTTTCTCGCTTTCTTTGCCAAATGGCGTTCGAGCAGCAGCCGGTCAATGTTCCCGTCGGTATAGCGTAGCCCGTTCTGGTGCAATCCATACGCGCCGCGCCCGAGCGCAATGGCCGCAAGGCCGTAGTCCTGCGTGACCACAAGGTCGCCCGCGCGGCAGCGGTTGACCAGCGCAAAATCGACCGCATCCGCCCCGGCGCCGACTGTCACCACCTGCGCGTAGTCCGAGCGCAGCACATGGTTTGTGTCGCAGAACAGCGTCACCGGGATTCCATACTCCCGCGCCACCCGCTCTACAATCCGCACCACCGGGCACGCGTCGGCATCTACATAAATCTGCACGCTTCAGTACCGGCTGATCTCGAGCGAAGCATCGTCCTCGCCGTGCTCGATGGCGCGGATCTGGACGTAGTAGCTGTAGCTCGGGCTGACCTCGACGAGCACGCGGTCGCCAACCCGGTGGCCCATGACCGCCTTGCCAACCGGCGACTCCTTGCTGATCAGCCCGACCAGCGCGTTCTGCCGGAGTGTGGTGACGAGCTGGATCTCCTGCTCCTCGTCATCCTCTTCAATATAGATCTTCACCTTGTCAAACAGCGCCACGCCGTCGCCGCGCGGGCCCGCGTCGATCACAACCGCCGTCTTAATCATGCGCTCAAGGTAGCGCACACGGCTGTCATTGCGGTTTTTCTCCTGCTTGGCAGCCTTGTATTCATAGTTTTCACTCAGATCGCCGAACGCGCGCGTGCGCTGCACCTCTTCGATCAGCTTCGGCCGCAGCACACGTGTGCGGTAGTCGACCTCCTCCTGCATCTTCTGGATATCGACCTTTGTCAGTTCGTCGTGCATGTTGCTCTCCTTTCGCCCGCGGCGGGCAAAGCAGGCGGCCCGTCCCCGGGCCGCCTGTCGAAAATTCTCTCAGTCTTTTGCCTTGCTGTCGACCTGCTCGCGCAGCATCGCGGCAAAGGCCTCGGGTGCCATGGCGCCCAGATCCTCGCCCGAGCGGCGGCGGACAGAAACCGTCCCGTTTTCAACGTCGCGGTCGCCCACAACCAGCATATAGGGGATCTTCTGGAGCTGCGCCTCGCGGATCTTCTTGCCGATCTTCTCGTTCCGCTCGTCCTTTTCAACGCGGTAGCCAGCCGCATCCAGCTGCGCCGCAATGCCGTCGGCATACGCGTTCGCGCGGTCGGTGACGGTCAGGATCCGCACCTGCACCGGCGCCAGCCACGTCGGGAACGCGCCGGCAAAGTGCTCGGTGATCACGCCGATGAAGCGCTCAATGGAGCCGAGCACAACGCGGTGGATCATAACCGGGCGATGCTTCTGCCCGTCCTCGCCGGTATACTCCAGCTCAAAACGCTCCGGCAGCTGGGAATCCAGCTGGATCGTGCCGCACTGCCACGTCCGGCCCAGCGAATCCGCCAGATGGAAGTCCAGCTTCGGTCCATAGAACGCGCCGTCGC
>CAZYZQ010000143.1:0-4245 GCA_964652075.1 uncultured Oscillospiraceae bacterium
CGCAGTCGGGGCACTTGCCGTCGACCAGCTGCGACTCGGTCCAGAAGCTCTCGCACGGCTTGCAGTACTTGCCGACGTACTTGCCCTTGTAGATATCGCCGTTGTCATACATCTTCTTGAAGATCCGCTGGATCGCCGCGACATGATAGTCGTCCGTCGTGCGGATATAGCGGTCGTTGGAGATATTCATCAGCTTCCAAAGGTCTTTGACGCCCTTCTCGCCCTCGACGATCCGGTCGACAAACTCCTTCGGCGTCACGCCGGCCTCCTTGGCCTTGTCCTCAATCTTCTGCCCGTGCTCGTCGGTGCCGGTCAGGAACATGACGTCATAGCCGCGCAGCCGCTTGTAGCGCGCAATCGCGTCCGTCGCGACGGTGCAGTACGTGTGCCCAATGTGCATCCCCGCAGACGGATAATAGATCGGCGTGGTGATATAAAATTTTTTACAGGTGTCGCACATAAAATTTGATCTCCCTTACCCGTTTTCATTTTTTGTTCCTCTATCATAGCATATCCACAGAAAAACCGCAATAAAAAAGAATTTGCCCCTCCCCCGGAGAGCTTGTGTGCAGGGCGCGCCGAGGGCATTTCCTTTGGGCCGAGGTAGCCCCACCCTACTTCTCACCCCCGATAGAACAGCCCCCGCAAAGCTCCCCCAGTGGGGGGAGCTGGCAGCGCGAAGCGCTGACTGAGAGGGGATGCAGTTGCAAGTCTGTACAGCACCGAAAACTATGCAGAAAAGTTAAGCTGGATATTGCAAACACCCAACCGCAGTACAAAATTTTGCTGCATCCTCTCACCCTCGGCCCAAAGGGACGGGCCTCGGCACGCACCGCCTGAAGATGCGGCGTGTGTCCCCGCCCTACGACCAATAGAAACATAAACACCGGGGCCAGGCTTACCGCCTGACCCCGGTATCTGTAAACTCATTCCGGCAGCTGCCGGGGCGCGGGCTTTCTCACGCGCAGAAGCTTTGCGAGCTTCTCGCCCTTCGGCATCAGCATGCAGTCGCCCCAGGTGATGATTTGCAGCTTCAAAACGAGGAACGCGTACACCGCGACCGCGATGAGAACTGCGAGCAGACACGAGAGGGACATGGACTTCGTCAGCGCGAACGCGCCCTTGTAACCAAGATAAGTTGCGACCGACATGCCGAGCGTCGCGGCCAGCGGGCGCACGAGCATGAACAGCACGCGCGGGCGCGTCTTTTTCGGGTGCTGGTGCAGGAAGTAGAAGTTCAGCGCCATAATCACCGCGCAGTACGCGACCGTCGCGACCGCCGCGCCGTTGATGCCGATCTTCGGGTTCGCAATCAGGAAATAGTCCGTCAGCACGTTGACCGTGCCGCCGCAGAGCGTCGTGAAAATCGGCAGCATCACGCGCCCGTGCGCCTGCAAAATCGCGTTCGTCACAACGACAAGGCAGTTGCACACGACCGCGACGCCGAGAATTTGCAGCATCGGCCCCGCCGCCGCGAGATCCGTCTCGCCGTAGCCGTACAGCAGCGCCTGCACGGGCTTTGCGAGGATCAGAAAGCCCGCCGCGCAGGGCATCGAGATCATGGCCGTGAGCTTGACCGCGCTCTCCTCGAGCCGGCGCGCCTGCTTCCACTTTTTGAGCGTCAGCGCCGCCGTCACGGACGGGATGATCGACACCGCCAGCGGCTGCACGAGCGCTGAGGGCAGCATGTAGAGCGTCTGCGCGGCCGAGTACAGGCCGTACAGCCCCGTGGCCGTCTCCTGCGGCAGCTGCAGTGCGTGCAGAAGCCGCCCGAGGATGATCTTCGAGTCCAGCGCGTTGAAGATCTGCAGGCCCGACGCACCGATTGTGATCGGGATTGCGTAGCGCAAAAGCGTCTTCGCCGTCTGCCCGAAGGACATCGCCTCGCCGAGCTTGCGCATGTGGGCGCGCTGCATGTACTTTGTCAGCAGGTAGAACATCGACAGCACCGTGCCGATCGTGATGCCGAGAATCGCCGCGCCCGCGGCCTCGCCGGAGCTTTTGCCCGTCCAGAGGCACAGCGCGACGAAGCCAAGGCCGAGAAAGAGTTTACATAACGACTCAATGACCTGACTGATCGCCGTCGGCGTCATGTAGCTCTGCCCTTGAAAATACCCGCGCAGCGACGAGATCACGCACACCATCAGAACCGCGGGCGAGAGCGCCAGAATGGCCCAGTAGCTGTCCGGGTCGTTCATAAAGCCCGCCAGCGCGCGGCTGCCGAAGAGCATGATTCCCGTGCCCACGATGCCGAGCAGCAAAAAGATGCGCATACTGACCTGCTGGATCCGCCCGACCTGCCGCGTGTTGCCGAGCGCGACAGATTCCGAGATCATGCGCGAGACGGCGATCGGCAGGCCCGCCGTCGCGACGGTCAGCAATACATTATATATATCGTAGGCCACCATGAAGTGGCCGTAGCCGACCTTGCCGATCATGCGGTTGAGCGGGATCTTGAAGCACGCGCCGATGAGCTTGACGAGGATCGTCGCGATCGTCAGAACGGCCGCGCCCTCGAGAAAGCTCTGTTTTTTTGTGTTGTCAGCGGGTTTCATGGCGTTTCCTCCAGACATTCACAATCCGCGCGACGATGGCCGCACCCGCCAGCCCGAACAGCACGCCGAGCGCCGTCCCGGCCGCCACATCCGTCGGGAAGTGCAGATACAGGTACAGCCGCGAGAAGGCGATCACCACCGCCAGCGCCATGGCCGGGATCCAGAGCCTTCTCGGCGCGCGGGAGAACAGCAGCGCAAAGCACGCCGAGAACGCCGCCGCGCTGTGCCCCGAGGGGAACGACGCGTCGCTCGGCGGCGGAACGAGCAGCGAAACCTTACGCAGCGCAAACGGCCGCGCCCGGTCAACGAGCGGCTTAATCAGCCCGTTGCAAAGTATCACATCGATCAGAAGCGCCGCCAGCACCGCCGCGCCGTAGCGCCGCGTGCGCGGGATCGCCGTGAGCACAAGCCCCAGCACGATCCAGACAAGGCCCACGTCGCCGAGCCGCGTCAACACGGGCATCACCGCGTCCAAAAAGCCACAGCGCAGATTCGCCTGAATCCAGTCGAGAATGGCAAACTCCATCAGATTCCTCCATCCCCCGCCCGGGTAGCGGAGCGGGGATTGTCCTGTGATGCAGTGCAGAACATGCATACATTTGAAATATTATACCACGCTTACCAGAACAATACAAGGGAAGCCCCGTCTGAAAAAATCTGTTTTCATTTCGTGTCCGGTGTGGTATGATAGAAAAAATCAGAAGGGAGGCGGATCGCCATGGTTCCGTTTTATGCGTTTTTGTCCCGGATGCGCTATATTTCGCGCTGGGGCCTGATGCGCAACACCTTTTCCGAGAATATTCAGGAGCACAGCCATCAGGTCGCGGTGCTCGCGCACGCGCTGGCGCTCGTGCGGCGCGAGATCCTCGGCCTGCCCGGCCCCGACCCCGACCGCTGCGCGTCCTGCGCCCTGTTTCACGACGCCTCCGAGATCATCACGGGCGACCTGCCGACGCCGGTCAAGTACCACAACGGCGACATCCGCTCGGCCTACAAGCAGGTGGAGGCCCTCGCCTGCGACCGCCTGCTGGACATGCTGCCAGAGCAGCTGCGCCCCCACTACGCGCCGCTCCTGCGCGAGGAGGACGCGCAGGCACGGACTATCGTCAAGGCCGCGGACAAGCTCTCGGCGCACATCAAGTGCCTCGAAGAGCTGAAGGCGGGCAATCAGGAATTCACCGCCGCCGCCGCCCAGACCCGCGCCGCCTTAGATGAAATGCAGCTGCCCGAGCTTGGCTGGTTTCTCGAGAACGCCCTGCCCGCCTTCGAACAGAATCTGGATCATCTGGTGTAGCGCCCTGCCCGATAGAACAACCCCCGTAAAAGCTCCCCCAGTGGGGGGAGCTTCGCGAGGGGCTGTCCTATGGGAGAACTGTGAAATATCATACAATACTCCACACAAGAAAGGAACATCACTATGCGTGCTATTGTCACCGTCACCGGGCCGGACCGCCCGGGCATCATCGCGGAGGTCACGACGCTTCTGTACCGCCTCGGCATCAACGTGCTGGACATCAGCCAGACCGTCATGCAGGAGTTTTTCACCATGACCATGCTGGTCGACACCGCCGCCGCGACCGTCTCCTACGACGCCATCCGCGACGCCATCACCGACAAAGGCCAGGACATGGGCCTCTCCATCCGCATCCAGCGCGAGGACATCTTCAACGCGATGCACCGGATCTGACGC
>CAZYZQ010000144.1:0-4232 GCA_964652075.1 uncultured Oscillospiraceae bacterium
GCGCTTCAGGCCCCGCAGCTTCTCCCGGCCGCGTTCGCCCCTGCCGTACTCCCGCAGATCGCCGTCGCTGCTGCGGATCTCCGCCGCGCTGTCCTCATAAAGCTGCGCCAGTTCCCGGGCGTTCTTCTCCGCGATCTCCCGGTTGGCTGTGCGAATATCATGGATCAGCTGCGTTCCGGCCCGGTAAAGCTCCACCGCGTCTTCCATGCTCATCTCTCCAACGCGGATCTGATCCAGCCGCGAAAATCTTTTCTCCAGATCTTTATCCGGCAGGAAATTCGGGTCTTCCCTTTTGGCCTGCTCGTAGATATCGCGCATATTCCGCCAGGTGGCCTCTTTGTCTCCCCGCATGCTCTTCGCCATGGCGTCAAAGCCGCCCGCCAGCTCGTCGATCAGCTTCTGCGTTTCCGCGTTCTCCGTCCGCCGCATTTTCCGCAGCTGCCGGAACACATGCAGCGTCCTGTTCTGCGCTTCCTGCAGGGCTTTTCTCCGGCTCTGCCGGGCAACAGCGTCCGCCGCCGCGGCCCGCGCCTTTCCGTTTTTCAAGATCTCGCCCTGTTTGATGCGCATCTCAAAGCCCGCCTGCGCGGCAAAATTCGTCAGAGCGTTTTCGAGATACTTGTCCATGAACAGCATCTGCTGCGCAACAGCGTCCTCGCCGCCCTCGCGCATGGCGCTCTCCATCAGGGAAATATGCTCCGGCCTGCCCAGCTCCGCCGTGCGCAGCATGTCCTGCAGCATCTCCGCCTGATCCGTGGCATAGGAATCGAACATCCCCGGATACAGATCCGCCAGTTCTGCGTTCTCCACATCGATCTCAACGCCCTTTCCCGGCTCCGTGGTCAGTGTCACGCCGGCGCGCCGTGCCTGTTGGAGCATCTCAGCCCAGTTGTCGCCCAATTCCGCGCGCACAGCCGCATCCACATGGAGCGTCACGCCCCGCAAAGCTTTTCGGACTTCGGTATAGTCACCCGCCACGTCCACCACAATACCGGCATTATATAAGCTCCGAAACAGCGCTGCCTCATCGCTGGCCGCAACGTAGCCCTTTTCCATGATCTGCTCCGCCACATCGTCGATCTCTTTCCCCAGTGCTTTCCGCTTTCCTGCCTGGATGGAAAAGGTATTCAGCAGATCTGTGCGCAGCGTTTTTCTGGCCTCCGTGGGCTGCACGGCTGCGGCTTTCTCTTTGGCCTGCTGCAAAATCCGCTCCGCCTCCGGCCCCTGCTGCGCCTTCACATAACGGTTTCCCTTCTCAATGCGCTCCGTCAGCGTCCGCTCCTGCTGCCGCAGTTCCGCCAGCTCCGCCGCGTCCTGCTCCGTCATGCGGCCCTGCTCTTCCAGCCACTCAAAGTGTCCGATCTGCTCCCGCACGTCCTTGCGCTCTGTCCGCAGGGATTTCAGCAGCTCCCCGGCGTCCTGCCGCTTCAGGGAGAACTTGACCTGCCCGGTGTACTCTCCATCCGGGCTTCTCGTTTCTCCAAGATGCTCCAATACGTCTTCTGAAAGAATACTTTGATGGGTTTTGTTGACAATTTCCAGAAGATCGGATATACTGATCTCGGACAGGCTTGATAGGGTAAAACCCCTGGACCTCGTATGTGGGTCACTAACCTGTCCTCTTTTTTGTCTTCCGCTCACCGCGTGGGTCACATCATAGGCCTCGATGCCGGAGATATTCCCGTCATACTGCTCTACCGTAACGATTGCGACAATCTCGCGCCCCCCGCTGTCCGTGGTATACGCCGCCATGGCGTAGGTGCCGTTTACGCCCTCCGCTTTGTTGTGCAGGGCGTTGATGGGCACCGCGTTCTTCGCCACGTCGCCGATCACAGCGCCCAGCCGGGCGTTGGTCAGCAGGCGGTTCAACCCGCCGTTCAACCCATGCCGGATGCTCTCACTGGTAACAAGAAGTTGCTTTCCCGTATAATCGTTTTTTACAAACACCTTGCCGTCCCGCTCCGTTCCGGCGCTGCGGGCGTTTTTCATGCCTGCGGTCACAACCTTGCCGGCGTCCACTTTGCCGTTGGCGTCCCGCACGGCGGAAACCTCCGGCAGCGCGGTCACTTTCATGTCGGGCAGCGCCGTCAAAAAGTCGTAACTGTAGACAGCGCTATCCTCGGACAGGGATTTTCCGTCGTAGGCGTTGGCTGCACGCTGTGCGTCCTGCGTTTCCGCCGCCATCTGCGAAACGGCCTGCGCCGTCTGCTGCTCCTCCGTCTCCTGCGCCGCCACATTTGCGCGGTACTGCCGTCCCGGCTCTCCGGCGCGAGGCAGCATGCCGCCCTGCCGCGCCTCCCCGGCACGGGGCATCGTCCCCGCCGCGCGGCGTTCCGTCATGGCAAGGCCAGCCTTGACATTCCCGCCGTCCTGTGGTATATTATTGTCAGCGGGCGCACGACCCCTACGGCGAGGCTCATTTTGGGCGTTAGCTGTATACTGTGCGCCCGCATTTTTTGTGCGCTCCTGAATAAAAACGGGTGCAAGATTGATGATGTCATAGAGCAGCAGGCCATTTTTGCCGCGATTGCCAACAATAACCTGAGCGTTATAGTCGTTGTTACCGATACGCAGCAGAACTTCGCCCCGTGCAAAATCAATGATGGCATCTCTGCGGGGATGCAAAAGTGCCTCATTGACCCAGTTGCGGGCTGCACGCAGTATTTCATCTGCATTGTCCGTAGCACGCAGCTTGTCTGCGTACATCTGCGGCTCTGTCTTAAAAAGCCGTTGCATATACTTGGAGAATGTCATTTCCATACGGCTCTGGCTGTTGATATTAATCATATTCCTGCCCACAGTCACGCCCTCCGGGAATTTCTCCCGCAGATTTTCCTTGACCGTCCTGACCCACTCGCTTCTCGGCACGCCCGCCAGAATATCGCGGTCAACATTCACATAGGGCGTGTTGTTCCGATCATACTTGATGGAATACTGTACCTCGCCGCCGCCCGTCCGGGCGGTATTTTTTGCGCCCTGTGTCTCCCCGACGCGAGGCAGCATGCCGCCCTGCCGCGCCTCCCCGGCACGGGGCATCGTCCCCGCCGCGCGGCGTTCCGTCATGGCAAGGCCAGCCTTGACATTCCCGCCCTCCTGGGGTATACTATCAGTAGAAACATCATCCCCTGTGGCGGCCTTGTAGGCCGCCGATCTGGCCTCTCTTTGCGCGAGGTCAATCTGGGCGGTGGTGTTTTCTTTTATGTTCACAATATCGTATAGATACTTTCTCCCATTAGAGGCATTGCGGATCAAAAGCTCCACATCATAGGCACGCACTCTCTCTGTGGTGCCGCTGTTGTCCTTGACCGGAAACGCGAAGGTGCTGTCATATCGATACATACCATATTCGGCATCCTTGCTTTCGGTGTGTTTTGTCGGTTCCCACCGGCGGTTCGTAGCCGTTTCGATAAGCTCTCCAAGGCCGCTGACCGCCTTATTTTTGGCTCTGGCAACCGTTCGGTTTGCGCCTCTCAGATAGGAGGTATACCGGGATTGCGTATATTCTCTCGGTAGTTCTTCTCCAATATAAACCTTCTGCCCGCTCTCGATGATGGTATAGACTTCCCCAATGTGTTGTGCAATATATTCCGCAACTGCCTTATGGCTGTTCAGTTCCTTGTTGGTCAACGGATTGTTCTCAATCCATACAACCTGTTTCCCTCCTGTCTGCTTGATCGAATACTGTACCTCGCCGCCCGTCCGGGCGGTATTTTTTGCGCCCTGCGCGGCCCGGTAAGCGTCCGTCCACAGCCTTTCCGCCCTGCTCAGCGTGGGATCCGCCGTCCCGGACAGCTTCCGTAAAAGCTCCCGCAGGGCCGTGAAGAAGCGCTGCGCCAGCGTGGGGTTGTCGTTGATCAGGCCCTCGATGCTGGCCTGGTCGGTCAGCAAGCTTTCCGTGAAGTCCGCCGCGATTTCGTCCATGGCCTCCTCCTCGGTCAGCTGCACGCCGCCCCTGGCATAGCGCGCGATCGTTTCCTGCACCGCGTCCGGCCCCTGCAAACCCATGGCATAGTCCCGGAAAGCGCTGTATTCCTCCGGCGCCGCCTGCTGGATGTGGTGCGTCAGCTCGTGCTTCGCCACCGCGAGGGCCGGCTTGTCCGCGTCCCTGGCAATGTGCAGCACGCCGGCCTGATAGTACCCGTTGGCCGCGCCCTCGTTGCCCGCCGCGTCCGCGATCGTTTCGTCGAACACCACCTGCGTACCCAGCGCCGCCGCCATCTGCGAAACGGTCT
>CAZYZQ010000145.1:0-4126 GCA_964652075.1 uncultured Oscillospiraceae bacterium
ATGGCCTCGGCACGCCCCGCCTGAAGATGCGGGGTGTGAGAGGGAGGCGGTAGGGAGTACGTTATTCAGAGATCCCCGCGCGGGGATACCTCTCAGTCGGCTATCGCCGCCAGCTCCCCTCAAGGTGAATTGGCCGTAGGCCAAGACCGCGCCCACAGGCGCGTGTCGGAGCCAACCGCCCGCAGGGCGGCTCTTAGGCGGAGACGAAAGCGGCCTGGGCCGTTGCGAAGGGGAGCCAAGAACGGGGGGATTGTTCTATTGGAGGATTATATAATCCTTCGTTACATTCTGGCGGCGCGCCCTATGGAGGGGTGCGGCGCGTTTGGGGCTTATATCTGTGATTTTATTTTGACAGGAGGAATGACTATGTGGCTTGCGGAACAGCTGGCGATCTCCGGGATGGAGGCGCGGGAGCAGGCGGCGGCGGGGGAGGTCTCGATCGGCGGGCGAAACCCCGCCGTGGTGACGGACGCCGAACGGCGCGAGGGGCAGGTGCTCTGCCCGGGCGGATACGCGTGGTCGGCGCGCGTGGGGCAGAAGGCCGTCGTGCTCGGCGGCGGGCAGACGCTCGTCGCGGGCGTATTGGAGGCGCCGCCGGTGGCGCTCGCGCCGGGCGAGGTGTGCATCTACGCACCAGGCGGGGCGCGGATCGTGCTCAAAAACACGGGGCGCATTGAGCTGACCGGCGAGGTCTATCTCAACGGGGTGAAAGTGGAGGGATTGACATGTACACAGAACGGGTAAACCGCGACTACGTGCCGGACGGAACCGGCGGGTTCCGGCAGTGTACGGGCGCGGCGGCGACGCTGTCGGAGGCGCTGTTCCGGCTCGAGTGCCGGCGCGGGGCGTTCCCAGCGCTGCCGGAGCTGGGCAGCCGGCTGCATACGCTCGGGCGCGAAAAGCGCGCCGCGCGGGAGGCGCTGGCGCGGCAGTACGCCGCCGAGGCGCTCGAGGGATTGGGCCTCTCTGTTGAGGGGGCGAGCGTGACGGAGGACGCCGAAGGGCGGCTGCACGTTGCGCTCTCGCTCCGGCAGGGCGGCACGGAATGGGAGGTCACGGTATGAAAACACAGGCGGAGCTTTATGCGCAGATGGCGGACCTTTTCGCCGAAAAGACGGGCTACGCGCTCGCGGGCGACAGCGACCTTGCCGTGCGCCTGCAGGCGACGGCGGCGCAGCTCGAGTCGCTGTACGCCTATGAGGACTGGTGCCTGCGGCAGGCGTTTGCGCAGACGGCGGCGGGGGTCTATCTCGACCACCACGCCGCGATGCGCGGCCTTGCCCGTACGGCGGGGCGCAAGGCTGAGGGAGAGCTGACGTTCTCCGTCGAGACACCCGCGGCGGCGGCGATTTCGATCCCGGCGGGAACTGTCGCGCAGACGGCGGGCGGCGCGCGGTATGAGACGCTTGCGGACGCGGCGATTGCGGCGGGCGAAGCGTCCGTCACGGTGGCGGCGCGGGCGTGCGAAGAAGGGCCGGGCGCGGCGGCGGGGCAGGTCTGCATTCTGCCGGAGCCGCCCGTCGGCGTGACGGGCGTTGTGAACGCGCTGGCCTTCGCGGGCGGTACGGACGAGGAGGACGACGAGGCGCTGCGCGCGCGGATCCTCTCGTCCTATGCCGCGCCGGAAAACGGGACGAACGCGGCGTTCTACCGCCGCCTTGCAATGCAGGTTCCCGGCGTGACGGACGCGGCCGTGATTGCGCGGCCGAACGGGCGCGGCACGGTGAAAATCGTCGTGGCCACGGGCAGCGCCGTGCCGGACGCGGCGCTGTTGCAGCAGATTCAGACACAGATCGATGCGGCGCGGGAGATCGCCGTCGACGCCTCCGTCGCCGCGCCGGAGCGCGTGGCGGTTGACCTTGCGCTGCAAATCACGCCGGCGGACGGCGTGCAGAACGCGGCGGAGGCCGTGAAGGCGCTCGTGCAGGGCTACTTTGCGGGCGGCGTGCTCGGGCGCGGGCTGGTGCTCGCGCAGCTCGGCAACGCCATCTACAACGCGGGCCTTGTGACAAACTACCGGTTTGTGGCGCCCACGCAGGATCTGCCCGTCGGCGAGGCGCAGCTCGCGGTGCTCGGGAGCCTGACGGTCACGGAGGGCTGAGCATGGGCTATTTCGACTACTTCTGCGCGCTGCTGCAGCCGCTCGGGGTCTATGACCTGTCGCCGGGCAGCTACAGCGGGGCGGAGCTTTTCGCGCAGGGCGCGGCGATGGACGCGCTGGAGGCCGAGATCACGGCAAATCTCGCCGAGATGCTGCCCGTGACGGCGCAGGGCGCGGGACTGGCGGCCTATGAGGCGATTCTGCCGTTCCGCCCGGCCGCGGCGACCGTACAGGCCCGGCGCGCGGCGATTCTGGCGCTGCTCAAGATGCGCGGCGCGAGCCTTGGCGCGGTGCGGGAGAGTCTGGCCGGCAGCGGCGTCGCGGCGACGGTCGAGGAGGGGCCGGAGGCGGGGTGCGTGACCGTCTCGTTCCCCGGGCTGTGGGGCGCGCCGCCGGACTATGCGCGCGTACAGGCGATTCTGGCGCAGCTTCTGCCCGCGCACGTCGAGGCCGTCTACGCGCTTGCGTGGCGCACATGGCGCGACGTGGCCGAACGCTGGCAGCGCTGGGCCGACATCCCGGACATGACATGGGAGGAGCTGGCCAGCTTCTCCTGAATACAGCAGCAGGCCGCCGGAACTTCCGGCGGCCTGTTTTTCTGTCTGCATATCTGGAATCAGGCGTAAATGATGCGCCCTTCCTTGCGTGGCTTTTCCTTCGGGGCGGGTCCGTCGCAGTAGCCGAGCAGGATGTTGCACACTGCCGCCATATCGTCCGGCACGCCCCATTTTTTCCGCAGCTCCATGCCATATTCCGTTGCAAACACATCGCCGGTTCTGCCGATATAGCAGCTCCCGATTCCCAGCGCGTGCGCCGCAAGCAGAATATTCCCGCCAATCAGGGCCGCATCCTCCTGCGCGTACCGGCTGTTCCGGGCAAAGACGGTCAATACGGTCGGCGCGCCGTAAAAGCCATCCTGAATGGAAAAATCGTCCTGAATACTCGGCTGCTCCGCGGAAACTGCGTGCGACACCTTCTTCGGGTCCTGTCCCTTGAACTGCATATACCGGCTGATCTGCCCCAACTTCTGATTGAGCGCGCGGTCCTGACAGACGACAATACGGGAATACTGGCTGTTCCCGGCGCTCGGCGCGTACAGGCCGGCCTGCAAAATCTGCTCCAGTATCGCCTGCTCAACCTGCCTGTCCTGAAAGCGCCGGATTGCGCGGCGGGTCATCATGCATTTTACTACTTCATTCATTTCAATCGCTCCTCAACCGGAATTCCCGCGCCCTGCCCTGGCATGAGCGGGTTGCTTTTATCATAGCAGCATCACGGCGCGGCTGCAAGAAGGCACAATTTTATAACCGCGCTTGCACTCCGCCGGGGAGTTTGCTATGATACAAAAGGAGGCGACAAGGAAATGGTAAAGAAGGAAGAAATGCCGGCCTGCCCGGTCGCTACAACCGTTTCGCTGATTGGCAGCAAATGGAAGCTCCTGATCATCCGGAACTTGCAGCAGCGGCCGTGGCGGTTCAATGAATTGAAACACAATTTGACCGGAATCAGCCAGAAGGTTTTGACTGACAGCCTGCGCTCCATGGAGGAGGACGGGATCATTGTGCGAACCGTCTATCCGGAAACGCCGCCGCGTGTGGAATACGCGCTGTCCGCGTTGGGAGAGTCCATGCGCCCGATTATCGCCGCAATGGAACAGTGGGGCGCCGCCTATTTGCACGCACAAAACCTGTAGCCGTCCGGCTCCAAAATCGACACAAACCCCGCAGGCCCTGTTGACCTGCGGGGTTTCTGTTTCGGTATCTGACAAAGCTGTCACGGCGCGGCGCTTTGCGGTCAGTTCTTCAGGCTGTGCATCGGGGCGGGGATGCGGCCGCCGCGGGAGACGAAAGCGGCGGCGGACTCCGGGTGGACGGGCATGATCGGCGCTGTGCCCAAAAGGCCGCCGAAGTCGACCGTGTCGCCGACCGTCTTTCCCGGCGCGGGGATCAGGCGGACGGCGGTGGTCTTGGTATTGACCATGCCGATGGCCGCCTCGTCCGCGATGATGGCCGCGAGCGTCTCGGC
>CAZYZQ010000146.1:0-4035 GCA_964652075.1 uncultured Oscillospiraceae bacterium
GGCCGCGGTAATAGTTGATCCGGATGTTGACGCAATAGCCGTATTTCTTCCCGTGTTCCCACAGGCTCCGGCAATCCACGTCTGTCAAAAGATGGGTTTCGTACATGAATCGGTTGCTCCTTTCAAAAAGGTATGAAATTTGTACATATTGCTAACTCCATTCTCGCACGGAAAAACAGATTTGTACAGATTAAACTGAGAAAGTTTCATTCCACACGAGAATGAACTATCCAATTTCAGATTGCTGTGATATACTGGACGAAAGGAGGTGCGACGCATATGGATGTCATTGAAGATCTGCTGTTCAAACTGGATAATACAGCGATAACAAATATCTTCTATCCCGTCCTGCGCACGGCGCTGGCGCATCTGGATGCGATTCCGCAGATGACGGCACAGGAGATGGCGGAAAAATGCGGCGTTTCGCAGGCCACCGTCAGCCGGTTTGCAAAGTTTGCGGGCTTTTCGAGCTTTCAGCAGATGAAGGTGGAGATTGCCAGAGCGCTGGGAACGCAGCAGGAGTGTTTCGCTATGCCGGTGCAGGCGGAGCCGCGCGGCGTACAGTACTATAAACAGAGGCTGGAAGATGGATTGTCCGCCTTACAGGAGCAGTTGCAGCCTGCGGTATGCTATGAAATCTGCACGGCATTGCGCAACGCCGGGGATATCCTGTTTCACATGACTATACAGCACAGTGCCCGCCAATTGCAGCGGCTGCTGTTTGCGGATGGAAAAATGGCGCAGATCAATCACTTTCCCCAAGAGGCAAAGCAGATACTGACGGGGATGCACCGGGGGGATTTCCTGCTTCTGACGTTTAAAGAACAGTGGGAGATTTCACGGAAGCGGTCTGTACTCGACACAGCGCAGGCGCGCGGGGTGGAGGTTATGGTGCTCTCCGCACTGCCGGAGCTGCCGCTGGCGAAGCCGCCGCGCTTCCAGATCGTTTTTCCGTCCGATGAGGAGATCGTCATTCAGGCGATGGAGAACATTGTATTTGAAGAGCTGTGCGCGACGTATCGCGGCATGATGTGACATACCCGCAGACCTGCTTGAGGGGCCTGCGGGTATTTTTTGCGGCAATTTTACGGAGCTGCGCTTTTGCATTTTACACGCGCGGCGTATGCTTTTAGACGGATGGAAGATCCAATCCACACACAGAAAAGGAGACATCATCATGAAAAAGTTTATTGGGATTCTGCTTGCCGCTGTGCTGGCGCTTGGCGTTCTGGCGGGGTGCAAAAAGGAGTCCGGTACGGTGGCCACCGACGGTTCGACCTCCATGGAAAAGGTCATCGGCGCGCTGGGAGAGTCGTTCATGCAGTCGCACGAGGGCACGACCTTTACCTACAATCCCACAGGCTCCGGCTCGGGCATCACGGCGGTGGCCGACGGCAACTGCGACATCGGTCTGTCCTCCCGCTACCTCAAGGCGGAGGAGAAGGAACGCGGCCTGACGGAGACGCTGCTGGCACTGGACGGCATTGCGATCATCGTCCACCCGGACAATCCGGTTGCGGATCTGGATCTGGAGACGATTGCGAAGATTTACACAGGCGAGATCACCAACTGGAAGGACGTGGGCGGCAACGACGCAGAGATCGTCCTGATCGGCCGCGAGGCAGGTTCCGGCACGCGCGACGGCTTTGAGTCCATCACCGGCACAGAGGAGGCGTGCCAGTACCGGCAGGAGCTGACCTCCACCGGCGACGTCATTACGACGGTGGCGGGGAACCCGAACGCCATCGGCTACGCGTCGCTCGCGTCCATCAAGGATTCCGTCAAGGCGCTCTGCGTCGGCGGCGTCGCCCCGAACGAGGAGACGGTGAAGGATGGCAGCTACGTGGTGCAGCGCCCGTTCATGCTCATCACCAGGACGGACGGGAAGCTCTCCAAAACGGCACAGGCGTTCTTCGACTATGCGACTTCCGCCGACGCGAACGAGCTGATTTCCGACGCGGGCGCCGTGCCGGTACAGTAAACCGGCGGCACCGGGGAAGGACGGCGACACATGCGAAACAGAAAACAGGCGTTTGAGATAGCCGCCCACGCGGTTTTCCTCCTGCTGGGGCTTATCACGGTCGGGTGTGTGCTGCTGATCACGATATATCTTGTGATCTCCGGCATCCCGGCCATTCAGAAGATCGGCCTGTGGAAGTTTATAAGCGGCCGGACGTGGGCCTCGACGGCCAGCGTGCCGCAGTACGGCATCCTCCCGTTCATCCTGACGAGCGTCTACGGCACAGCGGGAGCGATCCTGCTTGGCGTGCCCGTCGGGTTTTTGACGGCGGTCTATCTGGCAAAGCTGGCGGGGGCGCGCCTGCGCGCCGCGGTAGAAACGGCGGTGAGCCTGCTGGCGGCGATCCCGTCGGTGGTCTATGGCCTTGTGGGCATGATGGTGCTGGTGCCGGGGGTGCGCAGCCTGTTCGGACTGCCGGACGGCGCGAGCCTGCTTGCCGCGATGGCCGTCCTCGCCGTCATGATCCTGCCGTCGATCATCAAAGTCTCGCTGAACGCGCTGGAGGCCGTGCCGCGGGAGTATGAGGACGCCTCGCTCGCGCTCGGCGCGACACCAGTCGAGACATATTTCCGGGTCTCGGTACCGGCGGCCAAGAGCGGCATCGCCGCCGCCGTCGTACTGGGCGTCGGGCGCGCCATCGGGGAGGCCATGGCGGTCATGATGGTCGCGGGCAATGTGGCGAACATGCCGTCGCTGTTCCAGAGCGTGCGCTTTCTCACGACGGCTATCGCCAGCGAGTGGGCCTACTCGGACGGCCTGCAGCGGCAGGCACTGTTCTCCATTGCGCTGGTGCTGTTCCTGTTCATCATGCTCATCAACGCGGCGCTCAATTTCTTTTTGAAACGCGAGAGGAGGAACTGAGATGCAAAACAGGCTTTCGGCCCGCCGGACGGCATGGGGCGCGGCGATGCGCACGCTCATGGGTGCCTGCACGCTCTTTACCTGCGCGCTGACGGGATTTCTGATCGTCTATGTGCTCTGGAAAGGGCTGCCGAACGTCACATGGGAGCTGCTGCACACGACGCCGAGCTATCTGAAGGGGACGATCGGCATCCTGCCCGATCTGCTCAATACGCTCTACATCGTACTGGCCACGCTCCTGCTGACGCTGCCGCTGGGCGTCGGCGCGGCAATCTATCTGACGGAATACGCGCGCAGCCGGCGCGTCGTCGCCGTCATCGAGTATGCGGCCGAGACACTCTCCGGCATCCCGTCGATCATCTACGGGCTTGTGGGGATGCTCGTGTTCTGCCAGTTCTGCGGGCTGGGCACGTCGTTGCTGGCGGGCGCGCTGACGCTTGCCATTATGAATCTGCCGACCGTCATGCGCACGACGCAGGAGAGCCTGAAAACCGTCCCGCAGAGCTACCGTGAGGGCGCGTTCGGCCTCGGCGCGGGCAAATGGCGTGTGATCCGCACGGTGGTGCTGCCGGGCTGTGTGGACGGCGTGGTGACAGGCTGCATCCTCTCCGCCGGGCGGATTCTCGGCGAGTCGGCTGCGCTGTTGTATACGGCGGGCTTCGCGCACGCGCTGAACGGGATTGTGGACGGCCTGTCCAGCTCCGGCGCGACGCTGACGGTTGCGCTGTATGTCTACGCGAAGGAGCAGGGCGAATTCGGCGTGGCCTTTGCCATCGCCGCAATCTTAATGATTTTGACTGTCCTGATCAATCTGGCCGCCACGCTGGTGGGCCGGTATTTCCAGAGGAGGAGACAGGCATGAGCAGTGTGATGACAACCCGGGAGCTGGATCTCTGGTACGGGCAGGCGCAGGCGCTGAAATCCGTCACGCTGGAGATCGAGGAGCACGCCATTACGGCCCTGATCGGCCCGTCCGGCTGCGGCAAATCGACGTTTTTGAAGACGCTCAACCGCATGAACGATCTGGTTCCGGGCGTCCGGATTGCCGGAGAGGTGACATATCGCGGCAGTGATATCTTTGCGCCGGGTGTGAACGTGAACGAGCTGCGCCGCAGCGTCGGCATGGTGTTCCAGAAGCCGAACCCGTTCCCCAT
>CAZYZQ010000147.1:0-3990 GCA_964652075.1 uncultured Oscillospiraceae bacterium
CGGGCGTGGCAAGAAGGTGCTGCTGTGCGCGGCGGATACGTTCCGCGCGGCGGCGGCGGATCAGCTTGAGATCTGGGCGGGCCGTGCGGCTGTTGAGATTGTCCGCCAGCACGAGGGCGCCGACCCGGCGAGCGTTGTCTACGACGCAATTTCCGCCGCGCGCGCCCGCGGCAGTGACGTTGTCCTCTGCGATACGGCGGGACGGCTGCACAACAAGCAGAACCTGATGAATGAGTTGGGGAAGATTTCGCGTATTATTGACCGCGAGCTGCCGGACGCCGACAAGGAGGTCCTGCTTGTGCTGGACGGCACAACCGGCCAGAACGGCCTGATTCAGGCCAAACAGTTCAAGGAGATTGCAAATGTCACGGGTATCGTCCTGACCAAGCTCGACGGCACGGCGAAGGGCGGCATCGTCATCGCGGTGGCGAAGGAGCTGCAAATCCCGGTCAAATATATCGGCGTCGGCGAGCAGATGGACGATCTGATGCCGTTTGAGCCGCGCGCGTTCCTTGATGCGCTGCTGGAAGGCGGCGAGGAGGAATGAAGCTGATTCTGGCCAGCCAGAACCGCAACAAGCTGGTTGAAATGCAGCAGATCCTCGGCGCGCAGGGCTACGAGGTGGTGCTGCAATCTGATCTCGGATTGCATGTGGACGTGGAGGAGACAGGCAAGACGTTTGAGGAGAACTCCTTTCTCAAGGCCGAGGCCGTTATGCGCGCCTCCGGCATGGCCGCAATCGCGGACGACAGCGGTCTTGCTGTCGACGCGCTGGACGGCGCGCCGGGCGTCTATTCGGCGCGCTATGGCGGGCGGGACAGCGACGCGGCGCGCAATGCGCTGCTGCTTGAGAATATGCGCGATGTGCCGGATGCGGCGCGCACGGGGCGCTATGTAAGCGTAATCACCTGCGTCATGCCAAACGGCGACACTGTGTCCGCGCGCGGCGAGATTGAGGGCGTGATCCTGCGTGCGCCGCAGGGCACCGGCGGCTTTGGATATGACCCGCTGTTCTATATCCCGCCCGAGGGGATGACCTTTGCCGAGATGCCGCTGACGCGGAAAAACCAGATATCCCACCGCGCAATCGCGCTGGCGGGCTTTGCAGAAAAAATGCAGAACTACAGGGAGGAAGGCAATGCTGACAAGTAAAGAGCGCGCAGCGCTGCGCTCCAAGGCCAACGACTTTGAGACGATCCTGATCGTCGGCAAGGGCGGCATCACGGAGAATGTGATCGCTGAGGCGGAGCGCGCGCTGGAGGCGCGGGAGCTCATCAAGTGCCGCGTGCTGGAGAGCGCCATGCTGACCGCACGCGAGGCGTCCGACGCCATCTGCGCGGCGACCGGGGCGGACGGCGTGTCCTGTGTCGGCTCCCGCTTTATCATCTACCGCAAGAGCCGGAAAACGGGCACGGCGAAAGCAAAACCGAAAAAGATCAGCCCGGTGCATAAGGGCATCCGCACCCGCCGCCAGAAGCGCATCGCGGAGCGGAATGAGAAAAACGCCTATTTCAAAAAAGCGGCGATCGCCGCGTCGATCGAAAAGAGCAAACAGAAGGCGCGCAAAACGCGGGAAGAATCTTAATCTGAGAAACAGGGGAGTGCAACATGGGGAAAATCGGTATTTTCGGAGGCAGCTTCAATCCACCGCATCTGGGCCATGTGCTTGCCGCCAGAGAGATGGCGGAGGAGCTGGGGCTGGACCGGCTTCTGCTCGTTCCGGTGGGAACGCCGCCGCATAAGGACTTCCCGGAACAGACCCCGGGCGCCGAGATGCGCCTTTCGATGCTGCGCGCCGCGTTCCGGGATATGCCGCAGGCGGAGATCTGCGAGTATGAGATCCGCAAACCGGGCAAAAGCTATACTGCGGACACGCTGAGTATCCTCAAGCGGCAGTTCCCGGATGACGAGCTGTTCCTGCTGATGGGGACGGATATGTTCCTCTCACTGGACACCTGGTACCACCCGGAGGTCATCTGCCGTAAGGCGGTGATTGCCGCTGCGCGCCGCGCCGGTGAGGACGAGATCGGCCAGAATGCGATGAAAGCGCAGGCGAAAAAGCTCAAATCCCACTATGATGCCAAGGTGCTTCTTCTGCACAACAGCTTTGCGGAGATGTCCTCAACCATGGTCCGGCGGATGCTCGCCTTCGACTGCGCGGAACCGTATCTCGATCCCGTGGTGCTCCAGATGATCCGCGAACATCACCTGTATGGCACGGGGGAAAACTGGAAAGGACTGCCGTTTGACGAGCTGAAGCACCGGAGCCTGTCGCTGCACAAGCCGGAGCGTGTGGCGCACGTGATCGGATGCAGCGATACGGCGGTGCATCTGGCGGAGAAGTACGGCGCAAACGCTGTGGACGCGCGCCGGGCCGGGATCCTGCACGATATCACCAAGGCGCTCGACGGAAAAGAACAGTTGCTGTTGTGCGAAAGATATGCTATTATTACAGACGAGTTTGAAAAAACGCACCCAAAGCTGCTCCACGCCAAAACGGGTGCAGCAATTGCGGAACACGTATTTGGCGAGAACCGGAACGTGTGCAACGCGATCTGTTGGCACACCACGGGCCGCCCGCATATGACAAAACTGGAAAAAATTCTCTATATTGCCGACTACATGGAGCCGAACCGGTCGTTTGACGGCGTGAAGGCGCTACGCACCGTGACAGAGCAGAATCTGGACGACGGCGTCCTGATGGGCTTCAATCTGGCAATTGCGGAACTGGAGCGCGAGAAGAAAACGCTATGCCAGACGACTGTTCTGGCACGCGATTTCCTTCGCAGAGAAAGGACACTTGCAAAATGAAACATCCCCGCACCCGCAAATCAAAGCCGAACCGCGTGATGCAAAAATGGCGCAGCCTGCCGGGCTTTGCGCGCGGTCTGATTTTGCTGGGCGTTTCCATTCTGGTGCTTGCACTGGTCTGCTTCGCCGTCTATAAAGCGGTTGTCGTGGCGCCCAGCACTTCCAAAAAGCCGGACACAATTTCGGCCGGCGAGCATGAAACGGAACAGTGGTCCCGGCCGACGAAAACGGAGACGGTGAAGGATATCGACCCGGATACCGGCGAGGAGGTCGAGGTGGAGGTTGAAGTACCCTACAGCCAGAAGGACCATGTGTACAATATCCTGCTGGCCGGCACAGACGGCGACGGCGGGCGTACGGACACCATCATGGTTGCGCACATTGATACGCTGACGCATGAGGTCTGTGTTTTGAGCGTACCGCGCGATACGCTGATCGACGCGCGCTATTCGGTGCCGAAGATCAACTCCGCCTACGGTGCGGGCGGCACTGGTAAGGACGGTATGCTCTCGCTTGAGGTGCAGCTGGCGCGTATACTCGGCTTTGACGTCGACGGCTATGTCCTGATTGATTTGAAAGCGTTCTGCGAGATTGTCGATCTGATCGGCGGCGTGTATTTTGACGTGCCGTGCAACATGTACTACTCCGACCCGTCGCAGAACCTCTATATTAACCTCTCGCGCGGCTACCAGCTGCTCGACGGGCAGAAGGCAATGCAGTTGTGCCGCTACCGCAGCTATCCACAGGCGGATATTGCGCGCGTGTCGGTGCAGCAGGACTTCATCCGTGCGCTGGCCAAGCAGTGCCTGAGCGTTGTAAATCTGTCGAAGGTGGATGAATTTGTATCCATCATTGCGGAGAATGTCACGAGCGATCTGACGGTAGAAAACATGGCGTATTTTGCGACAGAATTGCTCAAGTGCGATTTTGAGGACATGGAGACATTCACCCTGCCGGGCAACGGCGTGTGGTATCTCGGCGGTTCGTATTATATGCTTTACAAGCAGCAGGTTTTGGAGCTTGTCAATGAGCATTTTAACCCCTATGAAGAAGATATTACGGCAGATCAGGTGAATATCCGCACGAATTATGAGAGCGGGACGTATACGCCTGTCACTGTAACGCCCGGCAGCAGCACCGGGCAGAAGACCACGACTCCTGCGCCGACGGCGCCGTCGC
>CAZYZQ010000148.1:0-3948 GCA_964652075.1 uncultured Oscillospiraceae bacterium
ATATTCGATTTTTTGAAAACCCTTGAAGCAAGGTGCTTTGGCAGTTTTTTGGGGGCATATTTCTGTTCCTTTGCGCTCCCAGCTGAGCTATACCCCCGTACTAACTGCGCTGAGTGATTCTATTCACTTTCCTGTTTCCAAAGCAGCCATGCCTCAGAACGGTGCTTATTATAGCAGTCGGGCGTTCTTTTGTCAAGTATTATTTTTCGGTTTTTTAAAGCGGAGCAGCAGGATCGCCGTGACGAGCACCACGCCCGCGACGAGCGCGACCGCAATCCAGATTGTCGCATCCGTGCCGCCACCCGGCAGCTTCGCGGGGACGGGCTGCGGCGCAATCTGATCGGGGTAGTCGATCTGCGTCACTGAGAGGGCCTCGTTCATCGGGTCGGACAGGCAGACCCAGAAGTCGCGGTAGCCGTAGTGATAGCCGCAGTAGCCCCAGAGCAGCCCCTCATCGTCTGTATAGAAGCACTGAAACGTCGGCTTGTCCATGTTGCCGTCCGAGAAATCCAGTGTGAAATCGATCACGCCGGAGTGCGGGAAGCTCCACGCCAGCACCTGCTCCGGCAGCGTGGGCACCTCATTGAGACTTGCTGCCAGCTCGTCCGCGTGCTCCTCCTGAAAGCGGGCGCTGTCGTAGACGCGGAGCATCTCGTCCATTTGGAAATAGCCGTTCGCCTTGTCGGTCTCCACGACGCCCCAGGTTTTGCCGCTCTTTTCGACCGTCCATGCAATCCAGAACGTCTCGCCGTTCTCAAAGCCCTTTATGGCCTTGCCCGCGGGCTTGTCGTACAAAATGGCATAGCCGTCTTTGCCGTTTACAAAATAGCTGTAACCGTTGTAGGAGAAGTCGTCCGTATGTGCCCAGTAGTAGTCGTCTATCGGCTCCCAGACAATATCGGCCAGCGCAAGGCCTGTCAACAATGCGCAGGCCAGCAACAACAGGATCGCCCTTTTCAGCAGTTTCATTGTGTTACCTCCTCATAATCATGGGAATTACCCAGAGCAGCACACCGCTCAGGTAGCTGACGGCGTTCGCCGTCAGGGAGAAGCGCCAGGGATGGCGCATTGTGCTTTTCTGCCGGTAGAGCGCGCCCTCAGCCAGCACCACCAGCACTTCGAGCGGCAGCTCCGCTGCAAAACGCGGCAGGGCCGTCCCCGCTCGTACAAGCCAGCACAGCAGCACGACCAGCGGGTTCGTCAGGCAGTTGACCAGTACAACCAGCAGCAGCTCCCGCCCGCGCAGGCGGCACAGGCAGGCAACGCACAGCTCGATTGTCAGCGTCACGGCCAGTGAGACGCCGAGCGAGAGCAGCAGTCTCACGCGCGCACCGCCCTTCGCAGGCAGGGCAGCAGCAGCGCCGCGCTGACAAGGCAGGCCGCAGCCGGAACCCAACCGGGCTGCGCCATCCAGCCAAGCTCCAGCCCGACCGGCAGATATCCCAGAAACAGGCCGAAGGTCAGAAGGCCGAACGCAAAGCCGGGGCGCCCCGTCCGGTCGGACGCGGCGCGCAGCGTCAGCGGCATCGTCATCTGGAACAGCAGGATCGCCAGAAGGCCGGGCGCGGCAAAATTTGCCGCAAAATACAGGGCCGCGGCCGCCACAAGCGAGACCGTTCCGACCCGCCTCGCGCCGAGCCTGTCCGCCGCCAGTCCGCCGAGCGCCTTGCCGAACGCCGTCGCGCAGACAGCGCAGATGGCCAGCGCGCCGCTTTTCCACGGCAGCGCCACTCCCATGCCAAGCCATGAGCGCAGCCCGACCACGCCGAACAGGCCGAGCGTTGCCAGTAGATTGCGCCACGACATGGGTACAGGTGTGACCGGCCGTGTGTCGCCATGCAGCAGGAAGCTGCATCCCACGAGCAGCACTGCCAGCGCAGCGCCCGCCCAGCCATACAGCTTCATGCCGAGAAACAGCCCCAGCGCGCCCGGTGAAACAAAGATGCCCAGCGTGCCCGCGCCGCGGCTGCGGTGCAGCACCTCGACGCCGCCGCCTGCGTGGAACATGGCGTTGCCGATACCCGCGACGCACATCCGTACAAACGGCAGCCCGATTGCGCGCCCCGGCGCAAGCGCCAGCGCAACCAGCAGGCAGCCGATCCGCGCACAGGGCCCTCCATGCCCGAACCGGTCCAGCAGGACGCCGACCGGCATTTGCAGCGCAAACGCGCAGAAATTATACAGAAGCAGCAGCGAAACCCGCTCCGGCACAGAGCGGAAGCAGCCTGCAAACAGGCAGGCGCACGCGCAGTCCACCAGAAAATGCGCGCCGCCATAGGCTGCCAGATCCCGTTTTCGCATCGGCATCCCTCCCTTTGCCCTGATAGACGGGAAAAATGATCGTCGGTTTCACGAAACTTCAAAAAAGCGTTTTCCGGTTCTGCCGCGCGCTTGTTCATATCCTGCGGCGCGCCGCTGGGACGCGCCTGCAATTCTGCGCCGCACTACGGCAGATCCGCCAGCAGGACAGTGGCCCGCCCGCCGCAGGCCATGGCATCGCCCGTGACAGCGCCGCCCAGATCGAGCGGCAGCAGCTCCGACCGCCCGGTTCCGATCAATTGCCGCGCCGCTGCAAGCGCCGCGTACTCCATCTCGCCGCCGCCGATCGTCCCAACGGTCGCGCCGGTCGCGTCCACCGTCATGAGCGCGCCCGGTTTGGCAGGCGTCGAGCCCTCCGCCTCTGTGACCAGCAGCACAGCGCGCGGGCAGTCGTCGCAGAGCGCTTCCAGCAGACGCAGGTCTGTGTCCTCCGTCTGCAATACGCTGGACTTTTGCACGGGCGCACCCGCGCGCCGCGCCTGTACCAGCTCCGCTGCAATCGAGACGGCAATCTCCTGCGGCGTCAGCGCGCCGATGGAAAGGCCGATCGGCGCGTGGAGCGCATCGATCCGGGCCGTCGGAATGCCCTCCTCCGCAAGCATCGCGCGCTGCGCGCCGACGCGGCGTTTGGAACCGATCATGCCGAGATAGCGCGGCATCGTCCCGCGCAGCACCGCACGCAGACAGGCAGCGTCCCACTGGTGGCCGCGCGTCAGGATGGCCACATAGTCGCCCGGGCCGACTGCGAACTGCGCAATCGCCTCGCCGAACGGCGCGCAGATGCGCGCGGCGGCCTCCGGGAAGCGCGCCGGCGTGATATACGCCGCCCGGTCGTCTGCGACCGTGACGGCAAACCCCAACATGGCCGCAATATGGCAGACCGGCTGCGCCACATGGCCGCCGCCCAGCAGCAGCAGCCGCTCCGCCGGCCGGAACAGGCGCACACGTACCGTGCCCGCCGTCTCCACTTCCAATGCCGCAGTCCGCCCCTGCTGGGCCTCTTCCAGAATCGACCGGAACTGCTCCCGGCTGAACATATGCCATCTCCTCCTGCCCCATGCGGCGCTGTCCGCCGCATGGTTTTCTATGATACCGTTTCATTATAACAGGCTTTTCATCTTACCGCAATGTGGCTCACCCATTTTTTGGCGCTGTGGCGCTTTCGGGACGGCTGCGAAAAACTGTAAAAGAATTACCTGCACCGTGCTTTTCGGTGCAGGTAATTCTTTTACTCCAGCGGATATGGCCAGCCGGTCAAACCGCCCAGGTCAAAGATGTTCTGATAGCCGAAGCCGCGCAGCCGGTCTGCCGCCAGCGCGCTGCGCGCGCCGGTGCGGCAATAGACGAGGATCTCCGTCTCCTCGCCGCCGAGCAGCTCCCGCGCCGTCTGCGCATCCAGCTCATCGAGCGGCAGATTCCGTGCGCCGGGCAGATGCCCGGTCCAGAACTCCGACTCCTCACGCACATCCAGCACAACGCCGTCCGGATGCGCATCCAGCAGCACCTTCTTTCGCGCCGCGTCCAGCGGCTTTACGCGATTTTCCATGCTTTCCCTTTTTCCTTCCTGTGGCCGGATTTTTTCTTTGCAAAACCGGTTGTGTTCCGCGCGGTACGCATCGGGATGGCTGT
>CAZYZQ010000149.1:0-3926 GCA_964652075.1 uncultured Oscillospiraceae bacterium
CCTGTACAGCAGTTGCTGTTCATTTTTCGATTACTGTTTTACGGATACCCGGCTAACAGAATGCCCGGTCTTTTTCCGATTATTCCCGCGCGCGCAGAAACTGGTGGATAAATTGCAGCGCAGCGCCGACAGCGGCGCCGTTCGCGCCGAAGGTACCGAAGTGCAGCGGGCCGCTGAGCTGGTTGTCCGGGCCGTTCTGCCGGTCAATTGCAGCCAGCAGCTCGTCCTGCCGCTCCTCCAGCCACGGCGCGATTTCGCCGCAGATCAGGATATCCAAATCAAAGGTCACATCCAGCGTAATGAGCAGCGTTGCGAGATTATCCAGATAGGTACGGAATTTCTGCTCACACGACGCATCACCCTGCCGCAGCGCGTCGAAAAACGCGCCGATGCTGGGATGCTCTTCGCTGAGCAGCGCGCCCTTTTGCACCTGTGTGCCGCTACATCCGACCCGGCCGCAGGTACATCTTTTCCCATGCCGGTCGAGGAGGATGTGGCCAAATTCAGTGCCGTGGCCCGTTTGTCCTTCAAAGATCGTTCCATTTTGAATCAGCGCTCCGCCGACGCCGGTTTCCAGTGTCAGGCACACAACGTTTTCAAGCCGCTGCTGCCACGCCTCTGCCATACCGCCAAGCCGTGCGTCGTTCCTGCATGCAACCGGGAAGCCCAGTGCGCGAAGCGGCGCAAGCAGCTCGCCCAAGTCGGAGGAGATGCCGTCGCAGACCCATCTCTCCGGCGTCACCTGGCCGCCGAGTCCAATCCCGATGCCCAACAGCTTCTCCTGCTTCGGACAGTTCGTTTCGATAAACTGCGCGACGCTCCCGGCCAGATGTGAAAAGAACTCCGTCGTGTGCATCATCTCCGCGCGTTCACGGGCACGGCGCATCCCCTCCTCCGTATAGAGGGCGATATCCATGTCCATGTAGCTCTCCAGCTCAACCACAGGATAGTGCTCAACCGCGGCGATCTCCCCGCACAGGTTGAGGAGCACCAGAATCACACGGTTGCTGAAAACCTGAATCCCTACTGCACAGCGGCCGTCCGGGTCAAGCTCGACCGTCGTCGGGCGCCGGCCGCCGGAGGACGCCTGCACGGAGCCCGCGCGCAGGATCCCCTGCTCTGTCAGCTCCTTCAGAATCTGCTGAACCGTCGGAAGGCTGAGATGCAGCCGGTTTTGCAGTTCCTGACGCGTCTGCGGGCCATCCTGCAGCAGCGTCTCCAAAATGCGCCGCCGGTTTTCGACGCGGATTTCCATGCTGTTTACTGCCATATTGCGCTGCCTCACTTCTCTTTTCGTTGTTTTTGTCTATTATAGCGGTCTGAGACGCGAAGCGCAAGCCTCTTTTTTTGAAAAGTCCCTGTCAAAAGCCGCTCAGGCGCCAATCAGCCTTGCAAGCAGCTGCTGATGCCGGCGCACCTGCTCGATCTCGTCGGCAGTCTCCTTGCAGCCCTCGTCGTGATACAGGCGCTGGCCCTCATACTCTGTAGAGATATACCCCTCCCAGTCGGCCTGCTTGAGCGCCCCGATCACGCCTGGATAGTCGATCGTTGTCTCGTTGCAGTTCTCGTCCAGCTCGTAGCATTTGCCATGGAAATGGCAGATGTATTTCATCAGCGGCAGGATCTTCTCCGGGTCGTTGTAGGTCGGCAGGCCGCCCATGCCGGTTGCAAAGGCGATTTCGCCGGGCTTCGCGCCGAGCGCTTTCAGCTTCTCAACCGTCTCCGCCGTCGGACGGCCCGCCGCGACCTGATCGCGGATGAGCGTCGCGGCGCTTGGTGTGAAGCCGGTGCGGATCTGCTGGGCAACCGCGGCGTCGCACGCGTGCCGCGCGAAAATGCCGAAATCCGGGATCAGTGCCGCCCACTTCGTGTTGTTGCGCTCGATCATGTCCACAAAGCCGTCGATATACGGCGAGTCAATCATGACGGGCGGGTGAATCTCCGTGCCCATCTTGACACCGTAATACTCCGCGATGGGCAGCGCAGCCTCGATCACGTCGAAATGGATCTTGCAGAGCACGCGGATGATCGGAAAGCCCAACTCAGCGGCAAGGCGCAGGTCGCGCTCCAGAAACGCCACCTGCTCGCGCAGCGTCAGATAGCGCTTGCGGTCGCGGAACATTTTGAAATCAATAAACGTATCCATGCAGGTGGGCGTCGTGCCGAACTCCTGCATCAGGTCCTTCCACCATGCGATATCGTCGCGGCGCGGATTCGGGAAATTGCCAACCGGCATCTGTTCCGGGATCAGTTCAATGCCGGTCGCGCCGGTCTTCGCCGCCTCGGCCACGCAGCCGCGCAGATCCAACTGACCGAGATAGTACGCCTGCTGATAGCTGTAAAGTGAGATACTTCTGTGAATCGCCATTGTACTTTCCCCTTTCTTACCGGCAGACGCCGCCGGAGGCGGAGCGGTCATAGGTCATGTGCGCATAGCACATCGAGACGCGCGGCAGATACGAAACGCGGATCTGGATGCCGACGCGGATGTCCGACGGGCCGTACTCCGGCAGGCCGTTCGTGAGCGGCACATACAGCTCGGCCTTCTCCCCGAACTCCCAGCGCACGCTTGTGATCGTCGCCATATCGTCGAAGTGATACGCCTCGCCGCGTACAATGAACTGCATCTGATCCTTTGTAAAGACCTGCTCGCCGATTTTCACCTCGGCGTCCTCGACCAGACAGAGCATGACGCCGCGGTAGTACGGGATGCGGACTTTGATGCGGATCCCCTCGATGACGCCGTTTTTCACGACGTTTTCGATCTTGTCTTTGGGATCCAGCATGAATTTTTCAAACATATGCCATCCTCCTGTTGAAATATTGCTTCCTATTTATTGTAACAGAAAAACGGCGCCACGTCTGCACAAAAAACGTGGCGCCATTTTGTCTAAACTGCTTTATTTTTCCATCTCCGCAAGCTTTTCGTCGATGTACTGCTCATCCTTTTCTTCCTTCGGAATAACGAAGTAGGGGTGCTTCGGATGCGCCAGAACGTAAGGCGTCATAACGCCGACGTCCTCAAAGGAGATGTGCGGGCGGAACTTCCCCGTCTCCATATCGCGCTCGAGCATCTTCTCGAACGCCTCATGGCGCTTGCCGATTCCGGCCGCAGCGTGTTCCTTGATCGGCGGAATCGTGTCAATCGCGCCCATCGGACAGATCATCAAGCACATGGAGCACTCGTGGCAGTCGTCGCAGCGGTCGCCGCGGTTGCCGTAGACCTGCGGGGTCTTCGTCAGGTCGATGTAGCCCATCGTGCAGTTGTCCATGCAGAGCGTGCACTTCGGGTAGGCGCACTTCGTTGCGTCGCGCACAAACGTGCCCTGCGGGTTCGTCGGGCACAGCAGCATGTTCGAGCAGATCATCGCCTGCTGGAACACCTTGTCGTTCATCTCGGGATCGGGATAGATCAGCTCCGTCTGCCCCGCCGCGATCTTCGGGCTGTTCTCCGCCATCTCGCGGCCGAATGCAATGGCCTCCGCAAAGTCCTGCCCGTCCGGGTGGTCGACGGTATAATACGGGCTGGGCATGCCGGGCATGGTGACGTCGCCGTACCAGTCGTTATAGCCAATGGGCAGCAGGCCGTGGTTCTTGAGATTCGGCAGCACAATCGGGAAATACAGATGCGGCAGCGTGCCGTGTGTATTGAAGGCGAAGCAGTGCTTACCGTGCTGGTCCGGCATCTTGTCGATAAAACCGTGCATATTGGGCGTGTCAGCCTTCCAGATCGGCGTACCGAAGCCGATCAGATCGTAGCCGTCCATCATCTCATAGGTTGCATCCTTGAGTTTGACGACATCGACCTGCGCGCCCGTCTCACGCGCGCCGCGCGCAATGGCCTTGGCGATGCGGCGTGTATTGCCGGACTGCGAGTAATAGATAATCAGGACTTTCATGCGATTGCTTCCTTTCTCTTTTTGGAT
>CAZYZQ010000150.1:0-3863 GCA_964652075.1 uncultured Oscillospiraceae bacterium
CAAATCAACAGAAAGTTAAAATAAATCCCATTCAGGACTACATTATGGTATTCTATTCTCAAAGCAGGAAGCTCTCAGAAGCGCTTCCTGCTTTTTGATTCCCCGAATTATGTTAATTTTTCTTACCCCCTTCCCATTCCCGCCGATTTGTAGTATAATGACAAAAATAGCTGCTTTCGGAGGGATTTTGATGAAACAGTTTGCCAAACGGCTGGCCGCGTGCCTTGTGGCGCTGGCGCTTTTCTGCACGCTGCTGCCCGCCCTGCCGGCGGCCGGTGCGACGGCCGTGACATACACGTCCGACACGCGCTGGTACTCGTCCGGCGCAACGAGCTACACCCTGACCAACGCCTCCGAGCTGGCGGGCTTCGCCTCGCTGGTGCGCAGCGGCGTCAGCTTCTCGGGCAAGACCGTCCTGCTCACGCGCGACCTCTACCTGAACGACGTCTCGGATTATGACAACTGGGGCGAGACCGCCCCGGCAAACAACTGGAGTCCGATCGGTTCCTCCTCGGGCGCGGCCTTCGCGGGCACATTTGACGGGCAGGGCCATACGATCTACGGCCTGTACGCCGCCTCCGCCTCCTCGGGCGCGAAGCTCGGCCTGTTCGGCCACTCCACCGGCACGATCCGCAACCTGAACCTCGCGCAGTTCTATCTGACCAGCACCGGCGGCAACGGCCACCTCGGCGCGGTCTGCGCCTATGCGGGCAGCGGCACGATTGAAGCCTGCACCGCCTCAGGCAAGCTCCACAGCGTGGGCCTTGACTACAACAACACCTCCGCCGGCGGCGTCGTCGGCAGCGCGGCCAAGGCCGTGATCACGAGCTGCGCGTCGAACGTCGTCATGACGGGCGACCACACCGTCTCCGGCGCGATCCTCGGCAACAACTACGGCACCGTGCAGGACTGCGCCGCCACCGGCAGCGTCACCGGCACGTCGAGCAGCTACGTCGGCGGCCTCGTTGGCTACAACAACGGCACGCTGCAAAACGCCGTCTCCGACGTCGCCGTCTCCGGCGGCAGCTACATCGGAGGCGCGGCGGGCTACTGCACGAAGTCCGGCGTCATCGAGAACTGCCTCGTCACCGGCTCCGTGAGCGGCACGGGCGCGGTCGGCGCGGTGGCCGCCGCCTCGGGCGGCAGCGTCAAGGGCTGCTACTACCGCACGGGTGCCGCCCCCACGGGCCACTACGGCATCGGCACCACCGCCGACACCAAGGACGTCACAACCGCGTTTGCAAACTACGGCGCGGTCGGCACGGACGCCTCCGCCGTCCTGCGCGGCCTGAACACCTGGATCTCCAACAACAGCGGCCACCTGATCTGGACGCAGGGCACGAACGCCTATCCCTCGCTCAGCGGGCTGACGGCCCCCGCCTCCCCGGTTCCGTCCGAGGAGCCGGAGCCGGACCCCGAGCCGGAGCCTGAACCAGAGCCGGACCCCGAACCGACCCCTGTTCCCACCGCCGGCGAGACGCCGCGCGTGCTGCTCCCTGTGGCCGCGCTCGCTGATCTCAACCGCCGCACCTCCCAGCACCTGTCCATCCAGACCGCCCGGAAGAACAACACGCTGACGCTCTCCATTCTGGCCGACGGCAAGCTCGTCCCGACCGTGGACGGCGGCGTCGTGCTGACGATGGACGACGCGCCGGAGGGCGACGTCGCCGCCATCATCACGGGCACCACCGTTGAAATCATCCCGCAGTCCGTCGTGACGGATTCGCTCATCTACATCCCCGTGCCCGGCAGCTGTCAGGTACAGATCATCACCGCCGCGAAGTCGTTCGATGACGTCTCCTCCGGCAGCTGGTATGAAAGCGCCGTCGCGTTCGTCACCTCGCACGGGCTCTTCAACGGCACGTCGAAGACGACCTTCTCGCCTGACGAGGCGATGACCCGCTCCATGATCCTGACGGTTCTCTGGCGGCTCGCCGGCTCGCCGGAGTCCACTGGCTCGACCGGCTTTACCGACGTGGAAGAGAGCGACTGGTTCGGCCCCGCCGTCGCATGGGCCAATCAGGAGGGCATCCTCGCCGGGCTGTTCGCCAACAAGTTCGAGCCGAACGACCCCGTCACGCGCGAGCAGCTGGCCTGCCTGCTGTACCGCTACGAACGCGCCTGCGGCCACCAGACCACGGAAACCGCCTCGCTGCGCGGCTACACGGACGCGTCCGACGTCAGCGCCTTCGCGCAGGACGCGCTGTCGTGGACGGTCGGTGCGGGCATCCTCAGCGGCACCAGCTCCACCAAGCTCTCCCCGCAGGGCACCGCCACCCGCGCGCAGGTCGCCACCGTCCTCGAGCGCCTCGTGACCTACAACGCCAAGCAGGCGTTCTGACATGGCATGAAACGACCCCCGCGCCGGAGAACGGCGCGGGGGTTTTGTTCCGCTTCCCTTGCATTTGTAGACAGAGAGTTAGAAGCATGGTATACTTGGTGCAGGCAGCCACATAGCAAATTGGAACCAAAAAAGGGGCGATGATATGTCTATTACCGTGAATATCTATTACAGCGGCACAAATGGAAATGCCAAAAAATTTGCAGAAGAAATGACTTCAAGCGGCGTTGTCCGTGACATTCGTGCAGAAGCCGGAAACCTCAGATATGAATACTATTTCCCTATGGAGCATACAGAAACCGTGCTTTTAATCGATAGCTGGGAAGATCAGCACGCACTGGATGTACACCACGCTTCTCCCATGATGGCAAAAATCAAGGCACTTCGGGAAAAATACGACCTGCATATGAAAGTGGAACGATATGTGTCTGACGAGGGCGGAATTCCGCACGCCGACATGGAATTTATCAAGGATTGACCTGATGAGAAAATACGCAGTTTTGATCTATCCGGATTTCTCTTTGCAGGAGATCACCTGCCTGACCTCCGCGCTCACGGTCTGATTTGCCGAAGCGGTGCTGCGAAGATTCGGATACGACATCGGCAGCAGGTTTATGTGCGACAGATCGGAGGACTATTCCGAGGAGGAACTGACCTTCTACTGGTCTGATGCGGACTATCAGGAATTTTTAGAGGAGCTGAAAGCATACATCTCATAACCGTTCCCTCGTGTGCTTTTGCAGTAGGAAACCGCCGCACCGCCAAAACATGGCGGCGCGGCGGCTCTTTCTATCCAACAGGCTCCGGCTGCGCATCGCGCAGCCTTTTCTCAAATGTCTCCGCTCTGGCGTCCCAGCGTGCCGCGTCCGCGCGGCCGGTGGATTCCACGCCCTGCGCCCGGAAATACTGCCCGAGCCAGCGGGAGAACTTCTCCGCACCGAAGCAGTTCGTGTGCAGCGTGTCGTAGAAATCCTGCGCCGGGTCAAACCCGAAGTCCGCAAAGCAATCGTTGCAGTCCAGAATGGACAGCCCCAGCGCTTCAATATCCGTGCGCATCCTTTCCAGTTTGTCCGCCGGGATGCGCGAATAGCCCGGCGCGATATAGGGAATCAGGGTAATCCCCTTCTCCTCACACAGTGACACAATCTTCCCGAAATATTCCAGATTTTCCGCATATGCAGCGTCCGGCAGGGCGCGCTCCGTAACCTCCATCATCTCCTTGAATTCGGTCAGGAACGTGTAGCCCGCCAGATCGTCCGGCGCATAGCCGCGCAGCCGCTGCGCAATCTCCGCCTTGGAAATGCTGCGCCAGCGGTCATGGTAGTTGAAGGCCGGAACCAGCAGGCCGAAGCGCTGCGCCGGCTCCGCCGCGTGCAGCGTCGCCTGCAGCCGGTTCCACGAGAACGGCATATAGTCCACATTGGCCTTTGTAAAGCTCGTATATTGATTGTAGTACAGCCCCGTCAGCTCCACAAAGATCACCTTGGGGCTCTGCGTGCGCAGCGCCTCGCGGATGTAGTAG
>CAZYZQ010000151.1:0-3860 GCA_964652075.1 uncultured Oscillospiraceae bacterium
ATCGCGTCCTGAATCTCACGCGGCGGGATGATGTTTTTCAGCTCCACGCGGTTGACCTTGATGCCCCATGGGTCGGTCGCCTCGTCGAGGATCGTGCGCATTTTGCTGTTGATGATATCGCGCGAGGTCAGCGACTGGTCCAGCTCGAGGTCGCCAATGATGTTACGCAGCGTGGTGGCGGTCAGGTTCTCGATGGCCGACATCGGCAGCTCGACGCCGTAGGTGTAGAGCTTCGGGTCGGTGATCTGGAAATAGAGCACCGTGTCGATCTGCATCGTGACGTTGTCGCGCGTGATGACCGGCTGGGGCGGGAAATCCGCGACCTGCTCCTTCAGGCTGACCTTTTTCGCGACCCGCTCAATGAACGGGATTTTGAAATGCAGGCCGACCTCCCAGACCGTGTGGAACGCGCCGAGACGCTCGATGACATAGGCCTGCGACTGCTTGACGATGTGCAGGTTGGAGACGATGACGATGAGCAGCAGGACTGCAACGGCAATCAGGACATAAATGGCAATCATTGTGTTCTTCCTTTCTACATATTATTTATTGTATGGATGTGTCTGCGTCTTTATGCGACGGGCGTCTGCGCCGGTGTGACGCGCACCTTTGCGCCCTCGATGGCCAGCACCGTGACAAGCGCCCCGGCGGGGATCTTCTCCGCCGAATCGCTGCGCGCGGTCCACTCAACGCCGCTGATCTTGACCGCGCCGCGGCCGGTCAGGTTGTCGATCTCCTCGGTGACGATCGCGGTCTTCCCGATGGCGCGGTCGGCGTTCGTCGGCTCCGGGCGGCGGCTTCCGAGCAGCTTCCTGGCCAACGGCCGGAGCGCTGCGAGCAGCGCCGCGGAAACCACGACAAAAATCAGAACCTGCGCCCACAGCGGCGCGTGCAGCAGGCTTGCGATGAGCGCGGCCAGCGCGCCGCCTGCAAACCAGAGGGAAACAAGCCCCGCCGTCGCCGCCTCGGCAATGCCGAACAGGACGAGCGCACCGAGCCAGATGTATACCATAATCCCCATAATGTTTCACCTCATTCTCAAATAATCCCATATTTCCGGAAAATCTGGGGCTTCCATGTTGGGATCCACGCTTCCATTATAACATAGCTCGCGAATAAGTCAATGGATATCGATTAGCAAAACTACACAACATTTCAGCCCCCGCGTATATACTTCCTACAAAATAGAATTGCTTTTTGCGAAAAAGTCCGCTATACTGAGAAAAAACATCATCAGGAGCTTGAAAAAATGGAGAATTTGACGTTTTCTGTCCCGTGCTTATTCGGTCTGGAGGGCCTTGTGGGCGATGAGCTGCGCCGGTTACAGATGCAGCAGGTGCGCGTGGAGAACGGCCGCGTGCTCTTTGACGGCGGCCTTGGCGACGCGGCGCGCGCCAATGTGCGGCTGCGCATGGGCGAGCGCGTACTGCTGCGCCTCGGCGCGTTCCCGGCCAGAAGCTTTGAGGAGCTGTACCAGGGCGTCAAGGCGCTGCCGCTCGAGCGGTTCATCCCGAAGGACGGCGCGTTCCCCGTCAAGGGCCACTGCCTGAACAGCCAGCTGCACTCGGTGCCGGACTGCCAGTCGATCATCAAAAAGGCGGCGGTCGACCGCCTCGGGCGCGTGTACCACCTCGGCTGGCTGCCGGAGACGGGGCCGGTCTATCAGCTCCAGTTCTCTATTATGCAGGATATGGCCGAGATTTTCCTCGACACCTCCGGCGCGGGGCTGCACAAGCGCGGCTACCGGGCCGTCGGCAACGACGCGCCGCTGCGCGAGACGCTTGCCGCCGCGATGGTCACGCTGGCGCACTACCGGGGGCGCGATACCTTCTACGATCCCTTCTGCGGCAGCGGCACAATCTGCATCGAGGCGGCGCTGATCGCCAAAAACCGCGCGCCCGGCCTCGGCCGGAACTTCTCCTCGCAGAAATGGGCGTGCTTCCCGCCCCAGCTCTGGCAGCAGGCGCGTAGCGAGGCCCTTGACGCGGAGTTCCACGGCGAATACCGCATCCTCGGCAGCGACAACGACCCGAAGAGCGTGGCCATCGCCCGCTCCAACGTCAAAAAAGCGGAGGTCGGTGACGTCATCACAATCGACGAGGCCGACGCCACGCGGCGACCCCTGCCGGGCGAACGCGGCGTGCTCGTCTCGAATCCGCCCTATGGCGAGCGCCTGCTCGAACAGCGCAGCGCGCAGCAGCTCTACGCACAGTTCGGCCGCCACCTGCGCGGCGCGGACGGCTGGAACAAATACATCATCACCTCAGAACCGGAGTTCGAGAAGTACTTCGGCCAGCGCGCGAAGAAGAAGCGCAAGCTCTACAATGGTATGATCAAGTGCGACCTGTATATGTATTTCTGAGTCTTTTTCTGTGGATTAGGTTGACAATTATCTAATTTTATGATAGGATGGACTCACACCAGATAGAGAGGTGGGAGCCGCGATGCGTCGCAGGATATTACGCAGCCACCTGCTGCAAGCCGCTGCACTGCTGCTGATCGCCGTCTGTCTGCTGGCGTTCGCCGAGCATCGGATGGCGCAGCAGGAGCAGGCGCTGATGCAGCAGGTGGATACCATGCTGTTTGAGACCGGCCAATACGCCGAGGCGTTCGCCCTTCTGGAGCAGCACCGGATGGACTCGCCCGCGTGGTGGGAGCGGTGGGCAGACTGCTGCCTGTACGACTTTCTGGCCGGTGGAGGTCTTTATGGAGTCTGGGGCACTGATTTAACGGAGGAATGGCCTCATGGCTTTATCTTCTGGGGATTACCCCCCGAAACGGTGCAGGAAGTCTACGCTTCGCTGTATGCGCAGAACCCGACAGATCAACGTGTGCTGATCAAACTCCTTCTGTGCCGTATCAGATATCCATACAACTACCATTTTCCCTCGTTCCTGAAAGAAAACAGCGCCCTGCTGACATCTCTGGACCCCATTGACCCGCTGGCCGGCGCAGTGCGCGCGTGGTGCGACCAGACGTCGGAGGGGCTTCTGCGGCAGGAAGTTCTGCTCGCCCGCTGCACCCAGTCCGATGATCCCGAGACGCGGATGCTCGCCTATGCGTATCTGTCCATTTTCTGGGGATACTTAAAGGGGCGTGAGACCCTGCCGCCGGAGCTGGCCGGGCAGGTGTCCGAGATGTCGCACCGGATGCCCCGGCTGTGGGCGTTGGCTTTCCCGGAGAACGCCGCGCTCAAGAGCAAGTTCCCGGCACCCTGAATCAGATACGGTCTGAACCCGCGCCTTTTTGAAGGCGCGGGTTTTGTTTGCAGAAATTTGTCGTGCCGTGTCGTGCAAAAAAACTCCAAATCTTTCCCCGGATGCTCTTGACAAACCGGAGGAATTGGACTATTATAATGGCAGCGTTAGCACTCAGTGCTCTCGAGTGCTAACCCAATCACATAAACAAAGGCGGCTTTGCCGCCGTATCAGATTAGGAGGAACCACTTATGAAACTGACTCCGATGGCTGACCGCGTTGTGCTCAAGGCGGCCGAAGCGGAAGAAACCACCAAGTCCGGCATCATCCTCTCCACTGCCAACCAGGAGAAGCCCGCGTTCTGCGAGGTCGTCTCCGTCGGCCCCGGCGGCATGGTGGACGGGGCGGAGGTTGTGATGACCGTGAAGCCCGGCCAGAAGGTCGTCTGCGCCAAGTACGCGGGCACCGAGGTCAAGATCGACGATGTCACCTACACCATCGTCCGTCAGAGCGACATTCTGGCAATCGTAGACTAATTCAGGAGGTACGAAACTATGTCGAAGCAGATTATCTATGGCGAGGAAGCGCGCAAGGCGCTCCAGTCCGGTATCGACCAGCTCGCCAATACCGTAAAGGTCACCCTTGGCCCGAAGGGCCGCAACG
>CAZYZQ010000152.1:0-3741 GCA_964652075.1 uncultured Oscillospiraceae bacterium
GCCTGACGCAGACCGGCAGCGTGTGCCCGAACGGCGCGTGGAATATTGAGGGCGGCAAGCTCGGTAGCCTGACCGTCAGCCCGACCGTCAAGGTCTACGAGCAGGTGCGCTCGCTCGGCTACGGCAACAGCGCCGTGGAGGAGCGCAATGTCGCGTCGCTGGCACTGCATACGATCCCGGCGGATGATGTCTACTACTACCACACCGACAGCGACGGCATTGTGGACGCCATCCTGCTCAACGACGCGACCGGCGACTGCTACACCTACGGCATGCTTTACTTTGAGGCCGACACCGTGACAGGCGAGATGGAGATGCAGTACGGCACAGCCTCGATTGAGAACGGCGCCGGCGGCGTCTCCGGCCTGACCAGTGCGACGATGCCCAGCAATGTGGCGGGTGGCTTGGTGATGTCCGCGACGAAGTCCGGCTACGTGGTGCACCACACGACGCTCACGGCGATTAAGAATGTGCCGCGCTCCGCGTTCAGCACGGTCAACGGCCAGACGTATTTCACCTACGGCGGGATGACAATGCCGGTTAGCGAATCGGTGCAGTGCTGCAGCGCTGTCTCGGGCACATGGTTCGGGAGCCTCGACGCCTGCCGCGCCTTCTCCAATAATCTGACGGTCTACTATGACGCGGGCGGAAAAGTCCGGGTCGTGGCAGCCGGGAATTAAATGAAAACGCCGCCCCGCACAGCTCGTGCGGGGCGGCGTCGTCTGTTTTGACAGTTTTTTTCAGCGAGATTCGTTTAAATTGCCGGAAAACTGTGTTTGCATCCGCGCCAAAATGTGCTATAGTAATAAAAGAGACACCATTACAAAGGAGGAGACCCCATGAAACGAATTGGTATGCTCACCAGCGGCGGAGACTGCCAGGCGCTGAACGCGACGATGCGCGGCGCGGCCAAGGCGCTGTACCAGATGTACGGCGATCAGGTGCAGATCTACGGCTTTATCGACGGCTACAAGGGCCTGATGTACAACGACTACCGCAAGCTGACGCCGCTTGACTTTTCCGGCATCCTCACCCGCGGCGGCACCATCCTCGGCACGAGCCGCCAGCCGTTCAAGAAGATGCGCGAGCCGGACGCAAACGGCATGGACAAGGTCGCGGCGATGAAGAACAACTATGCAAATCTGAAGCTCGACGCGCTGGTTGTCCTCGGCGGCAATGGCAGCCAGAAGACGGCCAACCTGCTCTCGGAAGAGGGGCTGAACGTCATCGGCCTGCCCAAGACCATTGACAACGACCTCTGGGGCACGGATATGACCTTCGGCTTCCAGAGCGCGGTTGACATTGCTACAAACGTGATCGACTGCATCCATACGACAGCCGCGTCGCACAACCGGGTCTTTGTGGTGGAGATCATGGGGCACGGCGCGGGCTGGCTGACGCTGAACGCGGGCATCGCGGGCGGCGCGGATATCATCCTGATTCCGGAAATTCCATATGATATCGAGAAAATTGTCGCGGCCGTTGAGAAGCGGCATGACTCCGGCCACGGCTTCACCATCATCGCCGTTGCCGAGGGCGCGCTCAGCAAGGCGGACGCCGAGCTGAGCAAGAAGGACTACAAAAAGCGGGTGGCGGATATGCAGAAGAAGTACCCGTCCATCTCCTATGAGATCGCCGCACAGATCACGGAGGCGACCGGGCAGGAGGTTCGTGTGACAGTCCCGGGCCATATGCAGCGCGGCGGCACGCCGGATGCGTATGACCGCGTTCTGTCCTCCCGCCTTGGCACGATGGCGGCGGTGCTGATCGACAAGGGTGAATTCGGCCGCATGGTCGCCATCCGCGACCGGCAGGTGACAAGCGTTCCGCTCAGCGAGGTCGCCGGGAAGCTGAAAACCGTCCCGCCGACGTCCGACATCATTGTGGAAGCCCGCCTTCTGGGCATCAGCTTCGGCGACTGACAACGCATAAACCAAAAGCGCGCCCGTTCTCTCACGAGAATGGGCGCGCTTTTGCTGTCATTTATTATTGCGTAGATATTCATCCCTACGCAGTGTATCTTTTAATGCCTGCGCCATGTCTGCAATCATGCGGATTTCATATTCATCGCAGTCTTCAAGAATAGCGGCGATGTCCTTTTCGAACGGTACCCGCGCCGTTTTTATGTTATCGCAAAGAAGATCGTCCAGTGTGACGGACAGGGCATTGGCGATGGCCACAAGCAGTGTCAGGCTGACGCGGGTTGTGCCGGTTTCAATGTTGCTCATGTGGGATGGTGAAACACTTACGCTTTCAGCCAGACGCTCCTGCGTAAGGTCGGCCTGAATCCGTGCGATTTTGATTCGCTTGCCGATTGATTTGTAATCAAGTTCCATGTTCGTTCACGACTTCTTCTGCTGATTGTCCGTCTGGAATGTGCTCCACGATTTCTGAAAGAGAGCAGTCCAGCAGATTACACAGATCATCCAAAGTATTTGTGGAAACGGATAGATTCTTACGTAAACGCTGTACGGTGCTCCCACTTATCTGAAATTTCACTCTCAGAGTGTAGGTGGAGAGACCCTTTTTCTTCAGCGTTTCCCAAAGAGGGGTATAGACAATCATAGAGCGCCTCCCAACCATCTTGCATATTCTTATTATGCTCGATATAATGGGCATAGAATATGCTCTAATATTGGGTATACCCGATAGGAGGCAGCCATGACTACTTACACATTTTTGGGCCATCGTGAAGTGTATCAGCCCGACATTGCGGCGCGTTTGCATCAGTCAGATACGCGTACAGGCAGAAAAAGACCGTCATCAATCTGGCGGAAGTATGAATTTGCACAGAAAAAGAGGGCGTGAAAGGCACTGCTGCCTTTCACGCCCTGCTTTATTTTACGAATGTGGTTGGCCCTCTCAAATTACTTTCTTATGCGGTGGGGATTGCTGCGTTATTTTGTGTTGGAATCCTGCTCGATGCGGCGCAGGGCCTGACGGTAGCGGGCTTCGTCGTGGATTTCGAAGGCATCCTCGTCGATGCTGACGCCGGTCTCCTGCATCCGGTTGATCGCCCAGGCGTAGAGCATGTCCATTGCGGGGATCAGGCGCTGGCCGGCCCGCGTCAGGGTGTACTCCACCTTCTGCGGCGTCGTGTCATAGACGACGCGCTCGGCAAGGCCGTCCTCCGTCAGCTCCTTGAGCTGCTGGGCGAGCACTTTTTCGGAGATCGGAAGCGTTTTGAGCGTCTGATTAAAGCGGATTGCGCCATAGACATGCATTCCGTGCAGCAGCGTCATTTTCCATTTTCCGCCGATGCAGTGCAGAATGTAATGATAGGGGTTGTTATTGAGTTGTCCTTTTGACAGATGCATGGAACACCACTCCTTCCTTCTTCGTTTCTTATTTTACCATCTGCGAATTACCTTTGCAACAGCTTTTTTGAAACAATCACAAATTTTTGTGGATGGAATTGGACGGTTTCGCCAATTCTGAACTGATTTTTGGATAGAATGACAAAACAAAGAATGCAGTTTTATAAAAACTGCACAACAGTTTCGTGGTTTTAGACAGAGAAACAATTCCCATTTCGTTATTTGCTAACCCCTCAGTGGGTATTGCAGAAATGGGCAGATTAATTTATACTTTATATGAGCGAAAAAATCCGCGCGGGATGGCGGGTTCCCGGTGTCCTGCGGAGGAAAACTGCGAAAAATGAAAGGAATGTTTCTCATGATCAAACGTACGTATGAAGAACTCGAGCCTTACTTCCCCGCCGGCCACTTTGGGGTGACCTGC
>CAZYZQ010000153.1:0-3740 GCA_964652075.1 uncultured Oscillospiraceae bacterium
CAGAATATGAAATTTGTCTATGATACAAGCCGGAGGCGATCCAGCTCTTTCTGGTGCTCCGCCCCGGAGGTCAGAAGATAGATGCGCGTCGTCTCGATGGAGCTGTGCCCCAACACATCCGCCAGCTTCGCAATGTCCTTGCACGCCCGGTAAAACGCCGTGGCGAACAGGTGGCGCAGGTTGTGCGGGAAGACCTTGGACGGCTCTACATTCGCATATTTACAGATCGCTTTCATCTCCGTCCAGATCTGGCGGCGGGAGAGCGGTTTTCCGTTTCTGGTGAGAAAAATCTCGCCGGAGGCGGTTTTTTGCTGTTTGGCGTATTTCAAAAGCTTGCGGCAGAGCTTGGCCGGGAGGATGATTGTGCGGATCTTGCCCTTGAGCGCGATCTCCGTCCGTCCCCGCTGCGCGGCCTCGACCGTGATGTACTGCACCTCGCTGACGCGGATGCCGGTGGCGCAGATTGTCTCCATGAGCAGCACCAGCCGCTCCTGCCCGCGCGTCTGCGCCGCGGCGACCAGCCGCTCATAGTCGCCGCGTGTCAGCTCCCGCTTGCCGTCGCGGAACAGCCGCCGCTGCACCCGGAGGGAACGCACCCGGCACTCCTCCCAGCCGAGGAAGCGGAACAGGCCGTTGAGCGCCGCCAGCGCCCCGTTGACCGTGGCCGCGGCTTTCACGGTCAACAGTTGCTCCTTCCACGCCGCCACGGCCTCCTTGGTGACGTCGCCGCCGTCCAGCCAGGCGGCAAAGGCCAGAATATCCCGCAGGTATTTTTCCACCGTCGCGGGGCTGCGTTCCTCCCGGCAGAGATGCTGGACATAGGCCGTAATCTGCTCCGAACACAATGCACGTTTTTCCATAATATGCGCCTCCATGCTACAAGATTTGAATAGATTATACCTGATAAAACGGAGGAAGCAATACCTCAAAAGGCACGCAGCGGAAATTTCCAAATTCCCGCCGCGCGCGCCGAGGTTGCGGCAATGCTCCTGCGCTACTGCAAAACCATCCGGTAATCCCTCGCAGCACCGGCGAAAGAAAATAGGAGGAGCTTCCACCTTTGCCAAAAACCTGCATATTTTCTTTTAACCACTTCCAACGCATCCCCTTCCAAAGACAAACTCTCCGGCTTTTCTGAATGGAAAAGTTTGCAGCCACAATAAAACCCGCCGCGCCAAATGCTGGCAGCGGCGCGCAAGGTATAAAATGGCCCGGAAGAAAGATACTAGGAAGGTCAAAAATGATCATACTTTCAGAAGAAAGTTGGAGGAAAAGGAATGAAAGCAACAGGCATTGTGAGAAGAATCGACGAACTCGGCCGCATCGTCATCCCCAAGGAGATCCGCCGCACGCTGCATATCCGCGAGGGCGACCCGCTGGAGATTTATACGGAAAAGAACGGCGAGGTGATCTTTAAGAAGTATTCACCGATGGGAGACCTGACGGAGTTTGCCGGGCAGATCTGCGAGGCCATCGGGAAGAACACGGGCCGCATCGCAGCGATTGCGGACCGCGACTCCATCATCGCCGTGTGCGGCGCGCCGCGGCGTGAGCTGCTGGAAAAGCGCACGAGCGCGCAGCTGCAACAGCTGATGACAGATCGCAAGCATGTGCTCCGGCAGGCGGAGGGGCAGCCGGTCGCGGTTGTGGAGGGCAGCGCCTATACCATCGGCGTGGCCGAGCCGATTCTGGCCGAGGGCGACCTGATGGGCAGCGTCCTGCTCCTTGCGCCGGAGGAGGGCGCGCAGTTTGACGAAACCGACCAGAAGCTCGCCTCCACCGTCGCGGCCTTCCTCGGCCGACAGCTCGAGAGCTGAAGCAATCCGCCGTGCAGCGCACGGCGGATTTTTTAGTACAACCTCCTAAAATAGACAAAAGGAAATTGGGTATTCCGACGATTGAAAACGGGCCTGCTTTCATGTAGAATAAATATGCCGAATTGGCATGAGTTTTATAATGTAGGAGGAGATTCCAATGAACAAGATTCGCGTTGGTATCATTGGCACCGGCATGATTGCCCACCGCCATATGACCATTTATACCCATTGCCCGAATGCCGAAGTCGTCGCTGTTTCTGAAATCCAGCCCGATGTGCTGAAGGCGTTTGCCGAGAAGTATAACATCCCCGAGGAGAACTGCTACGCAGACTTCCGTGAGATGCTCAAGCGCGACGATTTGGATACGATCGACGTCTGCGTCCACAACAACCTGCATGCGTCCGTCTCCATCGCCGTCATGAAGGCCGGCTTCGACTGCTACTGCGAGAAGCCGATGGCCGCGACCTACGCCGATGGCAAGATGATGATCGATGCCGCCAAGAAGCTGGGCCGCAAGTTCCATGTGCAGATCAGCTCCCTGATGAACGCGCAGACCCGCGTTGCGCGCGACATGATCGCGAACGGCGATCTGGGCAAGCTGTACTACGCCAACCTGACGATGGTTTCCCATCGCCGCCGTCCGGGCTACGATCTGCCCCAGTTCACCACCGACTTCTACACCAAGAAGTGGGCTGGCCATGGCCCGCTGATCGATCTGGGCGTCTACCTCATCTCCCAGCTGCTGTACGTGTGCGGCATGCCGGAACTGAAGAGCGTCTCCGGTTTCGCAACCCGCGGCCTCGAGTATGAGGACAAGCTCATCACGAACCCGGCAGGCTTCACGGTCGAGGATCTCGGCTGCGCGCTGGCCAAGTTCGAGAACGGCTTCAACATGCAGATTCTCGGCACCTCCGCCGCGAATATCGACGACCATATGAAGACCTACATCCTCGGCTCCAAGGGCGGCCTGGAAGTCCTCCGCGCCGACACCGCCGGCGGCCCGTTCGCCAAGGCGGCCAATGCCAACGCTGCCGAGATCATGTCCGGCAACCCGGATCTGACCTTCTACGGCGACTACGCCAAGGACGGCCGCGACATGAAGGTCGACCTGAACGTGTGGGACAACTCCCTCATCGACGCGCGCGTCCATCCGGAGATCAGCCTGTACGACGACAACCAGGTCATGTGGCTGGCCTACAAGGAAGGCGTTATGGGCGACGGCGAAGACGACCGTCCGGCACGCTACAACACCCCGGCGATCGCGCTGGAGTTCCTGAAGCTGACCGACGGCCTTTTCCTGTCCAGCGAGCTGGGCCGCGAGGTCACAGCGGACGAGATCGTCGGCATGTCCAAGTCCATGGCAGTCCTCGATCAGGAGACTCCGTTCGGCGTCATCCACTACGACAACGAGGTCTAAGCTTCTAAATTATCAACTCGAAAACGCCGCCGATTAGCGGAGTGCTCGTAAGACAGTAAACCATCAAGAATTACGAATCACGGCATTCTGTTTGGCGGGATTGGAAAGCGAACAGCGGCGTCTGGCTTCGGCTGGACGCCGCTGCTCGTTCTTGGGGCGGAACTCTCGAAAATGGCTCTATAAGCCAAGGAAAATGAAATGAGCAAAATAGTTGCCATTTCCGTGCTGATTTCCCTATGAAACAGCGAATCGCTCCAGAGTAAACACCATTTGCCAGCGAGTTTGACAGCTGGCTTTTCCGTGAAAACACACACGAATCAGTAAACTCGATCAGCAGTCCTTTCGATGAGTGGTACATTTGACCTTCCAAAAACGCCGATTGTCGCTTGCCCACAAAAAGTTACACATTCAGCAGCATAAATTCAGATCAGCTTCTTGACAATTGTGCTGTCTCCATGTACAATAATGTGTGTACACACAATGCGAATTTGAGCGGAGGAACAGCA
>CAZYZQ010000154.1:0-3682 GCA_964652075.1 uncultured Oscillospiraceae bacterium
GGCTGAGGTCGAAAAACTCGCGGGCGGCGACGGCTCGGGGAGAGTGCAGCGGTAATTGTACGAGAATAGATAAAAAATCACTGATTCAAGAGGAAAGGTGGACAACATGAAATTAAATCAATCACAGCTCTATCCTGTATCAAATTCCTGCCGCTTTTCTGTGCCGCTGGACGGCATGTGGGATTTTCAGTTCGATCCCGGTGCAATCGGTGAGGAAAACAACTGGCAGAACAAACTGCCCGATCCGATTTTTATGCCGATTTCTGCCAGCTTTTCCGATCTCTTTACGACTCATGAGGAGCGGGATTACACGGGCGATTTCTGGTATCAGACCACTGTGCAGATCCCGGCCGAGTGGAACGGATGTATTTGCGTCCGCTTCGGCAGCATCGCCCATCATGCGACGGTGTACTGCAACGGCGTAAAGGTCTGTACCCATGACGGCGGCTTCCTTCCGGTTGTTGCGGATATCACAGCCGCCGCCAAGCGGGGTGAGAAAAACATTCTGACGGTCAAAGCGAACAACGAGCTCACACTGCGCTGCCTGCCCTGCGGGAAGTCGAAAACTCTGCCGGACGGAAGAAAGTACAGTGTCCCGTTCTTTGATTTCTACAACTACGGCGGGATTCATCGCGGCGTCCAGCTGGTTCATACCCCGCTTGAAGCAATTACGGATTATGATACTGACTTCACGCTGCAGGGCAAGGATGCGATCGTACATTACTGCGTTAAAACGAACGGAACCAATCCGGTTTTTGCGGAGCTGCGGGACGCGGATGGGAAGACCGTCGCGCAGTGCGACGGGGCGACCGGGGCACTTTTTGTTAAAAATGCAAAGCTGTGGCGCATTCATCATGCCTATCTCTATACGCTGGTGCTGACCATTCGGGACGGTGAACGGATTCTGGATCAGTATGAAGCGCAAATTGGCATCCGCATGATCCAAATTGACGGAACCCGCATTCTGCTGAACGGCGAGCCGGTGTACCTGAAGGGCTTCGGCAAGCACGAGGATGCCGAGATTATCGGCAAGGGCTTCAACTGGGCGATTGCAAAACGAGATTTCGAGTGCATGAAATGGATTGGGGCAAACTGCTTCCGCACCAGCCACTATCCATATGCGGACGAGTGGTATCAGATTGCAGACCGCGAGGGCTTCCTGATTATCGACGAAGTGCCGGGCGTCGGCATGGTTGCCCATGAATGGAGCTTCCTTGTGGCAGCATCCGGCGGCTCACAGCAGGACTTCTATGAAACCGAGAACATCGAGGCGCTGAAGCAGAACCACCTGATGCAGCTGACTGAGATGATTACGCGCGATAAGAATCACCCGTCCGTCATTGCGTGGAGCATTGCCAACGAGGCGCAGACCTGCTCCGAAAAGGCCAATCTGTACTTCAAGGATCTGTTTGAAGCGGCACACGCGCTGGATCTGCAGAAGCGCCCGAGAACCATGGCGCTTGAGAAGAGCAGCGGCCCGGACAGCTGCAAATGCTATCCGCTCTGCGATTTCATCTCCCTGAATCGCTACTACGGCTGGTATATCAAGGGCGGCACGGAGATCAGCATTGCAAAGCAGGAGTTCTATGAGGAGATGGATCAGTGGGCTTCGCTGAACCTGAACAAGCCGTTTGTCTTCACGGAATTCGGCACGGATACCGTTCCCACCGAGCATAAGCTGCCGAGCGTGATGTGGTCGCAGGAATATCAGGTCGAATACATGGAGCTGAACTTCTCCGTGTTTGACGCATACGATTTCGTACAGGGTGAGCTGGCATGGAACTTTGCCGACTTCCAGACCGGCGAGGGCACCTCCCGTGTCAACGGTAACAGAAAGGGTGTATTCAGCCGGAACCGCCAGCCCAAGGACGCTGCCTACACCTTTAAGAAGCGCTGGGAAGCGATGGAATCCGGCAAGTCTGGCAAATGAACCGGCCTGCATCCCGCGGGGCAGGCGGCCGTAATTGGATGAACAGATATAAAGAAACGGCGTGGCCAAAGTCACGCCGTTTCTCTTTGAAAATATGGGATGCATGGGACCTGAAAGCGGATACTGTTCTATGCTTGATTTAACACAGTGGGGCGGAATGAGCGGAATAAGCGGTTGGGCGGCGCATCACATGAACGGTGACGGCATAGGCTTCGTTGCCGGGCATGTGGCCCGAAAGTGTTTCAACAATCTGAAATCCACAGGAGGTGTAAAGGGAGATGGCAGGCGTATTTCCGGCAAGGACTTCTATCTCCGCATCCTGCCGGGCGCGCGGCAGGGCGAATTGCAGCAGGCTGCGTCCGATGCCGCGCCGTGAGAGGGCGACGTCTACATACAGCCACGCCAGTTCCTCCTCCGTAAAGGCGATAAACCCGGCAACCACGCCGTTGTATTCCGCTACATACAGTTGGTACGAGAACAGCTCCTCCCGTTCAGCGGCGATGGAGAGCGGTAGAAACGCGCCGTCCAGTCTGGCCAGCGCCAGCTCGTTTTTCCGTGCGGCGTCGTGAATCTGTGCGATGCGCGGAAAATCTGCATCGCGGTAAGGGCGGATGGTGATGGAAACGCCCTGTGCCTGTCTGTCAGAACATATCGTTTATTCCTCCAGATCCCGCAGGTCATACGGCGTCGTTTGATAGACATAGTAATTGAGCCAGTTGGTGTAAAGCAGCTGCGCATTGGCGCGCCAGGTGACGATCGGCTCCTGCGTCGGATCGTCGTCAGGGAAGTAGTGACGCGGCACTTCGATCGGCAGGCCGCGCTTGACATCCCGATTATACTCCGACGCGAGCGTATAGGCGTCGTACTCCGGATGCCCCATGACGAAGATCTGCCGCCCACTCTTCCCAGCGCAGGCGAAAACGCCGGCTTCGTCCGAGACGGCAAGCAGCGTCAGATCGGGATTTGCTTCGATTGCCGAAGCCGGAACTTCCGTGTGGCGTGAATGGGGCGCGGTGAACACATCGTCGAAGCCACGGAACAGCGGGCAGGTGGGATCGAGCACCCGGTGCGAAAAGATGCCAAACATCTTCTGCGGCAGCGGACGCTTGTCAATTCCATAATGATAGTACAAACCGGCCTGCGCGCCCCAGCACAGATGCAGCGTGGAGAACACGTGCGTCTTCGACCATTCCATGATCTCGCACAACTCCGGCCAGTAGTCCACATCTGAGAAGGACATATTTTCCACAGGTGCGCCGGTGATAATCATGCCGTCGTAGCGCTTCTCCCGAATCTCGTCGAAGGTCGTGTAGAAAGAAGCGAGATACTCACGATCCGTATGGCGCGAATCATAGGAGGAGGTGTAGAGCAGATCCACATCAATTTGCAGCGGCGTATTGCTGAGCTTGCGCATAAGCTGGATCTCGGTGACAATCTTGGTCGGCATCAGGTTCAGAATCAGAACGCTCAGCGGGCGGATGTCCTGATGCAGCGCGCGGTATTCCGTCATCACGAAGATGCGCTCACCCTCAAGTACCGCGCGCGCCGGCAGGGAGTCTGAAATTTTAATCGGCATGTCCGGTTTCTCCTTTCAAAAGGCGCAAAGCATCTTGGTAATACAGTAGCATAGATTCCCAAATTCTTCAAGTAGCAGAATTTTTCGGAAATTTTGAAAAAAACAGCTTGACAAGAGGGGCATGATCTGGTATTATATGCAAGCGCTCGCGAGAGCGGGTGAGAAATGGATCGAAA
>CAZYZQ010000155.1:0-3629 GCA_964652075.1 uncultured Oscillospiraceae bacterium
GTTCCGGCGGCAAGATCCGCGCGGGATTTGAAGGCGGCCAGATGCCGCTGGCCCGCCGTGTCCCGAAGCGCGGCTTCAACAACATCTTTGCAAAGCCGTTGACTGCGATCAACGTCGCATCGCTCAACCGCTTTGAGGACGGCACCGTCGTCGATGCGGCTGCGCTGATCGAAAGCGGTGTGATCGATTCCTGCCCCAACGGCCTGAAGGTGCTCTCCAACGGCAACCTGACAAAGAAGCTGACCGTGAAGGCTGCGGCCTTCTCCGAGGCAGCAAAGGCAAAAATTGAACAGGCAGGTGGAAAGGCCGAGGTGGTGTAAAGTGCTGTCGACACTTCGTAATGCCTGGAAAATTCCAGAGCTGCGGAAGAAGATCCTTTTCACCCTTCTGATTCTTCTGATCTACCGTGTCGGCAACGCCGTCCCGGTGCCGTATGTTGATATTGAAAGCCTCACGCAGGTGTTCAGTATGCAGCTTTCCAATACGGTGCTTGGCCTGTACGACGCAATGTCCGGCAACGCATTCTCGGAAGCAACGGTCTTTGCACTGTCCATCCAGCCGTATATCAACTCCTCCATCATCATCCAGCTGCTCTCCATCGCGATCCCCGCGCTGGAGCGGCTGGCCAAGGATGGCGGCGAGGAGGGCAAACGTAAGATCGCCAGCATCACCCGCTATGTCACACTGGGCCTTGGCCTGCTGATGGGCTTTGCCTACTATGTCATGATGCGGAACTACGGCACGCTGCAGGCCGGCCATGACGGCTTCCTGAGCGCGGTCGTGATCATCCTGACCTTCACCGCCGGCTCCGTCTTCCTGATGTGGCTCGGCGAGCAGATCACGGAATTCGGCATCGGCAATGGTATTTCGATGATCCTGTTTGCAAGCATCATCTCCCGGATCCCGTCCATGGTCAGCTCGATGATCCAGAACATCGCTGGCGGCGGCCTGGCTTGGTGGGCAGCATTGCTGCTGGTTGTCGGCGCAGTGATTCTGATCGCCTTCATCATCTTCATCACCGACGCAGAGCGCAGGATCCCTGTGCAGTACGCCAAGCGCGTCGTCGGCCGGAAGATGTATGGCGGCCAGAGCACGCATCTGCCGATCAAGGTGAATATGTCCGGCGTCCTGCCGATCATCTTTGCCCAGTCGATCGCGTCGCTGCCTGCAACCGTCGTTGCCTTCATGGGAAAACAGCAGCACTGGCTGTACAAGTATATCTTCAGCCCCCAGTGCGCGGTTTACGCAGTCTTCTATTTCCTGCTGATCATCGCGTTCAGCTACTTCTACGCGACGATCCAGTATAATCCGATCGAGGTCTCCAACAATCTGAAGAAGAACGGCGGCTTCATCCCCGGCTTCCGCCCGGGCAAGCCGACGGCCGACTTCATCGCCAAGGTTATCAACAAGATCACCCTGTTCGGTGCGCTTTACCTCGGCATTGTTGCGGTTCTGCCGATCATCCTTGGCAGTGCCATCGGAATCCAGTCGCTGGCCATTGGCGGCACGTCGGTCATCATCGTTGTCGGTGTTGCACTTGAGACGTCGCAGGCTTTGGAGGCGCAGATGCTGATGCGGCACTACAAGGGCTTCCTGCGCTGAGTTGGAGGAGAAAGCATGAAACTGATTCTGTTGGGTGCGCCCGGCGCCGGAAAGGGCACACAGGCTGAGATCCTTGCGGAAAAGCTTTCGATCCCCACGATCTCAACAGGAAACATCCTGCGCGAGGCAATTAAGAACGAGACCAAAGTCGGTCTTGAGGCCAAAAGATTCATGGACGCCGGGCAGCTCGTCCCGGACGAAGTGGTCATTGGCATTGTGGCTGAGCGCGTTGCGCAGCCGGATTGTGCGAATGGGTATATCCTGGATGGTATGCCCCGCACGATCCCGCAGGCGCAGGCGCTGGAGGACAAGGGAATCCGCATGGACGCGGTTGTGTCCATTGAGATCGATGACGCGATTATCGAAAAGCGGATGACCGGCCGGCGCGTCTGCGCCGCCTGCGGCGCCAGCTACCACGTCACGGCAAACCCGCCGAAGCATGAGGGTGTCTGCGACGCCTGCGGCGGTGAGCTCGTCATCCGCAAGGACGACGCACCCGAGACGGTGAAAAACCGCCTGAAGGTGTATCACGCGGAGACGGAGGCACTGAAGGGCTTCTATGAGAAGCTCGGCATCCTCAAGTGCGTGGAAGGCAACCAGCCGATTGAAAACGCGAACGCGGATATTCTGCGAGCACTGGGAGTGGAAAAATGATCCCAGTAAAGAACGAGTCGGAACTTCAGATTATGCGCAAGGCCTGTGAAATTACCGCGGCAGCGCGCGCGCTCGCGCGCGAAATGGTAGAGCCTGGCGTTTCAACACTGGAGATCGACCGGGAAGTGAGCAAGTTTATCCGCTCCCACGGGGCAACGCCGACGTTTCTGCACTACGGCGGGTTTCCCGCGTCCGTCTGCATCTCGGTCAACGAGGTCGTCATTCACGGCATTCCGGATCACCGGAAGCTGGCGGAGGGCGACATTGTGAGTCTGGATCTGGGCGCGAAATGGCATGGGTTCACAGGCGATTGCGCCGGAACCTATGCCTGCGGAAAGATCTCGCCGGAGGCGCAGCGGCTGATCGACGTGACGGAGGAGAGCTTCTACCGGGGCATCGCCTTCGCCCGTGCGGGCAATCGCGTTTCCGATATCTCCCATGCGGTACAGACGTATGTGGAGCAGAACGGTTTTTCTGTTGTTCGCAGCTTCGTAGGTCACGGCGTCGGTGCGAACCTTCATGAGGAACCTGAAGTGCCGAATTTCGGCCCTCCGGGAAGAGGACCGAGACTGGTGAAAAATATGACGCTCGCCGTGGAACCGATGGTATGCGCCGGCACGTATGAGGTGCGCGTACTCAAGGACAAATGGACGACCGTCACAGCGGATGGCAAGCTGGCGGCACATTATGAAAATACTGTGCTCATTACAGACGGCGATCCGGAGATCCTGACTGTCGTCCGGGGGCTCTAGCATGGATATTTCCAAATCAGATATTGTGCAGTCAACGGCCGGGCATGACAGGGGGCAGTACTTCTTCGTGCTGGCGACAGACGGCGAGTACCTGCTACTTGCAGACGGACGTGGACGCACAGTGGAACATCCGAAGCGGAAGAAAAGTAAGCACGCCGCTAGAGTACCCTGGAAGGATTCCAGAGTTGCCGCGAAGATCCGCAACGGCGACAAGATACTCAACAGCGAATTACGAAAAGCGTTGGCCGTTCTGGCCACAAACAAACCTGTCATGTAACCAAGGGGGACCAAAACTTTGGCAAAAGACGACGTAATCGAACTTGAGGGCATCGTCACAGATGCACTGCCGAATGCGATGTTCTCCGTTGACATCGGCAACGGCCACACCATTTTGGCACACATCTCCGGGAAGCTCCGGATGAACTTTATCAAGATTCTGCCTGGCGACAAGGTGACAGTCCAGATGTCGCCCTACGATCTCAAGCGCGGCAGGATCACGTGGAGAAGTAAGTAGAGACACTGTCTCATATGGAGGTTGTACAGTATGAAGGTAAGACCGTCCGTGAAACCCATGTGCGACAAATGCAAGATCATTAAGCGCAAGGGTCGCGTTATGGTAAT
>CAZYZQ010000156.1:0-3605 GCA_964652075.1 uncultured Oscillospiraceae bacterium
CCCAAGCTGTACAACCAGTGGTGCAGCGTCCTGCGCTGGGAGAAGACGAGCCGTCCGTTCCTGCGCCACCGCGAGTTCCTGTGGCAGGAGGGGCACACCATGCACGCAACGGAGGCCGAGGCGCGCGAGGAGACGCAGCGGATGCTGAACGTCTACGCCGACTTCTGCGAGAACGTGCTGGCGATGCCCGTCACGCGCGGCCAGAAGACCGACAAGGAGAAGTTCAACGGCGCGGAGGAAACGTACTGCGTCGAGTGCATGATGCATGACAAGAAGGCCCTGCAGGCCGGCACCAGCCACTACTTTGGCGACGGCTTCGCGCGTGCGTTTGACATCACCTTCGCCGGCAAGGACAATCTGCCGCACTATCCGTTCCAGACGAGCTGGGGCGTCTCCACCCGCCTGATCGGCGGTATTATCATGACGCACGGCGACAACAACGGCCTTGTGCTGCCCCCGCGTGTCGCGCCGGTGCAGGTGGTTGTCATTCCCGTTGCGATGCATAAGGACGGCGTATTGGACGCCAACCGCGCCGTGCTTGCGCGCCTGCAGCAGGCGGGCATCCGTGTCAAGATGGACGACTCCGACAATTCGCCCGGCTGGAAGTTTGCCGAGTACGAGATGAAGGGCGTGCCGCTGCGCCTTGAGCTGGGACCGAAGGATATCGAAAAGAACCAGTGCGTTCTCGTCCGCCGCGACAACGGCGAGAAGACCTTCGTCAGCCTGGACGGCATCGAGCAGACGGTTGCCGCCATGCTGGATGCGGTTCACAACGGCCTGTTTGCGAAGGCCAAGAAGAATCTGGAGGAGAACACCTTCGCAGCCTACTCGCTGGAGGAAGCCAAGCAGATCCAGCAGGAGAAGGGCGGATTTATCAAGACCATGTGGTGCGGCGATGAGGCCTGCGAGATCCGCATGAAGGAGGAGGCGGGCATGACCTCCCGCTGTGTCCCCTTCGCGCAGGAGCATCTGGCTGACACCTGCCCGATCTGCGGCCGTCCCGCAAAGAAGATGGTCTACTGGGGTGTTGCATACTAAGATAATAAAAAATGCGCGGTTTTCTAAACCGCGCATTTTTTTTCGCCATTTTTATGAATTTTCGCCGGTGTTTTCCCCAGCCGGTTCCATTGCCGCAAGCTGCACAGCCGCGTCGTGGTACGTCGCGTCGATTTCACCAAGCGCGCCCTGCAGCTGCTCAAGCAGCGCCGCCAGCTCCGCGCACCGTGCGGCAACATCGCTGCCTGCACACTGGAAGCGCGCATTCGCCGCCGCCAGTATCGATGTGGTCTGCCGCGACAGCGCGGCGGCGCGTTCCATTGCCAGCCGTTCCACGGCCTCTGCGCGCCGGTAGGCCGCCAGCTCCTCCGCGCCCCAGTCCTCGGGTGCCGGGGCTTGCGCCTCCGGCGCAGCCTGTGGCGCCTCCATGGCGGCCGCGAGCGCCTGTTGCAGCGCGGCTTTCTCTTCTTCAAGAGCCGCTGCCTGCTGCCGGAGCGTCTCAATTTCATCCTCCAGCGCTGCGGCACGGCGATTTGCCTCGTCCAGCTGCTCCTGCAGCGCCTTCGTCTGCGCCGCCGCCTGCCGGGCGCTCTGCTCCACATAGGCGACCACGTCGCCGCGATGGAACCCGTTCAGCGACGAACGGAATTTTGTAAAAGGTTCCGCCATCCATGCATCCCTCGCAATCTGCTTTTTCATGCCAAGTATAGCACAGTTCCGGCAAAATCACAACCGCAAACCGTAAATTCTCCCGTTTGCCCACATAAAACGCCCACAAACCGGGCAACCTATGGAAAAACCCGGAAAGGACGGCAAGAGAATGGAAGAAATCAAAGCGGTATTTGGCCGCGAAATTCTGGATTCGCGCGGCAACCCGACAGTGGAGGCAGAGGTCGTGCTCGCAAGCGGCGTCGCGGCGCGGGCCGCTGCGCCCAGCGGCGCTTCAACCGGCGAGTTTGAGGCGCTGGAGCTGCGGGACGGCGACAAAACGCGTTATGGCGGCAAGGGCGTCGGCAAGGCTGTGAAGCATATTAACACGGTGCTCCACAGAGCGCTGGCCGGCGTTGATCCCACAGATCTCTGCATGGTTGACCGCATCCTGTGCGAGGCGGACGGCACGCCGGACAAGTCCAAGCTGGGGGCAAACGCGATTCTGGCGGTTTCGATTGCCTGCGCGCGTGCCGCCGCCACGGCGCAGCGCGTGCCGCTCTATCGCTTCCTCGGCGGCGCGGCGGCCAGATATCTGCCTGTGCCGATGATGAACATCCTGAACGGCGGCGCGCATGCGGCCAACAATGTTGATATACAGGAGTTTATGATCGTTCCCGCCGGTGCGCCGAGCTTCCGTGAGGCGCTGCGCTGGTGCGCCGAGGTGTTTCACACGTTGAAGAAAAATCTCACAGCGCGCGGCCTTGCAACGTCGGTCGGGGACGAAGGCGGCTTTGCGCCGGATCTGGCCTCCGATGAGGCGGCCATCGAGCTGATTCTGGACGCCATCTCCGACGCGGGTTACCAGCCCGGCACGGATATCTATCTTGCGCTTGACGCGGCCGCGAGCGAATGGAAAACGGAGCAGACAGGGCAGTACCGTTTGCCGAAATCCGGCGTGATTTATACCTCGGAGTCCCTCTGTGGGCACTGGGAGCAGCTTTGCGGCGCTTACCCGATCCTCTCACTTGAGGACGGGCTGGACGAGGAGGACTGGGAGGGCTGGCAGCGCCTGACAAAGGCGCTGGGAATCCGTGTCCAGCTCGTCGGTGACGATCTGTTTGTCACAAATACGCAGCGCCTTGCGCGCGGCATCAATACAGGCTGCGCCAACTCGATTCTGATCAAGCCGAACCAGATCGGAACGCTCACCGAGACATTGGAGGCCATCCAGATGGCGCACGCGGCCGGGTACACGGCCATTGCCTCCCACCGCTCCGGCGAGACGGAGGACACCACGATTGCAGACCTTGCCGTCGCGCTGAACACCTGCCAGATCAAGACCGGCGCGCCCAGCCGGGCCGAGCGCACGGCGAAGTATAACCGCCTGCTCCGTATCGAGGAGGCGCTGGGCGCTGCGGCGGTCTATCCGGGCCTTGCGGCTTTCCCGCTGCGCGCCTGAGTTGGGGAAAAAGGACTTTACAAACCGGGAAAAACCTGCTATACTATCCAGCGTAAGCGCCAGTAGCTCAGTTGGATAGAGCACCAGATTCCGGTTCTGGGTGTCGGGGGTTCAAGTCCTCTCTGGCGTACCAAAAATCGGCAAACTTCAACCAGGAAGTTTGCCGATTTTCTATATAAACAAAATTTGCAATGAAAGTGAGGATGAATTATGAATGTAAGGATTTGCAAAAGCTGCGGACATATGTTTAACAGCATAGGAGGAAGATACATCTGCCCCAACTGCCTGAAAAAGCAGGATGAGCAGCTTGAAACGGTTAAGGAATATATCGGCGAGCACCCTACCGCCAAAATTGAGGAGGTAGCCAAGGCCTGCGGAGTTTCATCAAGCAGTATTATTTTAATTGGGCAAGGGAGGAAAAGCTGAGCTTTCCGGAAGAATCCCCGATAAGGGTATCCTGCGGAAAGTGCGGCGCACCGATTAGATCGGGAAGATACTG
>CAZYZQ010000157.1:0-3525 GCA_964652075.1 uncultured Oscillospiraceae bacterium
GGAGCTGGTCGCCGGTGTGGCCGAGGGCTGCGTGCAGGCGGGCTGCGCGCTGATCGGCGGCGAGACGGCCGAGCACCCGGGTCTGATGCCCGAGGACGAGTACGACCTCGCGGGCTTTGCGGTCGGCATTGTCGACCGGGAAAAGATGCTGCGCCCGGAGAGCGTCGCCGAGGGCGATGCGATCATTGCGCTGCCCTCGACCGGCGTCCACTCCAACGGCTTTTCGCTCGTGCGCAAGATTCTGGCCGACTCCGGCACGGACTTCCGCGCTCACTTCCCGGAGCTGGGCGAGCAGTCGATCGGCGAGACACTGCTTACGCCGACGCGCATCTATGTCAAGGCCATCCTGAAGCTGATGGACGAGGTGACGGTCAAGAGCGTGGCGCATATCACCGGCGGCGGCTTCTATGAGAATATCCCGCGCGCGCTGCCCGAGGGCCTTGGTGCACGGATCGAGAAGAAGACCTTGAAGATCCTGCCGATTTTCAGCCTTCTGCAGAAGCTCGGCGACGTGCCGGAGCGCGAGATGTTCAACGTCTACAACATGGGCGTCGGCATGACGGCCATTGTCTCGCAGGACGAGGCCGAGAAGGCCGTGCAGGTGCTGCGCGAGGCAGGAGAGGACGCCTACATCTGCGGCAGCGTCTGCCGCAGCGACGTGAGGATGCAGCTGTGCTGAGCGGGCAGACACGGATCGCCGTGCTGGTGTCCGGCGGCGGCACAAATTTGCAGGCGCTGCTCGATGCGCAGGACGCAGGGGTTCTCAAGAGCGGGAAAATTGTCCGCGTGATCTCAAACAATGAGACCGCGTTTGCGCTGGAGCGGGCCAGACGCCACAATATTCAGACTGCCGCGCTGACACGCGCGCAGTATCCGGCGCAGGAGGACTTTGAGCGCGCGCTGTGCGCGCTTCTGGACGAAGCGGGGATTGAACTGATCATTCTCGCAGGCTTTATGCGCATTCTGAGCGCGGATTTTGTCAAAAAGTATCCCAGACGGATCATCAATATTCACCCGGCGCTGCTGCCGTCGTTCGGCGGTAAGGGCTTTTACGGCCTGCACGTCCACGAGGCGGCGCTGGCATACGGCGTCAAGGTCACGGGCGCGACGGTGCACTACGTCAACGAGATCCCGGACGGCGGCGAGATTATTCTGCAAAAGGCCGTACAGGTTCACACCGGCGACACGCCGGAGAAGCTCCAGCGCCGCGTGATGGAGCAGGCGGAGTGGAAGCTCCTGCCGCGCGCGGCGGAGCTGGTCTCAAAACGGATCCAGAAAGAGAGGAAACAGGGATGAAACTCTTAGTAGTCGGCGGTGGCGGGCGCGAGCACGCCATCATTAAGGCGCTGCGTAAAAACCCCGCTGTTTCGGAAATTTTCGCATTGCCCGGCAACGGCGGCATTGCGGCGGACGCAACCTGTGTGGACATCGGCGCAAAGGACATTCCGGCCATTGTGGCGTTTGCGAAAGAGCAGGCCATCGACTTTGCGGTTGTCGCGCCGGACGATCCGCTGGTGCTCGGCGCGGTCGACGCGCTGAACGAGGCCGGCATCCCGTGCTTCGGCCCGAAGAAAAACGCCGCCATTATCGAGGGCAGCAAGGTGTTCTCGAAGGAACTGATGAAGAAATACGGCATCCCGACAGCCGCCTACGAGGTCTTTACGGAGATGGACAAGGCGCTGGAATACGTGAAGACCGCGCCTGTCCCGACGGTCGTCAAGGCGGACGGGCTTGCGCTCGGCAAGGGCGTTATCATCGCGCAGACGCACGAGGAGGCCGAGGCGGCAGTGCGTTCCATGATGGAGGGGCGCATCTTCGGCGACAGCGGCGCGCGCGTCGTAATCGAGGAGTTTTTGGAGGGACCCGAGGTGTCGGTTCTCTCGTTTACGGACGGCAAAACGCTTGTGCCGATGGTGTCCAGTATGGATCATAAGCGCGCACACGACGGCGATCAGGGGCTGAACACCGGCGGTATGGGCACGGTTGCCCCAAACCCGTATTATACAAAAGAAGTGGCAGACCGTTGCATGCGGGAGATCTTCCTGCCGACGATGGAGGCCATGAACAATGAGGGCCGCACGTTCCGCGGCTGCCTGTACTTTGGACTGATGATTACAAAGGACGGCCCGAAGGTCATCGAGTACAACTGCCGTTTCGGCGACCCGGAGACGCAGGTTGTGTTGCCGCTGCTGGAATCCGATTTGCTGACGATCATGCAGGCGGTCTCCAGCGGAACGCTGGAGCCGGAGATGGTGCGCTTCTCAGAGAAGAGCGCCTGCTGCGTGGTCATGGCGTCCGAGGGCTACCCGCAGAGCTACGAAAAGGGCTATCCCATTACGCTACGGCCGGATGATGCGGACGTGACGACCTATGTCGCGGGCGCAAAGCTGGACGGCGGCGTTTTGAAGACGAACGGCGGGCGCGTGCTCGGCGTCACAGCGACGGCAGACACGCTGCCTGCTGCCATCGACCGCGCCTATGCGGCGGTCGGGCAGACGTCGTTCGGCAACGCGTATTATCGCCGCGATATTGGCAGGCGTGCCTTGCAGGCAGGGAGGTAAAGATATGGTATATCGCGTCTATGTAGAGAAGAAGCCCGGCCTTGCGGCCGAGGCGGAGCAGCTGTGTAGCGACCTGCGCACACTCCTGCATCTGGAGGGGCTGGAGCGCCTGCGCATGGTCAACCGCTACGATGTGGAAAATATCGACCCGGAGCTGTTTGATTCCTGCCGGACAACTGTGTTCTCCGAGCCACAGGTTGATAACCAGTTTGACACACTGGACACGACGGACGCTGTTGCGTTTGCCGTCGAATACCTGCCGGGGCAGTTTGACCAGCGCGCGGATTCCGCTGCGCAGTGCATCCAGCTGATTGCACAGTGCGAGCGCCCAACGGTGCGCTCGGCCAAGGTCTATCTGCTCTATGGCAGCCTGACGGACGAGGAAGTGGCGCAGGTCAAAAAGTACGTCATCAACGCGGTCGAGAGCTGCGAGGCGCAGCTTACGCCGTACCAGACGCTGCGCGCCAGCTATGAGATCCCGGAGACGGTGGAGACCGTCACGGGCTTCTGCGGCAGAACCCGCGATGAGCTGCGTGAGATGCTGACACACTATGGCTTTGCCATGGATCTGGATGACATCAGCCTCTGTCAGGACTATTTCAAGGAATCCCATCGCGACCCGACAATCACGGAACTGCGCATGATCGACACCTACTGGTCCGATCACTGCCGCCATACGACCTTCCTGACAACGATCGACGGCGTGACGTTTGAGGACGAAATGCTGCAGCAGGCGTATAAGCGCTATCTGTCCGTTCGCAAGGCGCTGAACCGTTCGCGCCAGATCAACCTGATGGACATCGGCACGATTGCCGCGCGCTATCTCTCCGCGACGGGCCAGCTTGAAAAGCTGGACAAGTCCGACGAGATCAACGCCTGCACGGTCAAAATTGAGGTCGACGTTGACGGGAAGAAGGAGCCGTGGCTGCTGCTGTTCAAGAATGAGACGCACAACCACCCGACG
>CAZYZQ010000158.1:0-3520 GCA_964652075.1 uncultured Oscillospiraceae bacterium
CCCCCTATAGAAGCAGTGTCTTATTTCACTGTCTCCTATAGGGGGAGCATATCAAAATCCGGGGCTGCTGTTCTTCGCTATTTCTGTTTTGCGTTTGCTTTCTGGACAAAGCGTTCTGAGAAGACGAGAAAGCGCTCATGCGTGCCGTGGGCGATCTGTTCGGCGCCGTCGTGCGCAGAGAGTGCAAAGGTCAGCTTCCGCCCCTCTACCGCTGTAAGCCGCGCCGTTGCTGTCACGGTCATGCCGACCGGCGTCGCCGCGTCGTGGTACAGATCAAGATGCGTCCCAACCGATGTGGTACCCGCCTCCAACGCACCGTCCAGCGCGTTACAGGCCGCGCGCTCCAGTGCCGCCGCCAGGGCGGGCGTTGCAAACACCGGCAGACTGCCGGAGCCGACGCGCGCCGCTGTATTCTCCTTTGTGACGGCCACCTGCGCCGTCCCGACAAGGCCCGATTGTAATTCCATCTGGATTTCCTCCTATTGAAAATGCCCCGCCGCCAACGGCAGCGGGGCGCAGCTCAGCGAATAAAATTCGTCGAAACCTTCTGATTTTCCGGCGCATTGATGCCGTTCTGCCGGCCAAGCTCGATGCAACGCAGCAGCCACGCCATATTGTGGCCAATGTTTTGCATTGTGTTCAGCCCCTCCGCATCCTGCATCACCTCGGACGGCTCATTGCCATGTACAGCGTTCCAGTAGGTCGAGCTGACCACAGGCATCTGGCAGATTGTGAAGTACTTGTTCACAACGTCCATCGACGCCGTCGTCCCGGCCCGGCGCGCGGAGAACACCGCCGCCGCCGGCTTCTGGCGGAACGCCGCGCCGCCGGAATAGAACGCCCGATCCATAAACGACAAAAGCCGCCCGCTCGGGTGCGCGTAGTATACCGGCGAGCCAAACACAAACCCGTCCGCCGTCTTTGCCTTTTCGACAAAGGCGTTGACGGTGTCGTTCAAAACACAGCGGCCCAGCTCGCGGCACTTTTTACAGTTCATGCAGTCCGCAATTGGCGCGTTGCCGATAAAGATCCGCTCCGTCTCCACGCCCTCTGCCTGCAAAGTCCGCTCAATCTCGCCGAGCGCCGTGGCGGTACAGCCATTCTCGCGGGAGCTGCCGTTGACCAAAATAACTTTCATAAAAATGCCTCCAATCAGATATCCTGCCGGCCCTTCAGTGCGCGCAGAAGGGTCACTTCATCCGTATATTCGACCTGACTGCCCATCGGGATGCCGTAGGCCAGCCGCGTCACGCGGATCTCCAGCGGGCGCAGCAGGCGGGACAGGTACATCGCCGTCGCCTCGCCCTCGGTATCGGGGTTCGTGGCCATGATGACCTCCCGCACCTCTCCGCCGCCCACGCGGGCAAGCAGCTCCCGGATGCGGATGTCGTCCGGCCCCACATGGTTCAGCGGCGAAATCACGCCATGCAGCACATGATAGACCCCACGGTACTCCCGTGCCCGCTCGATGGCGATCACGTCCTTCGGCTCAGCCACCACGCAGATCGTACCATGGTCGCGCGTGGGATCGTCGCAGATCGGGCAGATATCGGCGTCCGTCAGATTCTGGCAGATTTTACAGGGCCGCACGGTGCGGCGCGCCTCCAGAATCGATTCGGCAAAGTCCTCCGCCTCCTCCTGCGGCATCTCCAGCACATGGAACGCCAGCCGCTGTGCCGTTTTGCTGCCGATGCCCGGCAGGCGCGCAAAATGCTCCGTCAGCCGCTCCAGCGCGGCGGGAAAATAGCGCATTACAGCAGCCCGCCCAGATTCAGGCCACCCGTGAGTTTCGACATCGACTGCGCCGCCGCGCTGTCCGCCGCGCGCATCGCTTCATTGACGGCGGCAATCACAAGATCCTGCAGCATCTCGACGTCATCCGGATCAACCGCCTCGGGATCGATCGTAATCCCCGTCAGCTCATGCTTGCCGTTGACCGTCGCCTCCACCATGCCGCCGCCGGCGGTGGCGGAGTAGGTTTTGGTCTCCATCTCCTCCTGCATCCGCAGCATCTCCTGCTGCATCTTCTGCGCCTGCTTCATCATATTCATGTTCATGCCGCCGCTCATCGGCATACCGCCGCGGTAACCGCCCTTTGCCATTGAAAATCGCCTCCAAAATTTTTCTTATTTCATCTCAAATAGATCGCGGTGCCGGCCGCCGAACTCCAGCAGCTCCTGCATCCGGTCCGCATTTCCGGACGACGTCATACCGACCGTCACATCGATGCGCACGTCCCGCCCCAAAAATGCGACCGCCGCCGTGTGGACAGCCTCCAACACCTCCGGTCTGGTGAGCATCGTCCTCATAAATTCTGATTTTACACTGATTTGCAGCGTATGCTCCCCCTGCATCCGCCCCTGCGTCTGCGCATCCGGCTTGAAAAAACCGGACGCGGGCGGCTGCAGGCTCTCATTCAGGCGCTGCTTCAGCGCGGGCCAGAAGTCATCCGCTACCGGCGGAGCCGGCTCTGCGGGCGGCGTCTCCGGCACGGGAGGCTCCGCCGCGGGCGCTGCCGGTTCCGGCTTCTGCGCCACAGCAGGCGCCTGCCGCGGCGCCAGCACCGCGCCCGCGCGTACCTCCTGCTCCAATCTTGCAAGCCGCGCGTTCACGGCAGGCAGGTCGAGATGCAATTCCGCGCTGCACAGCTGCATCAGACACAGCTCCGCGTCGATGCGGCGGTTCGCGCTTCTGGAAAACCCCGCCAGCGTCTGCTGCAACAGCTCCACGACCCGCAAAAGCTCTGGTGCCGTGAAGGCAGGCAGCAGCGCGTCGCGCTCCTCCTTCGTGCAGATTGTCGTCAGGAGGCGCTCGCCGCTTTTCGGCGCGGTTTTAAGCACCAATAGATCCCGCGCCAGATCCGTCAGCTCGCCCAGCATGGCCGCCGTGTCCTTGCCGCCGGAATAGAGCGCCGCAAACAGCTCCAGCGCACGCGCGCTGTCGTGATCGGCGATTGCCTGCATCAGCTCCGCCGTCCGCTGCTCGCCCGCAAGGCCAAGCACACGATAGACAACCTCTGCCGTCACCGGGCCGTCCGTCGCGGAGGCGCACTGATCGAGCAAGCTCATACCGTCGCGCAGCGCGCCGTCGGCCAGACGCGACAGCAGGCTCACAGCCTCCGGCGCAATCTCGATGCCCTCTGTATACGATACGTACTGGATTCGGCCCGCAATATCCTCCGGCAAAAGCCGACGGAAGGAAAAGCGCTGGCAGCGCGAGAGGATCGTGGCCGGCACCTTGTTCAGCTCCGTCGTAGCCAGAATGAACAGCAGGTGCTCCGGCGGCTCCTCGATGATCTTCAGCAGCGCGTTGAACGCCGCCGTAGAGAGCATATGCACCTCGTCGATGATATACACCCGCATCCGCACCTCGGCCGGGGTGTAGATCGCGTCGTCGCGCAGCACGCGGACGTTGTCCACGCCGTTATTCGACGCCGCGTCGATCTCCAGTACATCCATGCACGCGCCGGAGTCGATGCCCCGGCAGGCCGCGCAGCAGTTGCAGGGGTTGCCGTTCTGCG
>CAZYZQ010000159.1:0-3473 GCA_964652075.1 uncultured Oscillospiraceae bacterium
GTTCTGTTTCCATCTACTATTTTCTTTCCTTCAAATGTATATTGCATTTTGTTTTCCATCCTCAGATTCCGATTTATCGTTCTGCGCCGTTTTTCAGGCCATGTCCCAATCAAAGTCCTCACGGACAAGGCGGGAGCCTACATCGATCTCCGGCGGCAGGAAGGCCAGGGCCACCTGGTTTTCGTTGCCGTCATCCGAGACGAGAATCGCATAGTCGCCTGCGATATCCTTACAGGTGTAGAACGTGCGCATATACTCACCTCCATCAAAAAAGCCCGGATTGTGCTGATAGGATCATAGCACAATCCGGGCGGTTTGGGAAGCCGTTATTCGGTAAATGTGATGCGCACATCGCCGTTCACGGTGCTCACGTTGATGCGCTGATCTGCGCCGCCGTTGCCCTCGGGACAGCGGATGTCACCGTTGACGGAGTCGGTGGAGATGCTGTAATCCGTGGCGCGGCCGACCAGTTCAAAATCGATCTCGCCGTTGACGCTGTCGACCCGGCAGCTTGCGGTACACAAACGATTTGCACTGATATCGCCGTTTGTCGTGGAGCAGGAGACGGAGATTTCGGCTTCACAGCCTGTAAGGGCGATGTCGCCGTTGACGGAGCTGCAAATCAGCTCGCCTGTCGCCAAGTCGGCCAGTACAGCGTCCCCGTTGGTTGTGCGGGTCTGGAGACGATTGGCGACGGTCAGATTGCCCATGCGGATCTCGCCGTTGGTGGAGGTGACGTCCAGCGCGTCAAAGGTGCAGGCAACGGCGCAAATATCGCCGTTTGCAGTCTCCAGCCGCGCGGAGTCTGTCACCTGCATGCGGCTGAAATACAGATCGCCGTTTGTGCTTGTAACGGTCAGAGCGTCGAGCAGATCCGGCGGCAGAGAAATGTCGATGTAGCGTGCGTCAAACGTAAAATTGAGGTCGAACCAGCTGCGCCGCCAGTCCGTCTTTTCGGTGATGTAAAGCACGCCGTCCCGCGTTTCGAATGTGACCCTGGACTGCTCAGACTGGGTGTATTCCACTTCGATCCGGTCGCCTTCGGCGGGGCGGAGGATGACACTGGCGTTTTCAGACTGAATTTGCAGGCCGTGAACCCCAGCAGCGTCAAACGTCTCCTGATAGACGCTGATGTGCTCGGTGGAGATGCCGTCAGGGCCGCCGATGGCCCATGCGATGGCGCTCAGGCCAAGACCGACAACCAGCGCCGCCACGCCGAGCAGCAAAACCATTTTCTTTTTCATGTTCATATCAGCCTCTCTCCTTTCGGATAAAGATCCGCTTGCAGCGGCGGCCGAGCCATGCCGTCAGGCGCACGAGCTGGGCGCTGAGCGCCTTGATGGGGAAGAACAGCAGCAGCGCGCCGCCAATCCCGGCAAAGCCGATTCCAAGCAGGAACAGGAACTGCACCATGGTCGGGTGGATCATCAAGATGCTCCAGATAGCACCCGGCAGACAGAGCGCAAATGCTGCACCGACAATCCAGACGCATCCGATTATGATCCAGATGCAGAGGTAAAACACCAGAATAACCACAGCAAAGGCAATGAGCAGCGGCAGCCAGACCGGGCTGCCCAGCACAAGAAGCAGAACCGTCAGCCACAGCGGCATGCCGGGCTTTTGGACACGGGTTTTCATTAGAACGGGCAGGGGCGTCTCGTCCAGCACCTGCTGGGCAATCTGCGGGATCGGCTCCATGGACGCGACGGCGTCCTCCTCGGTCATGCCGTCCTCCATCCGGTCATCCAGAATTTCTTCATAGTAATCCAGCGCCTTTTGCCGCTCCGCGAGCGGCAGCTGCGCCAACGCGCGATCCAGCGATGATAAAAATTCAGCCTTTGTCACGCTGCATCTCCTCCTCTATATAGTGATAGACTTGCAAAATGGTGTGCCATTCCTCCTGAAATGCCTGGATGCGTTCCCGTCCGGCCGGGGTGGTGCGGTAGTACTTTCGCAGGCGGCCGTTGTGCTCCTGCGAGTAGACCGTCAGGCAGCCGGAGGCCTCCAGACGCTTCAGAATGGGGTAGAGCGTGGATTCGGAGATCTGCATAACAGGCTCGAGATCCTTGATGATCTGGTAGCCGTAGGAATCCTGCCGCAGTGCCGCGGCGAGCACGCAGGCCTCCAGCACGCCGCGCTTGAGTTGTGCATCCACTTGCATTACCTCCTTTCACGCTGTACTATACAACGCATAATATTACGTGTCAAGAGGTATGAGGAAATTTTTTTCGGGGGAATAGTAGCCAAAAGAATGTATGGTTTTTTGGCGTGTTTGTGACTTGTACTGCGGCATTGTCTCGTTTATAATAAAAGTAGATGATTTTACCTAAAAGGAGAGGATTCCATGAACGCAAAACTGATGCTCGATCCCAGAGACATCGAAGACGTCATTGTAGACGGCATCGCGGTCGGCTTCAATGTGAAGCTCCGCATCCCGTATTACCGCGGCGTCTGCCTGAGCCTTGTCGAGGACATCACGATCAAGTACGACAACGAGGTCTATCCGAAAGAGGTGCTGACCTTCACCACCAAGGACGGCACGTTCACCTTCGATGAGATGGCGACCATGACGACCCTGCGCTGGGAGTTCGGCGAGAAGGCGACGGTCTTCGTCCCGCGCAAGAACGGCTTCTGGATGTCTTCCCACCGGGTTGAGGCGATTGTTTCGATCCGCGTGTCCTACATGGGCGGCGCACACCCGGTCTCCTGCGTTGTGACCGGCAACGTGGCCGGCGGCTAATGAAAGGGAGGATGAAGAACATGGCAATCACAAGAGGCGTATCACTTTACAGCCTGCAGGACAGCTACTATGTCGGCAATATCGATCTGGAGGGCTGTGTCAAATTTGTATCGGAAGAGCTGGGCGCGACCGGCATTGAGCTGCTGGCCGAGCAGATGCCCGTGGGCAGCTACCCGAATCCCAGCGACAACGACGTTGCATGGTGGAAGGATCTGATGCAGAAATACGGCACGACGCCGACCTGCATGGACTCGTTCCTCGACTCCATGCTCTACAAGGGCCGCATCCTGACGCTCAAGGAGCAGGTGCAGCAGATGGAGCAGGATCTGAAGCTCGCCGCGCGGCTGGGCTTTGACAACATCCGCGTCCTGTGCCCGGTGCGTGCGGAGGTCGCTGAGGCGTCCGCGCCGATCGCGGAGTACTACGGCGTCAAGATGGGTCTGGAGATCCACGCGCCGATGCACTTCTCCGTGCCGTGGGCGCAGCGGTATCTCGATATGTGTGCGCGCGTCAATTCGCCGTATGTCGGCGTCACGCCGGACTTCGGCATCTTCCAGTACCGCCCGAACGACATTGCGATCAACAATGCCAAGGCGGCGGGCGCGAACCCGGAGATCATCGACTGGATCACGGCCGAGATTGAGAAGGACACCACCGTCGGCGCAAAGCTGCTGCCGCAGGTCAAGGCCATGGGCGGCGGTGAGAAAGAGTGCGGCTTCGTCATGCGCTACAG
>CAZYZQ010000160.1:0-3463 GCA_964652075.1 uncultured Oscillospiraceae bacterium
GAGGCGCTCGGGCAGCAGCAGCTCGTCACGGCCGGGACACTGGCCGACACAGACGTGGTCGGCTATTATCAGAGTGAGGTAAAGGCGTGCTTTTCGGTGCTGCACTATGCGGGCGGGAACCTGATCGACAAGGACTATGAAATTCTCCCCATCTCCGACTCCACGGAGGAGGCGGTTTCCACGCTTGTAAAGCAGTATTACCTCTCGCGCGGCGCTGCGCCGAAGCAGATCCTGCTGCCGTGCGTCATGGACGACGCGGCGCCGTTTGAGCAGCTGCTCTTGCAGCAGCTCGGCAAGCGTGTGCATATCCGGACGCCACAGCGCGGCGACAACGCACAGCTCGTCGCCCTCGCCGGGAAGAACGCCCGCGAGGAGGCAGAGCGCGTCACAACCAGGCAGGAGCACCTGAGTGGAACGCTGACGCTCCTGCAGCAGATGCTCTCACTGCCCGAACCGCCGCGGCGGATGGAATCATACGACATTTCCAACCTCGCGGGGACGGACATCGTTGCGTCCATGGTTGTCTTTGACAACGGCCAGCCGAGCAAGCGCGATTACAAGCGCTTTAAGCTGGAGGGGATGGAGGATCAGGACGACTACGGCGCCATGCGGCAGGTGCTGCACCGCCGTTTCGCACATTTCCTTGCAGACGACGCAGGCTTCCGGGAACGCCCGGATCTGCTGTTAATCGACGGCGGTACCGTCCACGCGAACACCGTCCGTGAGGAGCTTGCCGGAATGGGGATTTCCGATATTCCCATCTACGGCATGGTAAAGGACGACCGCCACCGCACACGCGCACTGGTCACTCCGGATGGCGCGGAGATCGGCATTGCCGCCTTCCCGGCCGTCTTTGCGTTGATCGGGCGCATACAGGAGGAGACGCACCGCTTTGCCATCACATACAACCGTACGCTGCGCTCGCGCAGGCTGAAGGCCTCGGAGCTGGACGAAATTCCCGGGATTGGGGAGAAGCGCAAGCAGCAGCTGCTCAGGCATTTTAAGACGCTCACCGCCATCCGCGAGGCGGAGGTTCCGGCGCTGGAGCTGGTGTTGCCGCACGCGGCGGCGCTCGCGGTCTATCATCATTACCATCAGGAGGAGTCGCCATGCGAGTGATCACTGGAAAAGCCCGCGGCATGAAGCTGAAAACGCCGGAGGGCCTTAAAACGCGCCCCACAACCGACCGTGTGAAAGAGGGGATGTTCAACATCCTGCAATTTGAACTGGAAGGCAGAACCGTGCTTGATCTCTTCGCAGGCACAGGCCAGCTTGGGATCGAGGCGCTCAGCCGCGGCGCGGCACACGCCGTCTTTGTCGACGAGCGCGCCGACGCGGTGGCGCTTATCCGTGAAAATCTCCGTCATACGCGTCTCGAGGCCGATGCGGAAGTATACCAAAATGACTACGCCGCGTATCTGCGCAGCTGCCGCAGACGGTTTGATCTCGTGCTTCTTGATCCGCCCTATGCAGAAAAGTCGCTGGAAAATGCGATGAAAAGCATATTGGAAATTGACATTCTTTCAGAGCGTGGTATAATTATGACAGAACGGCCCGCCGGGAAGCCTCTGTTGGTCGACTGGCCGGGACTCGAACGTTCCCGCGACTACCGCTACGGCAAGACGGTGCTGACCGTTTTCCGGCGCGTGGATGCATAACTACTTCGGCTTTTCCAGCCGGATCGGAGGACACAATGGCGAACGGAATTGAGGAATCGATCAGCATTCTCTACGAAATGGTACAGGACGCATGGAGCCTGCCTCTGGGCAACGACAAATGCGTCGTTGAGCGCGACAAGGTGCTCAATCTGCTCGACGAGATCAGCAGCCAGCTCCCCGGGGAGCTGAAGCAGGCGAGAACCATCGTCGAATCCCGCAACGAAATCATTACAAACGCCAAGAAAGAGGCGGAGGATCTGCGCCGTCAGGCCGAAGCGCGCGCCAAGCAGATGGTCTCCCGCGATGAGATTGTCCAGCAGGCGCAGGCCGAGGCGGAGGAAATCTCAAAGCGGACACAGGAGCGCATCCGGGAGCTTCGCCGCGTTACAAACCAGTATATGGACGACGCGCTCAAGCAGACAGAGGACACAGTGGCTGCGTCCCTTGCACAGCTGAAGGACGCCCGTGCCAAATTCAACGAGCTCTCCCGCCAGCAGTCTGCCCCGGCGGAATCTTCCCCCATTATCAAGGACGTTTGATCCAGCAAAAACAGGCCGTTTCCCATCGAAACCGGCCTTTTTTGATAGCGTGACGGTTAATCCGTTAATAGCTATGTCTATATTGTGGAAAAAGGAGAAAATTTGCTATGTCTTTTATGGAAGAATACCAAAGCTGGTGCGCCAAAGCCGCAGAAATGCCTGCGGATCTGGCAGCGGAACTGGAATCGATACGGCAGGATCAGGAGGGGATTGAATCCCGCTTCTGCGAGGTGCTGAAATTCGGCACTGCCGGCATGCGCGGCCTGATGGGCGCCGGCATCAACCGGATGAACGTCTACACCGTCCGCCGCGCCGCAAAGGGCTTGGCCGCATGGCTGAATACGACCGATCTGCCGAAGTCCTGCGCCATCGCCTACGACTCGCGCCATAAGTCGCAGCTCTTTGCCGAGATCTGCGCGACCGCGCTGGCCGGCGAGGGTGTGCAGGTCTATCTGTACCACGAGCTGGCGCCGACGCCGATGCTGTCCTTCGCCGTGCGTGATCTGGGCTGCGGCTGCGGCATCGTGATCTCTGCAAGCCATAACGCGGGTACGTACAATGGCATGAAGTGCTACGGCCCGGACGGCTGCCAGATGACCGACGAGCCCGCCGCCATCGTCTATGACGCCATTCTCAAGACCCCGATTTTCTCCGCGCCGGACAAGGCTCTGGCCGACTATCTGGCCGAAGGCATCGTCGCCTATATCGGCATGGATCTCTGGGAGCGCTATTATCAGACCGTTCTCGGTCAAAGCCTCTGCGGCAAGCTGATCCCGATGGCTGGCCTGAAGGTTCTGTACACGCCGCTCAACGGCACGGGCAACAAGCCGGTGCGCACGATCCTCGGCCGCCTTGGCGTGGATGTGGAGATCGTCAAGTGTCAGGAGCTGCCGGACGGCGACTTCACGACCTGCCCGTATCCGAACCCGGAGACCGACGCCGCGCTGGCTGAGGCCGTCAAGCTGGCGGAGACGGTCAAGCCCGATCTTGTCATCGGCACCGACCCGGACGCCGACCGCGTCACGGTCGCTGTTCCGAGCAAGGACGGCTTTGTGAAGCTTTCAGGCAACGAGCTGGGCTGCCTGCTGCTGAACTATATCCTGAACAACCGCGTGCGCCGCGGCGATCTGCCGAAGAACGCAGAATTCGTGCGCTCCATTGTTTCGACCCCGATGGCCGACCGCATCGGCGCGGCCTACGGCTGCCGGACAAAGGCGACGCTGACCGGCTTTAAGTACATCGGCGGCGAGATCCTGCGCCTTGAGC
>CAZYZQ010000161.1:0-3444 GCA_964652075.1 uncultured Oscillospiraceae bacterium
AACATCAGCATCTGGAACGGCACGACCATGGAGAACACGAACAGGAAGTAGCACGCCTTCGTCCACCACGTCTTCACGCGGGTGATGAACCACGCGCACATCGAGCAGCAGATCAGGATCAGCACCACGGAGGTGACGGTGATGACGAGTGTGTACCAAAAAGCGGTCAGGAAGCCCTTCGTCGTGAGCGCGTTCTGATAGTTGGAAAGCCCCGCGAACGTCTCGGCATTGGGCAGATCGAACGCGCCCGCCGTCGTGATGGCGCTCTCCTTTTTCAGGGAGTTCATGAGGATCATGAAGACCGGATAAATCCAGGCAAGGCTCAGGACGGAGAGAACGACCGTAAGGACAGTGTTTCCGATTTTCTTCTGTTTCATTACTGCTGCACCTCCCTGGAGCGTGTGACACGGAGCTGGATGAGCGAAACGGCAATGACCAGCAGGCAGAAGATCACAGCCTTGGCCTGCCCGTAGCCCTTCCACTGCAAGCCGGAGCGGCCGTAGAAGGTCTGATAGATGTTCAGCGCGACGCCCTCGGACATGTGCGCCGGCTCGCCGCCCGTCAGGGCGAGGTTCTGGTCAAAGAGCTTCAGGCCGTTCGTCAGCGTCAGGAACATGCAGATCGTGATGGACGGCATGACGTTCGGAATTTTGATCTTCCAGAGAATCTGCCAGTCGGTCGCGCCGTCGATACGCGCGGCCTCGAGATAGTCCGTGGAGATCGATTGCAGGCCCGCGATGTAAATAATCATCATGTAGCCGATCTGCTGCCAGCACATGAGGATGACAAGGCCCCAGAAGCCGTAGGTCGCGTCAAGACTCAGAAGCGGCTTTTGCAGCAGCGAGAGCACGCAGTTGAGCAAAATCTGCCAGATGTAGCCGAGCACGATGCCGCCGACGAGGTTCGGCATAAAGAACACCGAGCGGAAGATATTCGTGCCCTTGAGCGCGCGCGTCAGCGCCAGCGCGATGGCAAACGCCGCCACATTGATGATAATCATGGAGACGATTGTGAAGCCGGCGCTGAAGCCGAAGGCGTGCAGGAATTCGGGGTCCTTCAGGACATAGAGATAGTTGGCCAGCCCGTTCCACTCCGGCGCGTCGATCGTGATGAATTTACAGAACGAGAGATACGCGCCCTGCAAAAACGGCCAGATAAACCCGAGGCAGAAGGCCAGAAACGTGGGCAGAAGGAAGATCGGCCAATACTTTCTGATTCTTTTTTCCACGTGGATTCACTCCCTTTCAATCAAAACTCCGGGGTGGGCGGGAAGCCCACCCCGGGTGGAACTGCGGAATTCTAACTATTAGCCGTTGTTTGCCAGCTGGTACTCGCTTGCCCAGCCGTCGACAAAGGCCGTCTCGACTGCGGCCCAGTCGCCGGTACCGGCGGCATAGGCGGTCAGCGCGGAGCCGAGGTCGTTCTTCCACTGCTCGGACGGCATGGTCGTGAAGTTCCAGCTCACCGGGGTCTTGCCGGCGGCGGTCATCTCGGCGTCTTCCTTGACGAACAGGTTGGTCGGCTCAACAGCCTTCTTGAAGGGGATGACGAAGCCCATGTCCTCGCCCATCGCCTTGGTGCCCGCCTCGCTGGTCACGCACCACTCCAAAAAGTCGAGGGTCGCGTCGATGTCGGCCTGCGAGACCTTGCTGTTGACACACCAGTAGTTCTCAGTGCCGGTGCACAGGCCCTGATTGGCCTCGTCGCCCACGCCGATGTAGATCGGGATCATGGCCAGCTGGTCGTCAGTCATGCCGCCGCCAGTCAGCGCGCCGTACTCCCAGGAACCGTTCTGGAAGAAGACGGCCTGCCCGTTGATGAACTCGGACTCGGCGTCGTTGCCGGTCTTGCCCGCCAGATCCTTCGGATCGCAGGTGGCGTTGTTGATGTACAGGTCCCAGATGTCCTTGTAGTTGTTCAGGTAAGTGCCCTTGATGGCCGAGGTGGAGTTGATGCCGTCCGCCTGATACTCGAAGTAGATCGGCAGGTTGGCAAGGTGGGTCTTAAAGCGCCAGTCGGAGGAGCCGTCCATACCGGCGGAGGTAAAGGCCGCGAAGCCCAGCTCATCCTTGCGCGCGGTGATGTCCTCGGTGACGCGCTTCAGGTCGGCGAAGGACTTGATATCGTCGACGGTGTAGCCCGCCTGACCGAGCAGCTCGGTGTTGACGATGATGCCGTAGGACTCGATGACGTAGCCGATGCCCGCGACGGCGTCGCCGTTCATGAGCTTAAAGGCGTCGCTTGTCAGCTCGCCCGTGACCTTCGCGTCCTTCAGGTCGTAGCAGTAGTCCTTCCAGTTGGCAAGGCCGACGGGGCCGTTGACCTGGAAGAGGGTCGGCTTCGTGGATTTGCCCATTTCGCTCTGGAGCGTCTCCTCGTAGGTACCGGAGGCGGCGGTGACAACCGTAACCTTAACGCCGGTCTCCTTGGTGTACGCCTCGGCGAGCGCCACCCATGCGTCGTTCTGCTCCGGCTTGAAGTTCAGATAGTAGACGGAGCCCTGCTGCTTCTTCGCGCAGCCCACCAGCATCGAGGCCAGCATCAGGCAAGCGAGAAGCAGTGCGATCAATTTCTTTTTCATTGTTGTTCCTCCTTATCGGTTTGAAAGTTGGAAACGTTTCCATCTCCTTGTGTTTCCATTCTATCACTTGTCGGGAAATTTGCAAGCATTTTTCTGCGATTTTTCTAAAAATCAGCGATTCACACGAAGACTGCTTGTCAATTTTGTGTAAAATTACAGAAGCTGTGCTAAATGGCCCGCATGGAAACGCTCCCAAATGCTTAGGGGAGATTGTACGGGTTCTCGCAAAAATACAATCCGCGCGCCGCATATCATGTGAAAAACACGGCGCGCAGCCGAAGCTGTGCGCCGTGTGGGGCGTACGGTATTATGACAGATGCCAGATATCCCGGTTATATTCCGCAATCGTGCGGTCGCTGGAGAAATAGCCGCTGCGGGCAATGTTGACCAGCATCTTCTGCGCCCATTTCGCGCGGTCGCCGTAGTCGGCGATGGCGCGGTCGCGCGCGGCGCAGTAGGCTTCAACGTCGAGCAGCGCCATGAACCAGTCCTTTTCGGTCAGGTCGCGCCAGAGCGCCGTCAGGGCGTCCTTGTCGCCGAGCGCCGTCAGCGCCGGGTCGCGCAAAAAGTCGACCAGCGGCTTGACCGCCGGGCGCAGGCTGTACAGATCCGGGCGGTAGCGCCCCGGCTCCCCCTTTGCCCCGCGCGCGTACAGCTCGATGACCTGATTGCTGCCCGCGCCGAAGGTGTAGATGTTGTCGGGGCCGACGAGATCCGCGATCTCGACGTTTGCGCCGTCCATCGTGCCGAGCGTCACCGCGCCGTTGGCCATGAACTTCATGTTGCCGGTGCCGCTGGCCTCCTTGGAGGCGAGCGAGATCTGCTCGGAGATGTCGCAGGCCGGGATCAGGCGCTCCGCCCAG
>CAZYZQ010000162.1:0-3380 GCA_964652075.1 uncultured Oscillospiraceae bacterium
ATCCGGTGCTCCACGCCGCCAAAGGAGGACGCCACCGCGCGGATATCGTCATCCGACACCAGATTCCGCGTCGCACAGATCGCCGCCATATAGTTCTCCACGTTGTGGATGCCGGGCAGCAGGATATCATTGCGGGTGAGAATCTTTGTATTTTTCCCGCCCTCCGCACGATAGATCGTATCGCCGTCCAGATAGACGCCGTTCTGCGGCCGCGTCTGGCGGGAGAACCAGCGGACGCTCCCCTTTGCCTGCGCGGCAAAGCCCTTTGTAATCCCGTTATCCAGATTCAGAACCAGCTCCCCCGCCTCGCTCTGATGCAGGAAGATGTTCGCCTTTGCCGCAATGTACTCGTCCATGTCGCGGTGGATATCGAGATGGTTCGGCGCAAGATTCGTGACAACCGCAATCGCGGGGCTGGCTGTCATCGTCATCAGCTGGAACGAGCTGAGCTCCAGCACGGCGATATCGCCCGCCGTCATCTCGCCCGCCAGCGGCAGAAGCGGCTGGCCGATATTCCCGCCGACATAGACATGGTGCCCCGCATGGCGGAGCAGCTCTGTAATCAGCGTGGTTGTGGTCGTTTTGCCGTCGGAGCCGGTCACGGCGATGATGCGGCAGGGGCAGACCTCAAAGAACGCCTCCATCTCCGATGTAATGACCGCACCTGCCTCGCGCAGCTTTGCAATTGCCGGCTGGTTCGGGTGCATCCCGGGCGTGCGGAACACCACATCGCCGCTCAAATTCTCCAAATAGTCCGGGCCGAGCTTCAGCGTCGCGCCCTGCGCCTGAAACGCCAAAAGCTCCGCATCGGGCTGCGTCAGCTTGTCACAGGCCGTCACGTCCAGCCCGTGCGCGAGCAGCATCCGCACGAGCGGCCGGTTGCTCACACCCAGACCGAGCACGAGGATTTTCTTCCCCCGCAGCCCGTCAAAATAGTCCTGTACACTTTGACTCATGGATCATGCCTCCATTGTGCTTTGAATCGCTCCACGCTGTATTATATCCTGTTCCCTTCCATTTTGCAAATCATTTGACAATTTCCTCTTCATCCGCTACAATGGCAGTAGCGACCGGGTCGGACAGCCGCGCGGACGCCCATGCGGCGTCTGTGAGGAAAGTCCGGGCTCCACAGGGCAAGGATAACGGGTAACGCCCGCCGAAGGCGACTTCAGGAAAAGTGCAACAGAGATATACCGCTGCGGTTTCGCAGTAAGGGTGGAAAGGCGAGGTAAGAGCTCACCCGTCGGCTGGAAACTGTCCGATGCTGTAAACTCTATCCGGAGCAACACTGGGAACATATGGCTTGCCCGGCCGTTCCCTCATGTGGCAAGGAGCGTACTGGCAACAGTCCGCCAAGATAGATGGCTGTCGATTACAGAACCCGGCTTATAGACCCGTGTCGCATATTTTTATAAAAAACGGGACAACCTGTTCCCGGAAACCGGATTGGGAGGGTATTTTTATGGCAGCAATCACACATGTTGACGACCAGACCTTTCAGGCAGAGGTTCTGCAGGCCACCGGCCCCGTTGTGGTGGACTTCTACGCCGACTGGTGCGGCCCGTGTAAGCGCATGGCACCGATCCTTGAGGCGGTAGCCCAGACGAGCGCCTGCAAGATCTGCAAGCTGAACGTCGATGACGCGCCCAAAACCGCAATGAGCTACAATGTCCAGTCCATCCCAACGCTGATCCTCTTCCGTGACGGAAAAGCGGAAAAATCCATGCTCGGCCTTCAGCCGAAGAACGTGGTGGAAAACTGGATTGGCCTGTAAGGCAAGCAGATCGCGCCGCACCGGATTTTCGGTGCGGCGCGTTTTTTTACGAAAGCAGGATCTTCCCGTCCTGCGCGTGCAGCGCGATGGTTCGGATCGGCTCCAGATAGCTGTCGATGATCCGGCCTGCAATCGGGTCTTCAATATCCTTCTGGATCGTCCGGCGCAGATTGCGCGCGCCGTAGGCCGCGGAATAGGATTTTTTGACCAGATAATCCAGAACCGTGTCATCCCAGCTGAGCGAGACGCCGTGCTCCTGCATACTGTCGCGAAGCTCGCCGAGCATGATGCCCGCAATGTCGCGGAAGTTCTCCTCGGTCAGGCGGTTGAAGCAGACAATTTCGTCGATACGGTTCAAAAACTCCGGACGCAGCAGCTCCGAGAGCGCCTTCATGCTCTTTTCCCTGCTCTGCTCAGTCATCGTCCGGCCAAAGCCGACGCTGCCGTCCTTGCGGTCGGAGCCTGCGTTCGAGGTCATGATGATGATCGTGTTCTCAAAATTCACCATCCGGCCTTGCGCATCCGTGATATGGCCGTCATCGAGGATTTGCAGCAGGATATTCAGCACGTCCGGGTGCGCCTTCTCCAGCTCGTCAAACAGGATGACGGAATAGGGCTTGCGGCGGATCTTCTCTGTCAGCTGTCCCGCCTCGTCGTAGCCGACGTAGCCGGGAGGCGAGCCGATCAGCTTCGACACGGAGTGCTTCTCCATGTACTCCGACATATCGAGCCGGATCAGAGACTCCACGGAATCAAACAGCTCGTTTGCAAGGCATTTGACCAGCTCTGTCTTGCCGACACCTGTCGAACCGACAAAGATAAACGACACCGGATGGCGTTTCGGGGAAATACCGACACGGCTGCGACGGATCGCGGCTGCAACGGCGGCAATCGCCTCGTCCTGCCCGACGATCCGCTTTTTGAGCTTCTCCTCCAGCGTTTTGAGCTGTTCAAACTCCTGCGCCTGAATTTTGGTGGCCGGAATCTTGGTCCAAAGCTCAATGACGCGCGCCAGATGCTCCAGCGTCAGCTGCGGCTCCGGGAGCTGTTCCAGCTTTTCAATCTCACCGTCAAGCTGATAGCGGCGCGTGCGCAGCTTTGCCACGCGCTCAAAATCGCTGTCCGCCGGCGCCTCAGCCAGCATGTTCAGCTCCAGATTGATATCGTCGCGTTCTTTGTTGTATTTTGCCAGTTCGCCCAGCTCTTTGTTGTGCAAATTGACGTCAGAACACGCCTCATCCAGCAGGTCAATCGCCTTGTCCGGCAGGAAGCGGTCTGTAATATAGCGCTCGGAGAGTACAACCGTCTGTCTCGCAATCTCCGGCGAGATGCGGACGTGGTGATAGTCCTCATAGTAGTGCGCGATGCCCTGAATAATCTTCACAGCCTCGTCGATCGACGGCTCGTTCACCGTCACAGGCTGGAAGCGGCGCTCCAGTGCGGAGTCCTTCTCGATATATTTGCGGTACTCTGCAAACGTTGTGGCGCCGATCACCTGAATCTCCCCGCGCGAGAGGGCGGGTTTCAGGATGTTGGCGGCGTTCATGGAGCCCTCGGCGTCTCCCGCGCCGACAAGGTTGTGCACCTCGTCGATCACAAGGATAAT
>CAZYZQ010000163.1:0-3332 GCA_964652075.1 uncultured Oscillospiraceae bacterium
GAGAATAGAATACCATAATGTAGTCCTGAATGGGATTTATTTTAACTTTCTGTTAATTTGCCATGTATGAGGCTTCATTTTTCCGCTGCTGTCACGTTGCTTTCGGGGGCAGTTTCCCGGATCAGGGCGACCGGCAGAATTTAAACGTATCACTTTTTTTCCACAGTAGGTGCAGATATACTCTGTCCTTTCCATACTAAGTCCTCCTTATTTTACAGATCATCAGGGTGAAAGTCGCGTTCTTTGAGCAGATGCAGGCAAACCGCTTTCTTTGTGCCAGTAGAATTCTTGAATTTCCGATATAGCGCTTCATCACTGAGAGAACGATACTCCTCCTGATACTCCCGCATGTCATCCATCTGCTTTTTCGCGTAGGAACCTGCCGATTTGGCCGCTCCTTTTGCTGCATCTTTTACCGAATCCCAAAAGCTCATGTTGAATCCTCCTCTGTATGTTGTGAAATCTGTATCGCAATAGAGATTGCAGCCCAAGAATTTGTTATAAAAGTCAATACAACAAAACGTAATATTTACACTTCTCTATGGAGATACCTGTACCATACTGGATATGACTGGGAGAGGAGCTTGTAAATGTATCAACGGATTCGGGACTTGCGGGAGGACAGGGATTTGCGGCAGCAGGATGTTGCGGCGTATTTGTGCTGCACACAGGTTTGTTATTCAAACTACGAGAACGGCGCCGTGACATTCCAACGGAGGTGCTGTGCAAGCTGGCCGACTTTTTCGGCACGAGCACGGACTATCTGCTTGGCCGTACAGACGAGAAAAGGCCCTATCCGCCAAAAAAAGGTCGAAGGTAATCATGCTTTAGCAAAACTCCACAAACCGTGCGGCGCGGGATTGGAGGATGTGCCAATTGTTGTGGGGATGTAGCTATGGTATACTGAAACTGGTAATAAAGAGTAAAACCATATACCGAAAGGCGGCGGTTTGATGCGGAAAGTATGCAGAAAACGTGTTTTCATCCCGACTCTCGCGGTGCTGCTGCTTGTGCTGCTCAGCATTTCCACACTGTTGATCTACCGCGGCAGAACGTTGTCGCAGGCGCGGGAGCTGTATCGGACGGGGCACTACCAGGAGTGCTATGAGTTTTTGCAGAAGCACCCCGTGCCGGGCGATCAGGATGACGAGCTGGCGGCGGATTGCTGTTTGATTGCACACTTCTTTTCATACGATCCCGGGCTGATTTTGAGCGCGCTGCAGGAGGCGGGAATTCAGCCGTTTCAGGAGTGGTGCCCGTATTCACTCTATGAAACAGGCAAGATCTATGCCTCGCTCTATGAGCGACATCCAGAGGATGCGGAGCTGTATTTGAAATGTGCGCTCTGCATGTGTAACTATTTTAATATAGACAGAGAGCTGTATGAAGAAAGGAAAACAATCATTCAGAACATGCAGGCGGAAGTGCTGGAAAAGGATTTGGAGAATCCGTATTATGCAATGGCCGCGTATTTTCTGCCCCATCAATATTCTCTGGAAATAAACACCGATCTGGCCGCCCCGTATGACGCGCTGTTGCTCTCACAGGAACAGACGGAACTGATACTGGCGCAGCGGTTTTATCTGTATCGGTCTTATAGTCAAAAAAATTTCAGCCGAGATGATCCAGTAGCTGACCGAAAGAACCGGGAAATTTTGGAGGAATGCTGTGAGCGGTATCCGGAGAACATCTACTTTGCCGCTGTGGAAAAGGGGTGGCGGCGTACTTACCCGGGCTACGAAGCAGGTTATGCCAACACAGACGTAACCGATGATCAGGAGCTTGCCTATTCCTTTTAGAAACGTACCCCGCGCCGGAGCACTCCGGCGCGGGGGTTTTGTTCAAAGATTGCCGGTTACCAGATCGGCGATGGTGATGCGGTCGAAAAAGTCGTGGACTAAGGCGCCGAATTTCTGCCACATCGGCAGGGTTTTGCAGGCGGACTCCCGCGGGCACGGCGCCGCGGCCGCGCCGAGACAGGCGACCGGGGCGAGCGTCCCCTCCGTCAGCTCCAGCACCTCCCGGACGGTACACGCCTCCGGCCTGCGCAGCAGGCGATAGCCGCCGCCCTTGCCGCTCGCGCCCTTGACCAGCCCGCCCTGGACAAGGGTTTTTACAACGCTTTCCAGATATTTCTTGGAGATGCCCTGCCGCGCCGCCGTCTCCTCCAGCGGGACGGGCGCGTCTGTGCCGCGCTCCGCCAGATCGATCAGAAACCGGATCGCGTACCGGCCTTTTGTCGAGATCATCGCGATTCCTCCTTTTACCTATTTTACCGCAGGGTAACTGGGAAATGCAAGCGGAAAATTTTTTTGATTTGCCTATTGACACAGTAGGCGAATGGGTGTATAATCTGAACATCGAATTTGCGCAACCACCTGAGAAAGGAGAGATTTGCAATGGAACGAATCAACCGCACTTCTGTTGTTGTACGCATGTGTTGCAGCCGAATGCTGCTCTCCCGGGCATATCTGTATGGCCAGGTGCATGCGTCCCTGTTGCGCTGCGCCGATGTATGACGCTTTGAAACGGAACAGCCATACCGTTTGCCCGGGAGCTTGAAAGGCCCCGGGTTTTTTATACGCAAATTCCAATAGATTTGAAAAAGGAGCATATCATCATGAGTCAGTATAAATTTGAAACCTTGCAGCTGCACGTCGGGCAGGAGCATCCCGACCCCGCCTCCGACGCTAGAGCCGTGCCGATCTACGCCACAACGTCCTATGTCTTCCACAACGCGCAGCACGCGGCCGACCGCTTCGGGCTGGCGGACGCGGGCAATATCTACGGCCGTCTGACCAACTCCACGCAGGGCGTATTTGAGGACCGCATCGCCGCGCTCGAGGGCGGCGTCGCGGGTCTGGCCGTCGCCTCCGGCGCAGCGGCGATCACCTACGCCATTCAGGCGCTCGCGACGAAGGGGGAGCATATCGTCGCGCAGAAGACCATCTACGGCGGCACCTCCAACCTGCTGGCCCACACGCTGCCGCTCTACGGGGTGGAGACGACCTTCGTGGACGCGCACGACCTTGCAGAGGTGGAAAACGCCATCCGGGAAAACACCAAGGCCATCTACATCGAGACGCTCGGCAACCCGAACAGCGATATCCCGGACATCGACGCGCTGGCCGCCATCGCCCACCGGCACGGCCTGCCGCTGGTCATCGACAACACCTTCGGCACGCCGTATCTGATCCGCCCGATCGAGCACGGCGCGGACGTCGTCGTCCACTCCGCGACCAAGTTCATCGGCGGCCACGGCACGACGCTCGGCGGCGTGATTGTGGACGGCGGCACGTTCGACTGGGCCGCGTCCGGGCGGTATCCATGGA
>CAZYZQ010000164.1:0-3193 GCA_964652075.1 uncultured Oscillospiraceae bacterium
CCCGGTGTGTCCAGCCGCTCGAAATTCTGCGCCATCGCCTCAATGCTCGTCTTCACGTCGTCCCCGATCTCCGGGATGGTCAGGTTCAAATTCGTCGTTTGTGTGCTCATTTTTGCACGCCTCCATACAAAATTTTCACAGCTATCTAGGCGCGGCCCCCTCCCCGCGCCGTTTTAGCCCAAATTCCAACCTCACTTTCCATATCTTTATTATATAATAAAATAATCAAAGCAACCCCCGCCGTCCCCGCCGCCAATCGAACAGCCCGCCAAGCTCCCCCAGTGGGGGGCGGCCAAGAACGAAGGCTGTCCTATCGGGGCGCGTCCCACCGGTGCGCCGCGTCGGTGCGCCGCGATTGGCAGGATTCTGCCCCGCTGTTTGGCAGATTGCGACAAAATAGGTGTGCGCGCGGCAGAACGCGAGCCGTTTCAACAGTGAAACATTCTGATTTCCGATTATTTCCAGTCTAACTCTCTACCAAATACACAATACGCCATGAATTTTTGCACGCATCCGTGCAACAGGGCCGGAAATCCAAACAAAATTCCCGGCCTGCGGCCGGGTGACGGACGGGCGGAAATCAGAAAAATCGACACCACGTTCACACTTTGTCAAACAAGAGGCCCCCGGACGAAGGGAGGCCGTCCGGGGGCAACACAGAGGTATGTGATTGGTATCGTTATTCCCACGCGGCGAGCTTCCCACCGAGCGTGCGGCAGGCCGCCTGCGCGTCGTCGTCCGGCGCGTCGTTGGCGATCAGGCCCTCGGGGTCGTACAGCACCGCGCCCGCGTCCGCGCAGCGCGCGCACCAGTCGCGCATCCACTGGCCGTCGCCCCAGCCGTAGGAGCCGAACAGCGCGACCTTTTTGCCCGAGAGCGCGCCCTCGACCGACGCGAACATCGGCTCAAACTCGCTCTCCTCGAGCACCTCGCTGCCCATGGCCGGGCAGCCGAACGCCAGCGCGCCGTACGCGCCCAGCTGATCGGCGGACACCTCGGCAGGCGTCAGCAGCACGGCTTCGCCGCCCGCCGCCTTGACGCCCTCGGCAACGCACAGGGCCATGGCCTCGGTGTTCCCGGTGCCGCTCCAATAGATCACTGCTACTTTGTTCATACAAAACATCCTTTCTGAATTCGATCAGCTCGCCACGACGAGCTGCAAGATGGAATCGCCCTGCGCAAAGCGGCGCTTGTAGTGCTCTGTGCAGGCGCGGAAGCGGGCGAAACAGCGCCGCGCCGCCACCGGGTCGCCGTAGGCCTTCCAGCAGCCGCAGCAGGTGTAGTTCCAGCCGCGATTTTCGATGAAACCGATCACGTCCTCCAGCGGATAGCCGAGGAACACGCCGATCTCGTGCGGATACTCCCGGCCGGGGCACATCCGCGCGGACAGCTGTCGGAGCAGCCCCGGCAGGTCGCCGCCCTCGTAGCCGCGCTGTGCCAGGAACGCGCGCCGCGCCGGGTCGGCCAGCAGCGATTCGAGCCACGCCGGGCGATAGAGCAGGATGGTGCAGGCATGGGCATCCGGGCACTCCGCCAAAATGCGCACGCGCAGGCCAAGCGGCCGCAGCGCGCAATCCCACTGCCCCACGGCGCGCCGGATCGCGGCCACGCCGTCGGACTGGTAGCGGAAGAAGCTCGCCGGCTTCTCGCCGGCCAGCGTCGGCGCGCCCTGCTCCACGAGCGTCCATTCAAACGAGCGGTTCATGTGGGTTCCTCCTTGAAAGTTAGATAAAACTAACCCATGTGTCGTTAAAATGCCGCGGGCGGCGGCTTGCGGTTAGTTATTGCTAACTCCTGCTAAATCATACCAGACATTCCCGCGTTTGTCAAGGGGCGCGCGGGATTTTTTTTGCCGCCAGACATAGCTTGCCCCGGCGCGGGCGCGCTATGCAGCGCAAAACCGGCTCCCCGGGGTGGGGAGCCGGTTGTTCAGTCGGGCAGGTAGTCCGCCGGGTCGATGGGCTGGCCGTTTTTCGTCACGGCGAAGTGCAGATGCGGCTCCTCGCCGATCTCGAGCGTGGCCGTCTCACCGACCGCGCCGAGGATGTCGCCCGCCGCGACCTTCTGCCCCTGCTGGACGGCCGGAGAGCCGGTCAGGTTGGCGTAGATCGTGCGCACGCCGTCCGCGTGGAGCAGGACGACCAGCGCGCCGAGGCGGTCGTCCGTCCGCACCTCCTCGACCGTCCCGGCGCAGGCCGCGAGGACGGGCGTGCCGACGGCGGCGGCGATGTCCAGCCCGTCATGCGTGCGCCAGTCCTGCGTGGTCGGGTGGTAGGTCAGCTCCTCCATCGCGTAGGGCAGAACCGTCGCGCCGGTCAGCGGGCGGACGACAATCGCGGCGGCGGCCTGTGCGACGGCCTCGTCGGGCGAGAGCGTCTCGGTGGCCTCCTCCGGCGGGTCAGCGGGCGTCGGGGCGTCGTCCGGCGTCTCGGGGGTTTCGGGCGACATATCGCTCGACGCGGTGGCTGGATCGTCCTCCTGCACGCGCAGGACGGGGGAGACGGACTCCTCGCGCATCGAGCGCACGAGCAGCACGCCGGACACGCCGAGCGCGATCACACACGCGGCCAGCGCGAAAAAATAGCCCTTCTCCGCGATAAATTTGCAGAGCTTGTTGCGTTTATTGTTTTGCATGTAATATGCACCTCCTGCGAACAGTATCACCGGGGCGCGGGAGGAATATACATTTTCTGGAAATTATTTGCGCAAAATTTCGGCCTGTGCTACAATGGCAGCGAGGTGAGGGCATGAAGACGAAGCATCTGGCGCTGGCGCTCGGGGGATTGGCCGTGCTCGCGGCGGCGGGGACGGCGGCGGTGTTCGGCATAAAGCCGGACGGGAACATTGCGAACGTGTACGTCGACGGCGTGTGCGTGCGGTCGATCGACCTGTCGCGCGAGGCGGGGGAATATACCGTCAGGGGGCCGTACGGCGAGAACGTGATCGAATTCGGCGGCGGGAAGCTGCGCGTGATCGAGGCCGACTGCCCGGACGGCGTGTGCATTGCGCACGGCGACCTGACCTCGCGCGGCGACCCAATTGTCTGCCTGCCGAACCGCGTCGTGATCCGGCTGGAGCAGGACGCAGCGGACGGGGTGGACGCCGTGGCGGGGTAAGACGCGCCGATGGGAGGCACCCCCGATAGAGCAGCCCCCGCAAAAGCTCCCCCAGTGGGGGGAGCTGGCACGGGCGT
>CAZYZQ010000165.1:0-3140 GCA_964652075.1 uncultured Oscillospiraceae bacterium
GTTATTGCTGTTCTCCTCGGCCAGCTCCTTGTTCTCGTTGCGCAGCAGGCTGAGAATGCTCTCGTCCGTTGTGTTCTGCTTGCGGACGAGCGCGCGGGTGTAGCGGTAGATGACGTAGTTCTTGGCCAGCGCATATTTGCCGGCCTCCATGAGCTGCCGCTCCACCATATCCTGAATGTCCTCCACCAGATAGCGCTGGCGGTGGCGGGACTCGATAAACTGGACGATCTGTTCGATCAGATCATCGGAGATGCGGTCCTCGTCGTCCACCGAGGTGTTCGCCTTCTGGATCGCGATGACGATCTTACTGCGGTCAAAATCAACGATCTGACCGTCGCGCTTGATGACTTGCATGATTTGCCTCCTCAGATTCGTGTGTATCGCTAACACTTTTATCGGGTGTAATATAAATGGGACTTGCATGCGGTTTCCCGTGAGCAAGTCCCATTATAGCAGATTCGGAACACAATATCTAGTGGCTTTGAAAAGAAAAACGCAATATCTAGTGCCAAAGAGTGACCAAAGTTTCAGGCGGCTCTTTGGCACAAATCACCAAAACCGTCAGTCTGTGTTAGATTGGGGAAGAAATTGAAGAAGCCACGCAACCGCGTCGCGGTAGCCCGCTTCGTCCACGAGAAAGCTGTAGCCATGTTCCGCTTCCGGCACAAGCAGCAGGCGCTTCGGCGCGGCACAGGCGTCAAAGGCGCGCTGCGACATCTCGGCGGGGACAAAGCTGTCGGCGGTGCCGTGGAGGAACAATGTCGGCGTGTGGCTGTGCCGCACAGCCTCGTAGGTGGAGGCACCGCGCAGGCGGAAGCCCGCAAACAGACGGCAGCTCAGCGCTGTCAGCGGCAGCAGCGGCAGGCGCGGCAGGTGCAGGTTCTCCACCATGACCTTGCGGATGATCTCATAAGGGGAGGAAAACCCACAGTCGGCCAGAATCCCGCACACCTGCGGCGGCAGGGGATGGCCGGAGGCCAGCAGCACGGTTGTCGCACCCATGGAGATGCCGCCGAGCAGAATGGGGGTGCCGGGATTGCGGGACACAAGATATTGTATCCAGTCCAGACAGTCGAACTGCTCACGCACCCCGTAGGTCAGGAACCGGCCGCCGCTGCGGCCGTGGGCGCGCTGATCCGGCAGCAGCAGGCTGAGGCCGAGACTGTGATAGTAGCGCGCGCCGAAGGCGAGGTCATGCCGGGCGCTGGAGCGAAAGCCGTGGAACAGCAGCAGCACGGCGCGCGGGTTCTGCGCGGGCAGATAAGAGCCGACGAGCCGCACGCCGTCCCGACTCTGGATGGAGAGCTCCTGAAACGGCTGTGCGTCAAACCATGCGCGCGCGTCGCGCAGCGGCGCGTCGTAGGCCGTGGGCGGCTGATCCGGAGCCGGCCCGACCTTTTTGCGCCGCCGCGGGCGCAGACAGCAGAGCCGGAGACAGAAAAAGCACAGGACGAGAAACAGCAGCAAAAACGAAAAGACCAGCCAGAAAATCCACATCTCAGCGCGCCTCCCGGGCAGAAATGGTAATCTTTGAAAGTAGACTTTGCAGTGTGGTCAACTCTTCCGGCGTGAGGTCCCGCGCCAGCTGCTCGTTCCACGCGTCGTAGCCCGCAAAGATCCCGGGGATGAGAGCGTCGCCCGGCGGCTCCAGAAAGAGCCGGTATTCACGGCGGTCGTCGGGGTTGATCTCCCGGCGGATCAGGCCGCGGAACTCGAGATACTTGCAGATACGCGCCGTTGCGCTCTTGTCCGTGGCGAGGGAGAAGGTCAGCTGATCCTGACTCAGGCCGGGGCGGTGATAGAGTGCGACGAGCGCCGGGGCGCAGTTTGCAGGCAGATCCAGCTGCTCAGCCCAGCTGTTGAAAAAGCGGCGGAAGGCACGGGACACCATGCTGAGCTGATGTCCCAGCGAATGTTCAGCGGGCATGAATGGTCTCCGGCTGGTGTTCGCGTTGCAGCCTGCGGATCTCGCGCAGAACGGAGATTGCCAGCGGCAGACCGAGCGCGAGCGAGAGTATGTCCGCCAGACCCTGGCAGGCACACAGACCCATGACACCGAAGAAGCGCGGCAGCGTCAGGATCAGCGGGAAGAAGCAGATGCCCTGCCGGGACAGGCTCAGGACCGCCGCGCCCTTCGCCTTGCCGAGACCGGCGTAGGTCATGTTGACCACGATGACCCACGCGTGAATGGGCATGGCGTAGCACTGCATCCGGAAGTTGAACGCGCCGTAGCGCAGCATGTCCGGGTCGCCGCTGGCGTTGAACAGGCCGACGATCCCCTCGGCAAAGAACGAGGCACCAATGGAGAGCACGGTGAGGGCCACTGTGCCGACAATGGAGGCGAACCAATAGGCACTCCAGACGCGGTCATAGCGCTTCGCGCCCCAGTTGAAGCCCGCGACGGGCTGATAGCCCTGCCCGAAACCGAGAATGGCGGAGGTGACAAACATCATGACGCGGTTGCAGACGGATATGGCCGCGAGCGCCGCCGCGCCGAAGGCGGAGGCCATATTGTTGGTCAGAATATTGGCGAGCGTCATCAGCGCCTGCCGGACAAAGGTGGGCGAGCCCATCTTTGCCATCTCACCGACGATCACCTTGGTTGGCTTGTAGTTGCGGATGGAGATGTGCAGCAGCGTGTGGCGGCGCAGGTACGGCGTGAGCAGGACGCAGAAGGAGATGAGCTTGGAGATAGCCGTAGCAAGGCCGGCGCCCCTGACGCCCATGTCGAAGACAAAGATAAACAGCGGGTCGAGCGCGATGTTGATAAACGCGCCGCAGACCATGCCGATCATGGAGAAGGTCGAGCTGCCCTCGGCGCGCAGGCACTGGTTCATGACGAACTGCGCGGTCATAAACGGCGCGGCGAGCAGGACGTAGCTGGCGTAGTCCTTGGCATAGGACACGACGTCGCCGTCCTTTGCGCCGAGCAGGGAGACAAGGCCGTTCATAAAGACCATGCCGAAAATGGTCATCAGCAGGCCGGTGAAAAGCGCGGTGAAGAAGCCGACTGCAAGAACATTCTGCGCTTCTTTATCGCGCTTTGCACCGAGCAGACGCGCGATATAGCTGTTCGAGCCGATTGCAAGCGCCGAGCCCGCCATCTGAATAAAGCCCTCAAGCGACGAGTTGACGCCGAC
>CAZYZQ010000166.1:0-1012 GCA_964652075.1 uncultured Oscillospiraceae bacterium
TGGTGCCGGTGGCGGGACTCGAACCCGCACGATGTCACCACCAACGGATTTTGAGTCCGTCACGTCTACCAATTCCATCACACCGGCATTATGATCCAATATTATACATAGTTTGCGCGCGAAATGCAAGTGCTTTTTTTGACTTTCGACAAAATGATCATATTTCACAAAAAAACCTTGAGAAAATACGTCAAATGGCATATTGAAATACGTGGGTTATTAGTGTTAAGATACAAAAAGGAAAGCATGGCCTTTTTGGCTGAATTCAGGAAAGAGAGTTGATTGCTGTGAGCAGACTTAGCATTACGACGGCAAGCCGCGCGCAGACGGTCGTTGAGGGGCTCTATCAGGACATGGAGCGCCGCATTACGGCCAGTCCCCCCGGCCTTTGTCCCGTCGACCTGACAGCGGCCTTCTTAAAGATGTGCCGCGCGCAGACCTGCGGCAAGTGTTCGCCGTGCCGGATTGGACTTCCGGTGCTGGAGGAGCTGCTGGATCAGGTTCTGGAAGGCAAGGGGACAATGGATACGTTGGAGCAGATCGAAATGGTTGCCCATGCGGTCGCGCGCTCCGCGGACTGTGCCATCGGCGTCGAGGCTGCCAAGATGGTTCTCAAGGGGCTTGACGGCTTCCGCGAGGACTATGTTTCCCACATTGAAATCCACCGCTGCACCACCAAGACCACCGTTCAGATCCCCTGTATCGGCAACTGCCCGGCGGGCGTCGACATTCCGGGTTATATTGCGCTGGTCGGCGAAGGCCGCTATGCGGATGCGGTGCGCCTGATCCGGAAGGACAACCCGTTCCCGACGGCCTGCGCGCTGGTCTGCGAGCATCCGTGCGAGGCGCGCTGCCGCCGTACGCTGCTCGATGCGCCGGTCAATATCCGCGGCCTGAAGCGCGTTGCGGTCGATGAGGCGGGCGTCGTCCCGGCGCCGGCCTGCGAGGAGAAGACGGGCAAGAAGATCGCCATCATCGGCGGCGGCCCGTCCGGCCTGTCGGCTGCGTACTA
>CAZYZQ010000166.1:1022-3081 GCA_964652075.1 uncultured Oscillospiraceae bacterium
GCGTACTATTTGCAGCTCATGGGCCACAGCTGCACCGCCTTTGAAAAACGCCCGAAGCTCGGCGGTATGCTGGTCTACGGCATCCCGAGCTACCGCCTGCCGCGTGAGCGCCTGCAGGACGATATCGACTGCATCCTCTCCACCGGCGTTAAGGTGCATATGAACAGCTGCATCGGCGGCGGCGAGGGCATGGTCAGCATGGATCAGCTGCGCAAGGAGTTTGACGCGGTCTATATCTCCATCGGCGCGCATATGGACAAGAAGGTCGGCATTGAGAACGAGGACGCTGAGGGTGTGATCTCCGCGGTTGAGATGCTCGGCGCAATCGGCAACGGCATTTATCCGGAATTCAAGGGCAAGCGCGTCGCGATTATCGGCGGCGGCAACGTCGCGATGGACTGCACCCGCTCGGCCATCCGTGCGGGCGCGGAGAAGGTTTCTGTTGTCTATCGCCGCCGGATCGAGGACATGACCGCGCTGCCGGAAGAAGTGCAGGGCGCGATTGCAGAAGGCGCGGAGGTGCTCGAGCTGCATGCGCCGGAGCGCGTGGAGGTCGACGGGCAGGGCAAGGTGACGGCACTCTGGATGTCGCCGAAGCAGATCGGCCCGATCAAGGGCGGCCGTCCGTCTCCGATCGATTCCGGTATGCCGGCAGAGCGCCTGCCGGTCGATGTGATCGTCGTCGCAATCGGACAGGCGATCGAAACGCATTACTTCGCGGAAGAGGGCATCAAGATCCAGAAGGGCGTGATTGACGCGGACGACTGGACCGGCATCAAGAACGCAAAGGGCGTCTTCGCCGGCGGCGACTGCGTCACCGGCCCGAAGACGGTCATTCGCGCCATCGCGGCGGGCAAGGCCGCCGCGGCCAATATCGACGAATATCTGGGCTATCACCATAAGATTACAGTCGACGTTGAGATCCCCGTGCCGCGTCCCGACGACCGTCCGTACATCGGCCGTGTCAATATGCGTGAGCGCGGCGCTGCGGAACGCGCGTGCGATTTTGCGTTGATGGAAAAGGGCATGACGCTGAAAGAGGCGCAGCAGGAGGCCAGCCGCTGCCTGCGCTGCGATCACTTCGGCTGCGGCAGCTTCAGAGGAGGGCGAGTGAAAGAATGGTAAATATTACAATTGACGGACAGAAGCTCGCAGTTGAACCGGGCACGACGATTCTGGAAGCTTCCAGAATGATTGGCATCAACATTCCGACACTCTGCTATCTGAAGGATATCAATGAGGTCGCAGCCTGCCGTATCTGTGTGGTTGAGGTCAAGGGCGTCAACCATATGATTACGGCCTGTAACAACGAATGCACCGAGGGCATGGTCGTCGAGACCAACAGCGTCCCAGTCATCGAGGCGCGCCGGACAAATCTGGAGTTGCTGCTCAGCCAGCACCGCACCAACTGCCCGGCCTGTGAGCGCAACGGCAACTGCCAGCTGCAAACCGTCGCCGCGTCCATGAATGTGGCCGACGAAGAGCCCTTTACGAAAAAGTACGCTTCCAGCAACTGGGATAAGGATTTCCCGATCATCCGTGACGGCAGCAAGTGCATCAAATGCTGGCGCTGCGTCTCCGTCTGTGAGAAGGTGCAGTCGCTCGGCATTTGGGACATGGTCGGCACCGGCTCGCATACGACGGTCGGCGTCTCGGCCGGCCGCGCGATTGCGGCGTCGGACTGCGCTGCCTGCGGCCAGTGCATCACGCACTGCCCGGTTAACGCACTGCATGTGCGCGACGACACGCAGAAGGTCTTCGGCCTGCACGGCGCGCTCAGCGACCCGGAGAAAACTGTTGTGGTGCAGATTGCACCGGCTGTCCGCGCCGCATGGGGCGAGGAGTTCGGCCTGTCGCCGGAGTTTGCGACGGCAAAGCGCCTTGTGACCTGCCTGAAGCGGATGGGCGTCCACTATGTCTTTGACACGGATTTCGCTGCCGATCTGACGATCATGGAGGAGGGCACCGAGTTCCTGCATCGCCTGCAGGAGAAGGACAAGTACCAGTGGCCGATGTTCACGTCCTGCTGCCCGGGCTGGGTGCGCTTCCTCAAGAGCCA
>CAZYZQ010000167.1:0-2906 GCA_964652075.1 uncultured Oscillospiraceae bacterium
TCGGGCGTGTCGCGGGTGATCGGAATGTCCTTCCCGTCGACGCGCACGCGACAGAACCACGACCCGGACGGAAGCTGCCGCGGGGTGGGCTTCTTAAAATCTTTCGTTTTTTTCATTTGACATCCTTTCCGGGGTATGCTACCCTAGAAGGGTAGAGCATCCCCTTGTTTTGCGGCTTGTGGGGTCCTATATGCCGTCCTTCGGTGTACCAGACCGGAGGGCGGTTTTTTATGTTCAGGCATTCTCAGTGTAGCGCCCGGCAAGGGCGCGGAGCGCGGGAAGGTAGTGGTCGCGGATTGCGGCGGCGACCTGCGTGGCCTGCGCGTCGTCGTAGACGTGGGAGGTCAGGTTGCGGGAGAGGAGCATGGAGAGCCAGACCTGCTCGTCGGAAATCAGGTTCGCGGCGTAGGCCGCCTTGAAGACAGGCTTCGGGAAGGGCGACTCCAGATGCAGTCCCTGCTCCTCCAGATACTCCTTCAGGGACTTCCACGACAGCTCAAAGGTGAATTCAAAGCGCTGGATCACGCCGTCGCGGATGGTGGTGGATTCCGGATGTGCGGCCAACTCCTCCAGCGCCTCGGACAGGCGGAGAACGGCGTTGCAGAAATTCTCACATTTCCTTAGCATAAATGATCACTCCATCGGTGCGGATATTTTCGAGCAGCGCCGGAGAGGTCGCCGCGTTGACACAGACAAGGTCAAATTGCAGGAGCGTGGGCAGCTCCTCCAGCGCCAGCCGCAGGAGTCCGGCCTGTCCGGCAGACAGCCCAAAGACCGCAAGGTCGATATCGCTGCGCGGACGGTTGTCGCCGCGTGCGCGGGAGCCGAACAGGACAAGGCGCTCGGCGCCTGCCTCACGCGCCAGCGTGGCAAGCTGCGCGCGAAGAGAGTCTTGGATCATGGGGTGGCCTCCTCCAGGTAGCGCTTCAGCTCCAGAATCCAGTCCGGGCGGTGGTCGCCGAGCAGGAGCAGTTCGCCGTTGCGGTATTCGGCGACGAGGGCGAAGCCATTGGTGTTGTCGTAGAACGCGGCCTCGTCGCAGTAGGGCAGGACGGCGGCGACGCATTGCCATCGGGTGGCAAAGCGGCGGGCGACAGTTTCGGCCGGAATATCGTGCCCGCCGTGGCGGACGCGGTTCTCAATGCGGGAGAGGTGCTCTTCCAGCGTGTCGAGGCCGACGTAGTAGAGCCGGATGCGGTAACCTGCGGCGCTGGCGCGCTGCGCGGTAGAGAAGCCGCTGAGCGTCGTTTCCTGCGTGAAGCAGACGCCCTTTTGCAGGCAGTCGCGGATGCGCAGGACGGCCGCCCGTCCGCCGCGCAGCGGATCACCGCCCGCTTTGGCGGTCAGCTTATCGGCGTCGATCACAACGCCGAGGTCGGAGCGCTGCGCGCGCAGGACACCCGTCAGCGAGCTTTTGCCGCAGCCGTTGACGCCGCCGACGATGGTGAAGGTTTTCATGGGGTGGCCTCCTTATGGTTCCGATTCTTAATATTGTTCTACCGCCAGATTGCCGTTGATATACCAGCACATGGCTTTTCGTATAAATTCCTCTGTGACATTGAAATATTCTGCCAACTGCCACGGCTCAGTATAACCGGCGGCGACGGCGGCATCCAGCTTGTCCTTCGGGACGAGCTTTTTTATTGCCCATTTGTCGGCACGGTTTTCATGCTTTTGGCGGATTTCAATTTTGGCATAGCGGTTGTAAAAACTGCCGGTCATACAATGGCCTAACTCGTGCGCAAGGTGGACACACTTGTGTGCTTCATCCTCCAGTAACGCCTCGTCGATGCCGATGAAGCAGTCCCCCGCTTCATCCTGCAAACAGAGCGAGCCGTTTTTGGGAAGTTGGCACGGCAAAACCGGAATGTGTTTCCGCTCTGCCAGCCGATAAAGCATCAAAGTTTTCTCCATTCTACCCCTTCTTCTTTTTCTCCCATTCTCTCGATTTTACAAAAGCGGCGAACTTTTTGACCTCGTCGTACATTTCGTCCGTAATTTCGCCTGCGCCGCCGAAGAGTGCAAATTTAATGTCGTCATCCGTAACAGGTGCGGCGGCTTCCGCCGCCTGCGGGTGATCTTCTGCATACAGAATGAACCCAACGGTGACTCCGAATAATTCACTCAATTTCAGCAGCGTTTCGTTGTCTGGATTTCGTTTGCCGGTTTCATATTGAGAGACTGTGCTTTCCGCGACGCCGAGCGCGGCGCCCAGTTGCTTCATGGTGAGTCCGCGCGCTTTTCGCAGTTCTCTGATTCGGTTTTTCATGTCCATGCCCCCTGTCAGGTATCTTCATTGTACACTTCACAAAATGAAAAGTAAATAGGACTTCACAAAACGAACAGAAAAGACTTGATGAAATGAGAAGTAGGTGTTATCGCGAACTCGAACTTCACAAAATGACAAGAACGGGAGGCGATAACAGTGCGGGAATGGCTGAAAAAACTCCGGACAGACAAGGGATATACCCAAAAAAGAAATTGGTGATAAACTTTGCATTTCCGAAAGCTATTATGCAATGATCGAAAGCGGAGAACGTCAAAAGCGGCTGGATCTCACGGTTGCGGCTAGTTTGGCGACAATTTTTAAGGTCCCGATTGCAGAAATCATTGCCAACGAGCAGACAACTGCTCTGCCGGAACAACTGCAGGATATCACAAGCAAAGTCCCATAAATGGGACAGACCGCTGCGGCGCGGAGGAGGTGATTGCTATGCAGGATGATGCGTTCAAGAAAAAGGTCAGAAAGTTCGATATATGGGTCATTCAGATTCTCATCAACATCTACGTCAGCATTTTCACGACGCTTGCTATTTTGACGATCTTGAAGGTCATCCAGCCGGAGAACGAAAGCGCCCCGGTAATCCAAGCGTAATTATTGGAAAGGAGGAAACCGGCAATGGAAA
>CAZYZQ010000168.1:0-2876 GCA_964652075.1 uncultured Oscillospiraceae bacterium
GCTGGGGCGAGCTGTGGGGCGTGGCCGACCGCACCGACTACGACCTGACCCAGCACCAGAACACCTCCGGCAAGGACCTGACCTATTACGATCAGGAGAAGAACGAGCACTATATCCCCTACGTCATCGAGCCGTCGCTCGGCGTCGAGCGCTCTGTGCTCGCCGTCCTGTGCGACGCGTACGACGAGGAGCAGGTCGGCCTTGACAAGCAGGGCAAGCCCGATATCCGCACCGTCCTGCGCCTGCACCCGGCGCTCGCGCCGTTCAAAGCCGCCGTGCTGCCGCTCTCCAAGAAGCTCTCGCCGGCCGCCGAGGAGCTCTACCACGACCTGCAGAAGGACTTCATGGTGGACTTCGACGACGCAGGCTCCATCGGCAAGCGCTACCGCCGCGAGGACGAGATCGGCACGCCGTACTGCATCACGGTCGACTTCCAGACCGTCGGCGACGTCACCACCCCCGCCGACCACGCCGTCACAATCCGCGACCGCGACACCATGGAGCAGGTCCGCATCCCGATCGCCGAGCTGAAGAGCTGGCTCGCGGAGAAGGTTGCGTTCTGATATAATGTTGCGTCTCGCGGGGAGCGACGTTGACAGAACACCCCCAATCACCGCCGTAGGGGCGCACCTATGTGTGCGCCCGGGCGGTACGCGCCATCGATAGAACCTCTCTCGTGACCTCCCCAGAGGGGGAGCTTCGCGGGGGCTGTTCTACCGATGGTGCAGAGCATGATTCCAGTGCATCCCACCGGCGCGCCGGGTCGTCGCGCCCTATGGACGATAATCGCAGGATTGTACGTAATACGCAAACCCTGTAGGGAGGGGGCGAGCCCCCGCTCTACTCTTCCCTCGCGCGAAGCACGCCCCTCTCGCAGTCTTTATTTGAGGCGATTTCATGACAAACTTTCTAACCCGCTATCCCTTCGACCCGCGCGGCAAGTCCGTGCGGCGGCAGAGGGTGCTGCTCGCGGTGACGGCCGTCGTGACCTTCTGCGCGGCGGTGTGTCTCGGGCTTCTATGTCTGTACTTCTCCACGCTCTATCTGGTCCTGCCCCGGTTTTTGAGCTACTTCGACTTTCCGATGCTGATTCTGCTCAACCTCCTGCCGGTCGTGCTGCTCGTGATGGGGCTTTGGGCCGTCACGGGGCGGGCGTGGCTGGCGTTCTCGCTCTCGTCCGTGCTGACGCTCGCGATGGTCTTCGGCAACTACTTCAAGGCCGCCTTCCGCGGTGACCCGTTTGTGGCCGAGGATCTCAAGGTGCTCGGCGCGGCGGCCGGGATCGCAGGAGAGTATGAGATCCGCTTCCCGCCCATATTCTGGAAAGCCATCGCGCTTTGCCTCATAGGCACGCTTGTGCTGCTCGTCTTCTTCCGAGGCCGGATTCCCGGCGCACGGGCGCGGTTTCTGACGCTGACGCTGCTGATCGCCATCGCCATCGGCTCCTACGGCAAGTGGTACCAGGACCCGAAGCTCTACAACAGCTTTGAGAACAAAGCCTACTTCAACCAGTGGGTGCCGAAGGAGAAATTCGCCTCGCGCGGCTTCTTCTACCCCTTCCTCTACTCGCTGCGCGACGCGAAGGAGACGCCGCCGGACGGCTACTCGCCGACGACCGCCCGCGCGCTTCTGGACGCGTACCCCGACGCGGAGATCCCGGAGGAGAAGAAAGTCAACCTGATCTGCATCCAGCTGGAGAGTTTTTCCGACCTCTCGGCCTGCGGCATCGAATTTGACGTCGATCCCTATGCCGACTTCCACGCGCTCTGCGCGGAGGGGCTTTCCGGTACGATGCTCTCCGACTCGATGGGCGGCGGCACGTCGAACGCCGAGCGCAGCTTCCTGACCGGCTACCTCTACCCGCACCCGAACTACCGGCGGCAGACAGAGAGCTACGTCTGGTACCTGCGCGGGCAGGGCTACTACACGGCGGGCGGCCACCCGGGCCACGCGTGGTTCTACAACCGCCAGAACGTCATGCAGTGCCTCGGCTTCGAGCAGTACCGCTTCCTCGAGGGCTACTACAACGACCTGACGGGCGGCGAGTACGGCACCGACGCGATGCAGCTGCCGGATCTGTACGCCCAGTTCCAGACCGCGAAGGCGTTTGAAAAGCCCATCTTCCTGTTCGACATCACCTATCAGGGCCACAGTCCCTACGACACCACGCAGCTGACCTGGGGCGACACCGTCTACTTGGACGACCCTGTTTTGTCCAGTGAGGAGTTCTACACCGTCAACAACTACCTCGCGGGCTGCGCCGACACCGGCGCGCAGCTGCGCGCGCTCTGTGACGCGCTGCGTGAGGAGGACGCGCCCGTCGTGCTGCTCTTCTACGGCGACCACAAGCCGACGCTCGGCAGCGGCAACAGCGCCTACACGAAGCTCGGCGTCAGCTTCGACATCTCCTCTGTCGAGGGGTTGACAAACTATTATGCAACGCCCTACTGCATCTGGGCCAACGACGCGGCGAAGGCCGTGACAGGCGCCAGCTTCTCCGGTGAGGGGCCGACGGTCGGGCCGTACTTTTTGATGACGCTCCTGTTCGACCAGCTCGGCTGGGAGGGGCCGTCGTACATGCAGCTCGGCCGCGCGACGATGGCACAGACGCCCGTCGTCCACTCGACAGGCGCCTACCTCACGTCGGACGGCGCCCTTACCCGCGACGCCGAAGCCGACGACCTGCGCATCGCCCAGTTCTACCTGCGCAAGACGCGCTATGAAGCGGAATAAAAAAACACCCCCGCGCGGGACGGAAGATTTTTCCGACCCGCGCGGGGTTTGTCCTGTCAATGTACGACCGAGCGTAGGACGCGACGGTGGGATGCACCGAAAATTTGGTACTCTCCTAATAGAACAGTCCTCGTAACCTCCCC
>CAZYZQ010000169.1:0-2802 GCA_964652075.1 uncultured Oscillospiraceae bacterium
GGTGCGCTTTTTTGTCAGCTGCTCCTACATGCCGCCGGAGTTTGACACCGCCGGCGATAATACCGAATACACCTCGTTTAACGGCGGTACGTATACACGCGAACACATGGTAATCGTATAACAGCGGCTCGCCGCATCATAAAGGAGAATGACTGTTGACAGAACGTGAAAACTTTTTCCGCGTCTACAACCGCGAGACGCCGGCGTGGACGCCGTGCTTCTACGACGCCTATCAGCCGATCGGCAGCTCGCTGATCAACAACAACGGTGAATTCATGAAGGGCGGCCGCGACATGTTCGGCGTCAACTGGCTCGTCACCGCCGACACCGGCTATCAGGCCATCGCCGACCCGAAGGAGCACCTGTTTGAGGACATCGCCGACTGGCGCGACTTCGTCCACTTCCCGGATCTCGACGCGATGGACTGGGAGACGGCGGCCAGGGAGGATCTGTCCCGCGCCGATCCCAACAAAGTGCTCGCCTACTTTGGCATGGAGGGCAACTACCTGCGCCTTTGCTCCATGATGGGCGTCTGTGAGACGCTGATGGCCATGCTGGAGGACCCGGAGTCCGTGTACGATTTCTTCGAGGCCTATACCGATTTCCGCATCAAGGTCGTGGACAAGGTCGCGCAGTACTACCACCCGGACGTCTTTGTCGACGGCGACGACGTCTGCTCGGCGGACGGGCTGTTCTTCTCACCGGGGCTGTACAAGGAGCTGATCAAGCCGTTTGAGATGAAGCTCGGCAAGGCGATCACCGGCCACGGCATGATCCTTGAGCACCATATCTGCGGCAGGTGCGACGATCTGGCAGATGGCGCAGACCATGAACGACCTGGAGCGCGACATGGCCGAGTACGGCGACGTGCTGCTCATGCACGGCTGCTGGGATTCGATCGGCCCGCACAACCGCGAGAATGCCACCGAGGAGGAGGTACGCGCCGAGGTGCGCCGCTGCATTGACACCTACGCCGTCCCGCAGCACGGCCACTTTGCCCTCTTCCCCGTCATCATCGGCGACCCGGCCGACGGCAATATGCAGCAAAAGCGCGCCTGGGCCAGCGACGAGTGCAGAAAGTATTCCGCTTCTCTTTTCAACTGATTTTCTCCCCCCTGACGCCAGAAGCAGCGCGTCAGGGGGTTCTTTATCCGGACGCGGCTCCACTTGCGCCCCTTCGCTCGCGTGCCCATCCTCTGATGCAGCCCCGCCAAAACATCAATGGGGCCAGGCGCATCGCCTGACCCCAGCGCTTATCACAAAGCCGTATCCCGAACCGGGCCGCCGCATGCGGGCAGGGCGTCCAGTAGCGCCTGCACCTCCGTAAAGAAGCGGGAAACATGGAAGCCATCGGCCACTGCGTGATGCACGTTCATCGTCAGCGGCATGACGTACCTGCCCTGCTCCAGCTCATATTTTCCCCACGTGACCACCGGCGCAAGGAACTTCCCCTCGTCGAACACATGCACGTCAAAGTGCTGGTAGCGCACCCACGGCAGGCAGGAGACGTCGAAAAAGTTCGGCGGCTGGTGCTCCGCGAACCCACGCCGGTCCCGATAGGCCGCCCGGTTTTCCAGAAAGCGGGCATGGAACACATACAGATCGTCGGAATACGGCGTGACCAGCTTCAAAAAGCGCTCATCCTCCCGATAAAACTCCGTGTAGGACGGCGAGACGGTCTCCCAGCGGATCAGCGCCCCATCTTTATCCCAGCCGTACCTGAATTCCTCATGCGCATTGATAATGTTTGAAACGGCCCAGATCATCACGGGGTAGAACTTCAGGCCGCGGCTTTTGACAAACGCCAGCAGCCGCGTCACGTCCACCTCGACCGTCAGGCTCATCACGATGCGCATCTGATCGATATATTGCCGGAACAGCGCGCCCCTGCTCCACTGATCCAGATCAACTTTTGTATACGGATATTCCATCCCGGCCACCCCATCGTAGGCAGTATACCACATCCCCGGCGGCTTGTCCAGAAACGGGCAGAAGCGCAGACCGGGGTCTTTTTTATGCACGCCGCGCCGGTTTTGCGATCCGGCGCATACCAAACGGTCAAAATCACACCGGCACAATGCTTTGGCGCCGCGGCCTTCCGGCTGCATATTTGCGCAATCTGCACAAAAACGCGGTGTTTCTTTTGGCACGCTCCCAGAAAAAAACGACACCTCGCTAAAATATCCCCCATTTTAACCCAAGGTGCGGTTTGATACAATTCATATCAGAAAGCCGAAGCGTATCGGCAAATGTGAAAGGAGTATTATCATGAAAAGAAGATTGACCGCACTGATCCTCTCCCTGGTTATGATCCTGTCACTGGTCGCCTGCAGCAGTTCCAAGGACAGCAGCAAGGCAGACAGCGACAACACCGCTGAAGGCAAGGCCGACGACATCGTCCTGTGGACGCTGTCTAACGACCTCAAGCAGTTTGCCGAGCGCTACGAAGCGCAGACCGGCAACCACGTGGAAGTCGTCGTGTTCGACTCCGCCGACTTCTCCACCAAGATCATGAAGACCCTCGGTGGCAAAAGCAAGGACGTGGACGTATTCGTGGGCGAGCCCCAGATGCTGCCCAACTTCTTTGAGGCCGGCATCTGCGCCGACCTGAGCGCGCTGGACGAGGAAGTCAAGACCCGTCTGGTGGACTACACCTACGAGGCCGGCTGCGACGAGAACGGCGTACTGCGGGCCATCAGCTATCAGGCCTGCCCCGGCTCTGTGATCTACCGTCTGGACATCGCCGAGGAGGTCTTCGGCACCAGCGATCCCGAGGAAATCGGCAAGCTGTTCTCCTCCTTC
>CAZYZQ010000170.1:0-2780 GCA_964652075.1 uncultured Oscillospiraceae bacterium
CTGAAAATTGAGGGCGGCTGCAACGTGCAGTTTGCACTCCACCCGGATTCGTTCCGCTACGCGGTCATCGAGGTCAACCCCCGCGTCTCGCGTTCGTCCGCGCTGGCCTCCAAGGCCACGGGCTACCCGATTGCGAAGGTTGCGGCCAAAATCGCGCTCGGCTTCACGCTCGACGAGATCCCGAACGCCGTCACAAAGCAGACCTGCGCCTGCTTTGAACCGGCGCTGGACTACTGCGTTGTCAAGATCCCGAAGTGGCCGTTCGACAAGTTCGTCTACGCCAGCCGTAAGCTCGGCACGCAGATGAAGGCGACCGGCGAGGTCATGTCGATCTCCAACAGCTTCGCGGGCGCACTGATGAAAGCTGTCCGCTCGCTGGAGCAGCATGTCTCTTCACTCCAGCTTGATGAGCTGAAGGAGCTGCCGGATCAGGAAATCTATGACCGGCTCGACCGCGTCGACGACCAGCGCCTGTTCGTGATGGCCGAGGCGCTGCGCCGCAGCTATACGCAGGAGCAGATCCACGAGATCACAAAGGTGGATCTCTGGTTTTTGGATCGCATCAAAGAGATTGTCGATATGGAGAACCTCCTGCGTACCGGCATTCTGGATGCGGAGCTGCTCAAGGCTGCCAAGGAAATGGGCTTCCCGGACTGCTATCTTGCAGAGCTGACAGGGAAGACCGAGGAGGAGATCCGGTCGCTGCGCACAGCGCTGGGCGTGACGGCGGCCTTCAAAATGGTTGATACCTGCGCGGCGGAGTTCGACGCCGCGACGCCGTATTACTACTCGACCTACGATGGAGAGAATGAGGCGGCCGCGCAGCCGACAGAGAAGAAAAAGGTGCTCGTTCTCGGCTCTGGCCCGATCCGGATTGGGCAGGGCATTGAGTTCGACTTCTGCTCGGTGCACAGTGTCTGGGCGCTGAAAAAGCTCGGCTGTGAGACGATCATCATCAATAACAACCCGGAGACTGTTTCCACAGACTTTGACGTGGCCGACCGGCTCTACTTTGAGCCGCTGACGCCGGAGGACGTGCGCAACGTCGTCGAGCTGGAGAAGCCGTGGGGCGCCGTTGTCCAGTTCGGCGGCCAGACGGCCATCAAGCTGACGCAGGCGCTGACGGATATGGGCGTGCCGATCCTCGGCACGGACGCCGCCGGCGTCGACGCGGCGGAGGATCGTGAGAAATTCGACGAGATCCTGAAGCAGACACATATTGAGAAAGCGGACGCCGACACGGTGTTTACAGCCGACGAGGCTGTCACGGCGGCGAACCGCATCGGCTATCCGGTGCTGGTACGTCCGAGCTATGTGCTCGGCGGGCAGGGCATGGAGATTGCCTACAACGACGAGGATATCCGCCGCTATATGGGCATCATCAACCGCTACGAGCAGGAGCACCCGATCCTGATCGACAAGTACCTGATGGGCCGCGAGCTGGAGGTTGACGCCGTCTGTGACGGCGAGGATATCCTGCTGCCCGGCATCATGGAGCACATTGAGCGCGCGGGCATCCACTCCGGCGACTCCATCGCTGTCTATCCGCCGATCAAGATCGATCAGAAGCATCAGGAGATTATCACCGATTACTCCCGCCGTCTTGCCACGGCGCTGCACGTTGTCGGCCTTGTCAACATCCAGTTTGTCATCTTCAACGACAAGGTCTATGTCATTGAGGTCAATCCGCGCTCGTCGCGCACGATCCCGTATATCTCCAAGGTCACGGGTGTGCCGATCATCGAGCTGGCCACGCGCGTCATCCTCGGCGAAAAGCTGAAGGATTTGGGATACGGCACGGGCCTGTACCCGCAGAGCAAGTATTACGCCGTCAAAATGCCGGTTTTCTCCTTCCAGAAGCTCAAGGATGTCGATCCGGGCCTCGGGCCGGAGATGAAGTCCACCGGTGAGGTGCTGGGCGTGGCGGAGAGCTTCCCGCAGGCGCTGCTCAAGGCGTTCAAGGGCGCGAACATGACCATGCCGAAGCGCGGCAGCAACGTTATCATCACGGTCAACGATCAGGACAAGGGCGAGATCGTGCCGATTGCCCGCCGCCTGAGCGAGATGGGCGCAAACCTGTATGCAACCAAAGGCACCGCGCACGCGCTGCGGGAGGCGGGGCTGCTTGTCAGCGTGATTAACCGGCTGGAAGAGGGCACGCCGACGATTGCTACCATGATCGAAGAGGAGGGCGTGGCGATGGTCATCAACACCCCGATGCACGGCAAACATGCCGACGGCATCCAGATCCGCAGCTTCTGCTCGGAGCGGAATATCCCGTGCATCACAGCCATCGACACGGCCAGCGCCATCCTGACTGCCCGTACACAGGGCGTCAGCCGCGAGCTGCAGGCGCTCGATATCACCAAAATCTGACGTTTTTTCAACGAATGCAAAAGCCAGGGGCGGAGTTCCTTCCACCCCTGCCTTTGCTTTTTCGTTGATGGAGTTATCCCGTATCCCAAAATAAAAGAAAAGAGGTCATCCGCATGAACCACGAACTTGTCATTGTGCTCGATTTCGGCGGCCAGTACAATCAGCTCATCGCGCGCCGCGTCCGCGAATGCGGCGTCTACTGTGAGGTCAAGCCCTACACAACGCCGCTGGCTGAGCTGAAGGCGATGAACCCCATTGGCATCATCTTCACCGGCGGCCCCAACAGCGTCTATCTTGCAGATTCTCCCCATGTTGACCCGGAGATCTTCACATGGGGCGTGCCGATTCTCGGCATCTGCTACGGCTGCCAGCTCATGGCCCATACGCTGGGCGGGCAGGTAACC
>CAZYZQ010000171.1:0-2743 GCA_964652075.1 uncultured Oscillospiraceae bacterium
ATCTCCGGGTAGCCCTCGCGGTGCGCGGCGCGGGCCATGGCCAGATACATGCCGACCTCGGAGCACTCGCCCTCGAAGTTTGCGTGCAGGCCGTCGATGATCTCCTTCTGGACCTCGGCCGGGACGTCCGCGCCGAACTGCTTGCCGACGCCGATCACATGCTCGGCAGCCCAGGTCTTCTCGTCGCCCTGGGCGAGGAACTTCTCACCGGGGACACCGCACAGCGGGCACTTCTCGGGGGGCGTGTCACCCTCATAGGTGTAGCCGCAGACAGGACATACATACTTCATAATGCAATTCCTCCTAGATTTTGGATTCCTTTTGGGTTTTCAAATTACAATCGCGGCAGACGCCGTGATACACAAGGGAAACCGACTCCACCGTCGCACCCTCCGGCGCGTCCGGGATGGACGGGAGCGCCGCGGGGCAGTCGCAGACGCGGCCGCAGATGCGGCAGACAAAGTGATTGTGCGGCGAGGTGTCGCCGTCGAAGCGCTCAAGGCCGTCGACCGTGCCGACCGACTGGATCAGCCCCTCCGTCTGGAACAGGCGCAGGTTGCGGTAGACCGTGGCAAGGCTCAGGTCCGGGTAGTCATGCGAGAGCGTATCGTAGATCCAGCCGGCAGTGGGATGGCTGTCCGTTGCCCGCAGGCAGTGCAGGATCGCCTCGCGCTTTTTGCTGTATCTGCGTTCCATCTCCGACCTCCTGTAGGCGATGTTAGTGTTCACTAACAGGAATCATTCCTGCTAGCTACATCTTAGCATATCCCCCGCCACTTGTAAAGAGAAATTTGAAAAAAACCGGGCGGGAAAATCCACCCAAAACTGCCGCAGAAATTTGGTAGTCTTTTTAGGAATTTTTCTTGCATTCATCCCTCGTTTGCGTTATAATGAATTACATTCTGATAGAGTGTGGGATTGTTCCGTTTCGGGGGTGCAGACACGTTGGGCCAGCTTCATATCATCGCGTCCGGCAAGGGCGGGACGGGGAAAACCTCCCTGTGCGCCGCGCTCGGCGCGAGCCTCGCGCGCGAAGGCGCGAGCGTGCTCCTCATCGACGCGGACGTGGGGCTTCGCAACCTCGACATCCCGCTCGGGCTTTCCAACGAAGCAACCATCCCCTTTACGCGCATCATCTCCGGCGACTATCCACTCTCCAGCGCCGCGCAGCACCCCGCGCTGCCGGGGCTGCATCTTTTGACTGCGCCGCAGTCCATTGCGGATGTCCGGCCGGAGCCGCTGCGCGATTTCTGTGCGCAGGTGCGCGATACCTTTGAATTCTGCCTGATCGACGCGCCCGCCGGTCTCGGGGCCGGCTTTCAGCTGGCCGCCCAGATGGCCGACACGGCGATCGTCGTCGTGGGCGGCGACCCGGCCAGCCTGCGCGACGGCGCGGCCGCCAGCGCGGCATTGCAGCGCTGCGGCATCCGGTCGGGGCACGTGATTGCCAACCGCGTCCGCCCGAAGCTCTATGAGAAGATGCATGTGACCATCGACGACGTGATGGACGGCGTCGGCCTGCCCCTGCTCGGCGTCGTGCCGGAGGATGAGAATGTCACGCTGGCCGCCGTGTGCGGCAAGCCGCTTGCGCTCTACACTGGCAAGGGGGCGCAGCGCGCCTGTACACGCATTGCCCGCCGCCTGTTGGGGCGGCGCGTTCCGCTGCCGAAACGGCTTTAAGCGCCTGCTCTCGCAGGCCCGTGGCCCGTTTGATATCATAATTTTAAAAAAGGAGCGCTGTACTTTATGAATATCGCATTGATGGCAAACGATAAGAAGAAAGAACTGATGGTGCAATTCTGCACAGCCTACCGCAGCATTCTGGCTCAGCACAGCGTTTCGGCGACCGCGACTACCGGCCGCCTTGTTGCGTCTGCCACCGGGCTGCCCGTCCAGCTGTATCTCGGCAAGGAGCAGGGCACGCAGCAGATCGGCGCGCGGATCATCTACAACGAGATCGATATGGTCTTCTACTTTACAAACCCCGCCAGCGTCGAAGGGATGCGCGAGGACGCGTGCCTGATGGAGACGCTGCGCCTGTGCGACTCGCACAACGTCCCGATTGCGACGAACCTCGCCACGGCCGAGATGCTCATCATGGGCCTGCAAAACGGCGACCTCGCATGGCGCGACCTGCTGCGGGAAGATTAAAATTGATTCAATCAGCGCAACGACGCGGAAGCAGTAGCGCCCCGCGCCCCTGTTCCAGAGAGGAAGTCACCGGCTGCGAGCTTCCACAGGGGTGGGCGTGAAGGACATCCGCCGAGCGCGCACGGAGACGTGCGGCCTGCCCCACCTGACGGGGCGCAAGAGGGCGCAATGCGCCGAAGTTGGGTGGCACCACGAAGCAGTTCTGCTCTCGTCCCAAACGCCGGGACGGGAGCAGTCTTTTTTCCGCCCCATTCATCTGTTATCCCATTCCCAGAAAGGAATTTTGAACCATGGAAAAAATCAAACCCCGCACGCTCTCCGGCTTTATGGAGCTGCTGCCCGCGCCCCAGATGCAGATGGAGCGGTTCATGGAGACGCTGCGCCGCACCTACGCGCTCTACGGCTTCACGCCGCTCGACACGCCCGCCATTGAGGACGCGCAGATCCTGCTCGCCAAGGGCGGCGGCGAGACGGAGAAGCAGATCTACCGCTTCACCAAGGGCGACAGCGACCTTGCGCTGCGCTTCGACCTGACCGTCCCGCTCGCAAAGTACGTCGCGCTGCACTACGGCGAGCTGGCCTTCCCCTTCCG
>CAZYZQ010000172.1:0-2711 GCA_964652075.1 uncultured Oscillospiraceae bacterium
CGATCATCCGCATCAACAGCCAGTCCGGCAAGGGCGGCGCGGCGTTCGTCATGGAGCAGAACTTCGGCTTCAAGATGCCAAAGGCCATGCACCCCGAGTTCGGCGCAATCGTCCAGCACGAAACCGACCGCCTCGGCACGGAGCTGCTGCCGAGCCAGGTCTACAAGCTGTTTGAGGACGCCTATCTCAACACGCCGCGCACGTATATGCTCATGTCCTCGAAGTTTGAAGAGGACAACCGCCGCGGCAAGAGCAGCTGGGTCAAGTTCTCCGGCCAGCTGACCCACGACGGCAAGACCTACGATCTGCACGGCGAGGGCAACGGCCCGATCGACTCGTTCTTCACGGCCATCCATGATCTCGATATCGGCGGCTATAAATTCCTCGACTACTCCGAGCACGCGATCTCGCAGGGCTCCGACTCCAAGGCCGTGGCCTATGTCCACCTGCGCACGCCGAAGGGCAACGACCTGTTCGGCGTCGGCCTGAGCCACAACATCAACCGCGCCTCCCTGCGCGCAATCATGAGCGCAATCAACCGCTCTGTCAATGAGAATCTGTAACGGTGGAAAACTTGGAGCAGTTTGGAACGGTCAAAATCAATTTGCTAAAATTGATTGAAAAAAAGGGCATCAGTAAGAACAAACTCAGCCAGTGGGCAGAGATGCAGCGAACACAACTCAATCATTACTGCCACAACTCGATTACCCGTTTGGATATTGATGTTCTGGCACGGCTTTGCACTATCCTTGATTGTGAAATCGGCGACCTGTTAGAGTTCGTCCCACCTGAGAAATAAATGCATTCAAAAAGGCGGAGGGCCTCAGTTCAGAGGCCCTCCGCCTTTTTTTCAGGCTGTTTTTGCAGTTCCCACGGTAAAATTGCACGAAGGCGGAGTAAGGCCTCGCACCACACTACCAATAGAACAGCTTTCGTGAGCGCCCCAAAGGGGGAGCTGGCGGCGATAGCCGCCTGAAGGGGGACGCAGTAGGGCCTTACGATACAAAAAAGGCCTTCGGCAAATTCGTAATATCCGAATCCCAGCGTCCCATTCGCGACCTTTCATCTTGCGCAAGTCTATCCCCCTTTCGTCACGGGCTATCGCCCGTGCCACCTCCCCCTCTGGGGAGGTCACAGAGGACATTTTATTGAAAGAACTTACAAAATTTCAGTGCAGCCCAGCGGCGCGTCGAGTCGCCACGAATACGGGAAATCTTCCCGTATAACCGTAGGGGCGCACCTGTGTGTGCGCCCCCTTTCTTTGCCGGTTTGTACGTGATACGCCGGCTGTCCCCCTTGCTTTTCTCAGCCGTAGGCAAACCACAGCTCTTTGACCATGGTGAAATTCTGCAAGTCGAGCACCGCCAGATAGTCCGGCGCGCAGAGATACAGATAGTCGCCGATGTACAGTGCGCGGCTGTCATAGCTGTTCATGCTCTCCTCGATGCGCCCAAGCTCGGTGAAGCCGCCGTCCTCGGAGTAGGAAAAGACCAGATAGCCGACGTCCGTCGGAAGGCCGATCAGGTTCCGGGAAGGCGAAATCAGCATTGCGCGGTGGTTGTAGATCGCCTCGGAGTAGCTCGCGTCCAGCGGCAGCGTTGTGATCTCGGTCGTCGCAGCCGGATTGGACACATCGAACATGCTCAGCTTCATGCCGTCCGTCCAGCCCTCCTCCGTCACATTCTGACCGAGGCCGAACAGGAGACCGTCCTGCCAGACGTGCAGGTAGTTCGAGAAGCCGGGCAGCTCCAATTCGCTCGCAACCGTCGGATTCGCCGGGTCGGACAGGTCGATGACAAACAGCGGATCTGTCTCATAGAACGTCACAACGTACGCGTAGTCGCCCTGATAGCGCACCGCGTACACCCGCTCGTCCTCCGCCAGATGCTCAAGGCGCCCGCTTGTCTGCAAATTCTCATCCAGCACATACAGGCAGTTGTATTCTTTTTCCTGCTCATCCGGATAGACATAGTTGGTAAAGTCGTATTTTGCATCCGTGTACACGCTGTAGCGCCATTTATTGACCGTCGTCACCACGCGCAGCGTGCCGTCCCGCTCGTCCAGCGCAAACTGGTTGAGCAGATACCCGTCCACCGCGCCGCTCGCCGTCAGCTCCAGCTCCTGATCCAGACGCAGGATCGTCGTGGTCTGGCCGGAGAGATAGTCCACAACCTCATACTGGTCGCGCGTGTACGGCTCGCTGCCGTTCTGCTCATAGGCCGTACAGGCAAGGTAGAGCGCATTCTGCGTCATATACACCGTGTCCGCACCGCCGAGGATCGCCTTCTGCCGCGTCTGACCGGTTGCCATGTCCAGCTTTGAGACAAAGACATAGCGCGGCCCGTCCGCAATGTCCGGCAGCAGGATATCCTCAGCCGCAACCAGTGAAACCTCATCGTTCACCAGATACCGCGGCACAAATGTTTCCGGCTTCTTCTCAAGGTAAGACCATGCATAGGTGTCGGAGACAAGGAACAGCACCCCGTTCAGAAGTCTGGCGTCCACAAACCAGCCCTCCTGCTGGTAATCGCCTTCAATCGACGGCATCGACGGGTCGGATACATCGATCCGCGTCACGCGCGTGTAATCCATCGAGTCGTAGAAGTAGCCTCCCTCGTCGTCATAGCTTTCGGTGTAGGTGTAGCCCTGCGAAAGCACGGCCAGCTGGCCGTCCGCGACGAACAGTGCCTGCGTGTACTCATAGCCGTTCT
>CAZYZQ010000173.1:0-2680 GCA_964652075.1 uncultured Oscillospiraceae bacterium
GCGACGGAGACGTTGCCGGTATAGGATGCCGGGTCGGCGACGGTGCCGAAGTCGGTGTAGTCCGCCCCAATATAGCCGGAGGTGGCGTACTCCGCCATGGAGAACTCGTTGCCCGCCGACACGCAGACGACAACACCAGCCGACGCCAGACGCTGGTAGATGTTGCCGAAGACCTCCGTCTCGAGCGAAGCGTCATACGTAAAGCCGCCGGGCGAGCCGATCGACATGTTGATAACGTCCGCGCCCAGACGCAGCGCGTCCTCCAGCGCGTAGTAGTAGATATCGGAGGTGGTGCCTTCTTCCCCTTCAGAGTGGAAGATCTTCATGGCCAGCAGCTGCGCGCCGGGGGCCGCGCCCTCAAAGGCGACAGTGGTATCGGTACCGTTGGTCGTCTCCGCGTAGCCGACCGCGATGCCGGCGACATGGGTGCCGTGGCCGTTCGCGTCCGTCACATCATTGTCCTTGTCGGCGTAGTCGTACGCGAACGGAACCTTTTCAGAGATGTACTGGCCGTCTGCAACCGCGAGTGCGACATCGTCTTCCTCCAGCGCAACGTTGCCCAGCTTGTCATCGTAGACCTGGAAGGCTTCATGCTCCAGATTCGTGCCGGTGTCCAGCACGGCCACGACCATGCCCTGACCGGTGTAGCCGCTCTGATGTACCGCTTCGTTGCCGGTCATCTGGTTGGCCTCGGTCATGGACGGCGTCTGCGTGGTGGGAACGTTGTAGACGTTTGCAATGTAGACCGCCTCGACGCCCGGCAGATCGGCGATGGTGTCCAGATCGCCGTAGGCGACGTCGCAGGAGAAACCGTTGAGCAGTGTGTCGAAGTCGTAGACGACATCGAAGTCCACCTTCTTGCTGCGCATGGTGCTGTACACGTCGTTGTGTTCTTCCTCCAGCATGGCGCTGTACGCGGAGATGAACTGGTCGTTCGAGACGCCGGAGAGCGTCTGCACGTTTGCAACGTCGGCCAGCGGGCTGTTCTCAAGCACAACAATGGCGCGCACGATTTCATTGTCCGCATACTTGTACGAATTTTCGCGCTGGAAGTCCTCGCTCCGGAAACCGGTTTTTTCGCCGGGGGTGCTGCCGGTTTCGGGAGCGGGGGATTCGCTTGCCATGGCGGCGCCCATGCAGGTAAAGACCAGCACAATCGCCAGAACCAATGCAAGCAGACGCTTGGAATGTTTCATTTGCTTAGACTCCCTTTCTGATCGGATGTATGGTGCTGCCGGGCGGCAGCTGAAATGCTCCTGCTGCTTTTGGACGAATTATTTCTGGAAAAATTCCAGATAAAACATGAAATATCGAACAATTTCGCAGAAAAACGGCATGGAGCATTTTGACCTTCCGTCACCTCCTCTGTCTGTTGCCAAAAGGTGTAGGTTTTTGCAAATTGCATGATTGGCGGTTTTCCGACTGCAAAATTGTACATTTTTCGTCATTTTGCTATAGGCACAGCTGGAAATTTATGCTATACTATATACAGTTTCTCAGGCCACAGCGGGTTGCAAAAACCTACACTTTTTTACCGTCCTCATAAGAAATGGGCTGATAAAAAACCAGACGGGCCTCCGGAAAAAAGCAGCGCGCATCCGGGATTGCACGGATGCGCGCTGCTTTTGCCGCCGGCCGGGCTGGGGAAACGCGGAACTGCGTTCCCGTATGCTGCGCGCCCGCGCGGCGATTTGCAAAAAATCGAGAAAAAATTTTGAAAAAGGGCCGAAACCAGTTGAATTTTTCTGGAAATTATCATAGAATAAAGGCGTATCGATATTACCCGGAGAGAAGTCTATGCTGCATATCGTCCTCATTGCGCCGGAAATTCCACAGAATACCGGCAACATCGCCCGCACCTGCGCCGTCACCGGATGCAGCCTGCATCTGGTCAGGCCGCTCGGGTTCGATATCTCCGAGCCTGCCGTCCGCCGGGCGGGGCTGGACTACTGGAACCAGCTCGATCTGCACGTGTATGAGGATACGGACGACTTTTTTGTGCAGCACCCGGGCGCGCGGCTGTGGCTGCTCTCGAGCAAGGCGCCGCGCAGCTATGCCGAGGCCGATTTTCACGACGGCGACTTCCTCGTCTTCGGCCGGGAGACGAAGGGCCTGCCCGAGGAGCTGCTCGCGCGCTACTACGACCGCTGCCTGCGCATTCCCATGCTGCCCGGCGCGCGCTGCCTGAACCTCGGCAACGCCGTGGCCGTCACGGCCTATGAGGCGCTGCGGCAGCTGCAATTTCCCGGCTTTTCCGCCGCGGGGCGGATGCAGGACTGGTGATTTCGGCCGGACGGCCGTGCACAAGATATATATCATATATCATTTATTTCAGCGGGTCACCCGCAGGAATTGGAGGCAACCATGAACTACAATAAGAAATCCGTAGAAGACATCGACCTGAAGGGCAAAACCGTCCTCTGCCGCTGCGATTTCAACGTCCCCACCAAGGGCGGCAAGATCACGAGCGACAAGCGTATCGTTGCGGCGCTGCCGACAATTCGCTACCTGATCGATCAGGGCGCGAAGGTCATCCTTTGCTCGCATATGGGCAAGCCGAAGGGCGAGTGGAAGCCGGAGCTGAGCCTCGCGGTCGTCGCAGAGCGCCTGTCCGAGCTGCTGGGCAAGCCCGTCGCCATGGCGAAGGACATCATCGGCGAAGACGCCAAGGCCAAGGCCG
>CAZYZQ010000174.1:0-1251 GCA_964652075.1 uncultured Oscillospiraceae bacterium
CATCGCCATCGTGCGGGCGCTGGCCATGCGGCCAAAGCTCATGCTCTTCGACGAGCCGACCTCCGCGCTGGACCCGGAGATGGTCGGCGAGGTGCTTGAGGTCATGAAGGAGCTGGCGCACGAGGGTATGACGATGGTTGTCGTCACACACGAGATGGGCTTTGCCCGCGAGGTCGGCACGCGCATCCTGTTTATGGACGAGGGGCATATCCTCGAACAGAACACGCCGGAGGCGTTCTTCTCCAATCCGCGCGAGGAACGGACAAAGACATTTTTGTCGAAGGTGCTGTAATGGAGCATTTGAAAATTGTGGATATCGCCGAAGCAGATTACGGCTGTGAAGCCTCGCCGGACGGCGCAATGGTGCTCGTCACGCTGGAAGCCCCGGACGGGTCGCGGCGGCAAATCGAGGTGGCCGATGCGTTGCTCTATGAACGGCAGCTTGACGTCGGAAGCGCCGTCCGAATCGGCGCAGACGGGACGCTGGAGGCGGCGCCATGATCGGCGTTCTTACCAATACCATTGCTGTCATCGTCGGCAGTCTGATCGGGCTGCTGTGTAAGCGCGGGATTCCGAAGCGCCTGTCCGACGCGGTAATGCTCGGCATCGGGCTGTGTACTGTCTATATTGGCTTTGACGGCGCGCTGGCCGGTGAAAACACCATTGTCGCCATTTTAAGCATGGTGCTCGGCGCGATTGCCGGCACGCTGCTGGATCTCGACGGCAAGCTCGACCGGCTCGGCCGGACGCTGGAAAAGAAGTTCCAGCGCACGGGCAGTGAAAAGGTCTCCGTCGCCGAGGGGTTTGTGACGGCGAGCCTGCTGTTCTGCATCGGCGCGATGACCATCGTCGGATCGCTGAACGCGGGCCTGACGGGCGACTGTGAGATGCTCTTCACGAAGTCCGTGCTGGACTTCATTTCCTCGATCATGCTCTCGGTGAGCCTTGGAATCGGCGTTCTCTGTGCTGGCGCGTTCGTGCTGGTCTTTCAGGGCGCGATTGTCCTGCTGGCGCAGGTTTTGCAGCCGCTGCTGCCCGCCGCGTCCATTGCGGAGATGACATGTGTCGGAAGCCTTTTGATTCTCGGGCTGGGCCTGAATCTGCTTGGGATCACAAAGCTCAAAATTGCGAACTATCTGCCCGCGATTGTCTTCGCCCCGGCCATCACGCCGCTGGCAAACTGGCTTTTGACATTATTTTGACAAAGCATGAAGGTTTCAAGCCTGTTTTCAACTGCATCAGTCAAAAAAA
>CAZYZQ010000174.1:1351-2571 GCA_964652075.1 uncultured Oscillospiraceae bacterium
TCGCGCGCTACACCGACACCAGACAAGCCCTATTTTTCTATTCCCACCACGTTGCAAGCGGGGCGTTATAGTCCGGCTGGCAAGCTCTTCCAAAGAGGGCGGGATCATACAGGCTGCTCGAAAGCGCCGCCGCGCAGCGCAGGCCGGTCTTGTCGTAGACGAAGACAACCGGCTTCTCGTCCTCGCTGAGCTGTGCAATCGCCAGCCGTTCGCCGTCAAAGGCCAGCGCCGGGTCGCGCAGCCAGAAGTCCTCCTCCGGCTGTGCGGCGGTAAAAGCCAGCGTATATGCGCCGTCTGCGTCGTGCGTCACGAGGCCGATCTTTTCGCTGATCTGCCAGACCGCGATCCCATCGTCAAAATAGAGGCTGGAAAAGCCGTCCGTGCAGTCGCCAAGCGGCAGGGTCTGGCAGCAGGCGCGCGTTTGCAGGTCATAGACCGCCAGATACGCCTCGCCGTCTTCCCAGTACCAGCATTCCAGCAGGTCGCCGTTCGCGTGCAGGGAGTAGACATACCATGCGGGGTCGAGCGGGATGGCAAGCGCCAGGCCGTCCGCGTCCGGCGTCATGGACGTGCGGTCGGAGAACGGCAGGCAGTAGATGCCGTAGCCGCCGGGGATCAGGCTGGTGTCCACAAATCCACCGCCCGTCGTGTGCGTATCGAAGGTGAAATAGCAGCCGTCGGGCGCGACGGTGCCAACCGTCCACATCCCGAACGAGTCCGTGCTCTCCTCCGCCGGGCCGCCTCCCCAGGACGTCGACCCGCCGCCCGTGTCCTTCTTTACCGTGATACTGAGCAGATCGCCCGGCAGGACGGGGATGCGGAAGAAGCTGCGCAGCGCGCCAAGCAGCTTCGCCTCCTCCGGCCTTCTCTGCGGGTCAAGCTCGTCCATGCTGTCCACATAAATCCAAATGGAAGGCAGGTCGATTTGGACGGAAAACGGGTAGTAGTCATAGTAGTCGGCCAGTGCGACCACGATCGTCTTCTCCTCGCCCGGCGGCGTGCTCGCAGCCAGCTCCTCATAGGTGCGCGCCAGCCCCAGCGGCTTGCCGGACGAATCGTAGGCAAAACCGTAGGCGATGCCGTTATCGAGGCAGACACCGTCAAAGTCATGGGTGCTGTAATCCGGAAAGCCCCGTCCGTCCTCGCAGAACAGGCAGTCCGTCTCGGTCGGCGCGCCGTCGCGCCATGTCGTCTGCCAGTACAGATTCCGCTCAAACTGG
>CAZYZQ010000175.1:0-2459 GCA_964652075.1 uncultured Oscillospiraceae bacterium
CGAAAAGCCGTTCGAGGGCGTCAACGGCAGCGGCAAGCACAACAACTGGTCGCTCTCGACCGACGGCGGCAAGAACCTGCTCGACCCGGGCAAGTCCCCGGCGGAGAACGTGCAGTTCCTGCTGTTCCTCGCGGCGGTTATCAAGGGCGTTGACGAGTATCAGGATCTTCTGCGCATCTCCGTCGCCTCGGCGGGCAACGACCACCGCCTCGGCGCGAACGAGGCGCCGCCCGCGATCATCTCCATGTTCCTCGGCGACGAGCTGACGGGTGTGCTGAAGGCCATCGAGGCTGGCACGGCCTACGGCGGCAATGGCGCGGAAAAGCTTGAGACCGGCGTCCATGTCCTGCCGGATCTCACCAAGGACACGACCGACCGCAACCGCACCTCCCCGTTTGCCTTTACGGGCAACAAATTTGAGTTCCGTTCGCTCGGCTCCGCGATCTCCATCGCCTGCCCGAACATCATGCTCAACACAATTGTGGCCGAGGAGCTTCGGCAGTTCGCCGACGAGCTGGACGGCGCGGCGGACCTGTCCGCAGCGGCGCTGGCGCTCGTCCGGAAGACCGTCGCGGAGCACAAGCGGATCATCTTCAACGGCGACGGCTACTCCGAGGCCTGGGTTGAGGAGGCCGCGAAGCGCGGGCTTCTGAACCTCAAGACGACGGTCGACGCGCTGCCGCACTACATGGACGAGAAGAACGTGGCGCTGTTTGCCCAGCACCATATCTATACCCACGCCGAGATGGAAGCGCGCTACGAAACGGTGCTGGAGGAGTACGCCAAAACGATCCATATTGAGGCGCTGACGCTCTCGCAGATGGTGCGCCGCGACGTCCTGCCGGCCGTCAGCAGCTACACCGGCCGTCTGGCGGAGGATGTGCAGCGCAAGCGCGCGGCGGTGGCAGATCTGCCCTGCACGGGCGAGACGGCTGCCATCTCCCACCTGTCCGCGCTGCTTGACGCCGCCTTCGCGCAGGTTGACGCGCTCGACGCCGCGAGCGAGCACACCGCGCCCGACGTGCTGGCGCAGGCGCAGTGGGACCGCGATCAGGTGATCCCGGCGATGAACGCGCTGCGCGCGAGCGTGGATGCCATGGAATGCGAAGTTGCGGCGAAGGACTGGCCGTATCCGACCTATGGCGACCTGATGTTCCGCGTCTGACAGAAAATTTAGGAGTGATTGTATGTGCTGTATCATGGGCTATGTCGGCTGTGATCTGGGAATGGCCCGGCTGCTGGCGGGCTTTGAGACCGCAAAGAGCCGCGGGCCGGACCAGTCCCGGTCACTGACGCTGCCCGGCGCCTCGCTCTTCTTTCACCGGCTGTCGATTATGGGCCTGTCCGAGGCGGGGATGCAGCCGTTTCTACTTGGGAGGGACGCCGTTGTCTGCAACGGCGAGCTCTACGGCTTCCGCGCGCTGAAAACAGAGCTGGAGGCCAAGGGCTATACCTTTCAGAGCGGCTCCGACTGTGAGCTGCTGCTCCCGCTCTACCGCGAGTACGGGCTGGAGATGTTCCGGCAGCTGGACGCGGAATTCGCACTGATTCTCTACGACGGGGCGACGGGCAAGCTGATTGCCGCGCGCGACCCCATCGGCATCCGGCCGTTGTACTACGGGCGCTCTGAGAGCGGCAACCTGCTCTTTGCAAGCGAGCCGAAGATGCTCGTCGGGCTGGTGGAGGAGATTCTCCCCTTCCCGCCCGGCCACTACTGGGACGGCGAGCGCTTTGTCTGCTACCGCGACATGACGGAAGTTGACGCCGTCTGCCGCGACGATCTGGACACCGTCTGCCGGAACATCCACGACAAGCTGGTCGCGGGCATTGAAAAGCGGCTGGACGCCGACGCGCCGCTGGGCTTTCTGCTCTCCGGCGGGCTGGACAGCTCCCTCGTGTGCGCGGTGTCGGCAAAGCTGCTCGAAAGGCCGATCCGCACATTCGCAATCGGCATGACGGAGGACGCGATCGACCTGAAGTACGCACGTGAGGTGGCCGACTACATCGGCAGCGAACACACGGAAATCTACATGGATCGCGAGCAGGTGCTCGCGGCGCTGCCGGAGGTTGTTGCAGCGCTCGGCACATGGGATATCACAACGATCCGCGCGTCGATGGGCATGTATCTGCTGTGCAAGGCCATCCACGAGACAACCGACGTGCGCGTTTTGATGACGGGCGAGATCTCCGACGAGCTGTTCGGCTACAAGTACACCGATTTCGCCCCCAGCCCCGCCGCGTTTCAGGACGAGTCCGCCAAGCGGATTCGGGAGCTGCATATGTACGACGTGCTGCGCGCGGACCGCTGCATCTCCGTCAACTCGATGGAGGCGCGCGTGCCGTTCGGCGATCTGGAATTTGTGTGCTATGTGATGGCCATCGACCCTGAGAAGAAGGTCAACACCTACGGCAAAGGCAAATACCTGCTGCGCCGCGCCTTCGAGGGCGACTACCTCCCG
>CAZYZQ010000176.1:0-2273 GCA_964652075.1 uncultured Oscillospiraceae bacterium
CCTTGACGATCTCATAGGGGTCGAAGCCCTTGTCCTGGCACAGCTTGCGGCACTCCTCGATGTCCTTGATGCCGTACTGAGCGAGGACGCCGTTGATCTTGTCGATCCTTCTCTCGTAGCTTTCAAACAGAGCCATTTTCGTTGTCCTCCTCTCGATCATTCCTGGCGGGGGTCGATGTACTTGGCGGCGTTGTCAAACTGGCCGTAGTGGCCCTTGGCCTTCTCCAGGGCGGCGTTCGCGTCGTCGCCCTTCTTGATGAAGTCCATCATCTTGCCGAGGTTGACGAACTCGTAGCCGACGATCTCGTCGTCCTTGTTGAGCGCCAGGCGGGTGCAGTAGCCCTCGGCCATCTCCAGATAGCGCGGGCCCTTGGCCTTGGTCGCCATCATCGTGCCGACCTGGCTGCGCAGGCCCTTGCCCAGATCCTCCAGGCTCGCGCCGACCACCAGACCGCCCTCGGAGAACGCCGACTGCGTGCGGCCGTAGACGATCTGGAGGAACAGCTCGCGCATTGCGGTGTTGATGGCGTCGCAGACGAGATCGGTGTTGAGCGCCTCGAGGATGGTCTTGCCGATCAGGATCTCGGAGGCCATGGCGGCGGAGTGGGTCATGCCGGAGCAGCCGACCGTCTCGATCAGCGCCTCCTCAATGACGCCCTCTTTGACATTCAGGGTCAGCTTGCAGGCGCCCTGCTGCGGCGCGCACCAGCCGATACCATGCGTGAAACCGCTGATATCGCTGATCTGCTTGGCCTGCACCCACTTGCCCTCTTCAGGGATGGGGGCCGGGCCGTGATATGCGCCCTTCGCGACAGGACACATCTTCTCGACTTCGGAAGAATAAATCATATGACGTTCCTTTCTCTGCAATTGCATCTGTATTTTTGGCAGCCGCGCTGCCGAGTCAACAGGACGGCAGCGGAACGTTGCAGATATTCCGCTACAACCAAATTTTATGCGCTTTTTGCCGTAAAGTCAAGAGCAAAACGCAGAAGTGGCATTGTAACCGATAAAAAAAGATTGAATGTGCGGGAATTGTGCAATTTTCCCATCCCGCGGCGCGCGATTTGTGGTATGATATCGGAAGAAACTCTGCAAAGGGGAACGGCGGAATGGGAAAAATTGATCTGCATATCCACACAACGGCGTCCGACGGGACGGACGCGCCGACGCAGGCTGTGGCGCTTGCGGCGCAGGCGGGCGTCCGGGTGCTGGCGCTCTGCGACCACGACACGGTCGCGGGCGTCCTTCCCGCCATCGAGGCCGGGCGGGAGCTTGGCGTGCAGGTTCTGCCGGGCGTGGAATTTTCGGCGGACTGGAACGGAAGAGAAGTGCACCTGCTGGGCTACGGGTTCGAGCCGGCGGCGGAGCAGATTGCGGGCTGCTGTGCGTGGAGCGTACAGGAGCGGGCGCAGCGCAACCGCGAGATGGCGCGGCGGCTGGCGAAGCTGGGGCATCCGGTGGACCTGGCGGTGCTGGAGCAGACGCACCCGGTGGTGGGGCGGCCGCATTTTGCGCAGGAGCTGATCCGGCAGGGCGCGGCGGCGTCGGTCGCAGATGCGTTTGCGCGCTTTTTGTCGCCGGGTACGCCCGGGTTTGTCCAGCGGCGGCTCCTGCCGCTGGGGAAGCTGACGGAGGCCATCCGCGGTGCGGGCGGTGTGGCGGTGCTGGCGCATCCCATGCACTATGGGCTGGATGCGTCCGTGGTGCGGGCGCTGGTGGCCGACGCGGCGGAGATGGGTATACAGGGATTAGAGGTCTACTATGCTGCCAACAGTGCCGCGCAGACGGCTGATTCTGAGGCGCTGGCGCGGGAGCATGGGCTGCTGCGTACCGGCGGCAGCGACTACCACGGCGCGCGCAAGCCCGGCCTGCGGATCGGGATGGCCGATGTGCCCGAGGAGATCCTGCCGCCGCTGCTCGCGCGGGCGCGGTACACCTGAAAAGGACGGCGCAGGGTCAAATTGCGCCCCAAATCTGCAATGCAACCTGTAGTTTACATTTTGAAACGCAAAATCGCTGGCCCGCCAGGGGGAAAATCAGTATAATAGGGAATGAACAAATTGTTCGGAACGGAGGGCGTACGATGACATGTGGCGATAAAATCGCAAGATTGCGCAAAGAAAACAATTATACACAGGAGCAGCTTGCAGACTTGCTGGGCGTTTCCAGACAGGCCATCAGTAAATGGGAAAGCAGTGTCACATATCCCGAAACGGAGAAACTGATCCGCATGAGCGAATTATTTGACTGTTCGTTGGATTATCTGCTGA
>CAZYZQ010000177.1:0-2170 GCA_964652075.1 uncultured Oscillospiraceae bacterium
AATACTCTCTGGCATGGGAAAACGTTTCCGCGTTGACACGGCCGCCGAACAGCGTCAGGATCGGCTCCTGAAAAATCAAATACAGGGCGGTAAGCGCAAAGCTGCTGAGGACGCAGAGCACGACCGCGCTGCCGATGCTCCGATGGGCGTCCTGCTTCCGGCCCGCGCCCAGCGAAATGCTGACAAAGGCGCAGCAGCCGTCGCCGATCATCACGGCAATTGCCAGCGCGACAACCGTCATGGGAAACACCACCGTATTTGCGGCGTTGCCATAGGAGCCGAGATAGCTGGCATTCGCAATAAAGAGCTGATCCACAATGTTATAGAGCGCCGCCACCAGCAGGGAAATCACACATGGGACGGCATAGCGCCGCATCAGTCCCCCGACTGGCTGGTTCTTCAAAAACTCGTTTGCTTTTTGTTCCATAATGGTCCTCCTGACATAAAAACAGCACGCGGCCAGAGAAGCTGGATTTACGCCTCTTTGGCCACGCACTTATTTCACGATATTCTGTTGCGGACGGAAACTCAGTTCAAATACTCCCCAACCGGGCTGGAGTTGTACTGCTTGATAATCTTGAGCATCACAGAACCGTCCGGCTGGGTCTTCTCCTCCACGATTCTGTACTTTACGCCGTTTCGATTCAAAGTCTGCTTGTAGTGTTCAACCTCCAGCTTGACCTGATTGACCGCCCATTGATGCGCGGCATCCTCCTTCAGCATAAAATGAAGGGTCTGGCAGATACAGGCCGCCTTGATCCGTTTCATGCTCCCGCTCTCCTGTTCTAAAAAAATAAACGTGCGGCGAAAACTGGATTTACGCAGTTACGCCACACGTTCTTATAATATTTTAGCACGTTTCACGGTTTTGTCAAAGGCATTTTTGCACAAAAAGCGCCTGTCCGGTTTTGAAAGCTCCTGCGTGCCGCTAGGTTGCAAAGCCGGCGTACTGCGTCATATAAAGCGCATAGTACTTGCCCTTCTTCGCCAGAAGCGTCTCGTGGTCCCCGCTCTCCACGATCTCTCCGTGATCCATCACCACGATCAGGTCGGAATCCCGGATTGTGGACAACCGGTGCGCAATCACAATGCTGGTGCGGCCCTGCATTGCCAGATGCATGGCGCTCTGGATCGCTTTTTCCGTCCGCGTATCCACGTTGGAGGTCGCCTCATCCAGAATCAGGATCTCCGGGTCAGCCACAAATGCGCGTGCAATCGCCAGAAGCTGCCGCTGGCCCTGACTGATGTTGGCGCCGGCCGCGGTCAGCTCCGTGTCGTAGCCCTGCGGCAGCGACCGCAGCAGCTCCTCGCAGTGGCTCATGCGAACCGCCTCGTCCAGCCGCTTCTGGTCGGCAGCTTCATTTGCATACAGCAGATTATTGCGGATCGTGTCGGAAAACAGGACGGTATCCTGTAGCACAATCGCGACGTTTCTGCGCAGGCTCCCCCTGCCAATCTGCGCAATATTCTGCCCGCCGATCCGGATCTCTCCGCTGTCAAGATCATAAAACCGCAGCAGGAGATTCACAACCGTGGTCTTCCCACTGCCGGTGGAGCCAACCAGCGCCACCTTTTTCCCTGCCGGGACCGTCAGCGTAAAATCGCGGATAACCGGATTGCCCGGCACGTAGGAGAAGTTCACATGGTGGAAGGAGACCTCCGCATCCGTGTGCTCTGTCAGGTCACAGCCCTGCATCGGCTCGTCGTCTTCATCCAGAACTGTAAAGACGCGCTCCGCACCCGCGATGGCCGTCTGGAGCTGGCCGTAGACCTGCGCCAGCTCGTTGATCGGGCGGCTGAACTGCTTGGCATAGACGATGAAGGCAGATATCACGCCGACAGAAATCAACCCGCGTATGGCAAAAAAGCCGCCGAAGGCCGCGATAATCACGAACCCGATATTCCCGATGCAGTTCATAATCGGCCCCATGACGCCGCTGAACGCGTCGGTTCGAATGCCCGCCCGCGTCAGGGAATCAGACGTTGCACAGAAGGTCTCCGTCGTCGCCTCCTGATGGTTATAGGCCACAACCGTCCGGTAGCCGGAGATCATCTCCTCAACCGTCCCGTTCAGCTCGCCCAGAAGCTGCTGGCGCTTGCGGGAGAACCGGCGCACCTGCTTCGACAAAAGCTTTGTGGCCAGCACCGTCAGCAGCACCGTCACACAGCT
>CAZYZQ010000178.1:0-2032 GCA_964652075.1 uncultured Oscillospiraceae bacterium
CTCAAGTGCAAAAGCTGCGATATCGAGGCGTGGAGCCCGCGGCAGCAGAAGTATTTTGAGGTCTGCTCCTGCTCGAACCTCGGCGACGCACAGGCGCGCCGGCTGCGCATCCGCGTCAAGGGCGAGGACGGCAAGAGTTACCTTGCGCACACGCTGAACAACACCTGCGTCGCCCCGCCCCGGATGCTGATTGCCTTCCTTGAGAACAATCTTCAGGCGGACGGCAGCGTCAAAATCCCCGCCGTTTTGCAGCCGTATATGGGCGGCAAGACGGTGCTTACCCCGAAGCACTGAGTTTCTGCGTCAATTCATATGGAAATAAATAAAATCACATACAGGAGGAATTATCATGGCAAAGAAACCCAAAAAGCCCGGTTGGCTGGATGAATTCAAGAAGTTCATCGCCAAGGGCAACGTAATGAGCCTGGCGGTCGGCGTGATTATCGGCGGCGCGTTCTCGTCCATCACAAGCTCGCTCACGAACGACATCATCATGCCGATCGTGTCGATGGTCTTCGGCGGGCTCGACTTCTCGAGCTGGAAGCTGCGTCTGCCGAACTTCTGGCACACGGTTGACGCGGAGACCGGCGAGCTGGCTGTGAACACGCTGAATTTCGGCACGTTCCTCAGCACGGTCATCAACTTTGTGATTCTCGCGTTCGTCGTGTTCTGGATTGTGAAGCTCGTGAACAAGGTCATGGACAGCGCCAAGAAGAAGGAAGAGGAAGCGCCCCCCGCCCCGCCCGCGCCGTCGAACGAAGAAGTGCTGCTCACCGAGATCCGCGATCTGCTCAAGAAGTAATAGACACCCGCCCCGCGCCGGATTTTTCCAGCGCGGGGCGGGTTTTTTGCGGTGGGGCGAAAACCTCCCCTGCGGTGTGCTGCACTACCATCCGAGGTGTAGGGGCGATCGGAGGTGCGTGCCGTCTAAATCTTGCGACGCACGTAGGGCGGGGACTTGTCCCCGCCGGCGGTAGGTAGCGTACGGTTTTCGGAGATGTGCGGCGAATTCGTACTGGATACGATACACGCGGCGGGGGCAAGCCCCCGCCCTACGGGGTATGCGTTTTACACGCAATCCCCAAATGAACGGGTAGAGGGTGCGTCTCGCTCGTGTAGCATTCGTAGGTCAGGGTGTACGTATGAGACAAGCTCCCCCAATTTACGGGTAGGGGCGCACCTGTGTGTGCGCCCGGTGCAACTTCGGCATCATCCGTGGAATTTTCTCCACCAGAACAGCAGGGACAGCAGCCCCGGAATGCCGATCCAGAGCAGGAGCACCGCCAGCGAGATCGCTTTGAAATTCGGGATCGTGAAACATGCGGCCAAGTAAAGCAGCACCAGCGGCAGAGAGATCACGCCGAGGCTTCTGTGCGCCACGTTCCATGTCTGCTCGTCCTGCACTGTCCACGGCAGGCGCAGCCCTGTGTGCCGGTTAAAAGGGAGTCTGGGGGAAACTGCGCCGCCGAACAGCATCACAAGGCAGGTGATGGCAAGTGCCAGCAGCTTTTCCCCCGAATCTGACAGCCAGATGATCGCGGCTCTGTCCAGTGCGACAAGCCCCGCCACAAGGAGCAGGACGGCAATGTCAAAAATCGTCGTAACTTTGAGCGCCCGCATCCGGGAATCCGGCGCCGTGTCCTGCGTCAGCAGCGCGAGATTGCGGTATAATATGACGACGGCGGCCAGAAGGCAGCCGGCTGTCAGGACAATTGCTACAACCTCATTGGTCAGAACGATCGAAGCCAGCAGCGCGGCGAAGGACAGCAGTAGAATCAGTCCGCGCTTTTTCCCCGCGAGTTCCCTCCGCGCCTGCTCGCGCCGATGGCCGGCCAGCTCCTGATTCAGGCGGGGGCCAACTCCTGCGCCAGCTCGTCTGCGGTGTCGTGCGGGCGCGCCACGCCCAGAAGCTCGTGAACCGGCGTCTCCAGCAGCTCCGAAATCCGGAGCAGCACGTCCGCGTCCGGAACCGACAGGCCTGTTTCACACAGTTAAAGATATTGTTTCCGTCTGAGTGCCAAGCGTATAGGGG
>CAZYZQ010000179.1:0-2024 GCA_964652075.1 uncultured Oscillospiraceae bacterium
AGAATGTGCAGCCCGCGACCGGAATACTTCTTCGCAATGGACACGACAAGGCGCAGATTGGCCTCCGTCAGGCGGTCCTTCGCCTTTTTGTCGCCCTCCGCGACCTTTTTCGCCAGTTCAATTTCCTCGTCGGCTGTCAAAAGCCGAACCTGGCCGATCTCCTTGAGGTACATCCGCACCGGATCGTCCAGATTATATTCCGCCGCCAGCTCCACCGGATCTACCAGTTCTGTCTCTTCGCCGTCATCCGGCCCCAGGACGTCCAGATCCTCGCTGACATCCAGTTCCAGCTCGTCGCTGATAATTTGAATCCCCATCGCCTCGAATGTTTCATACACCTGTTCAATTTTCTCCACTGAGAGATCCAGCTTTTCCAACTCCGCCATGATCTCAGCAGACTGGAGCGTTCCATTTTTCCGCCCTTTGTTGATAAGGGCGGTGATGGGCGCCATCAGCTCATCCGTATCCTGATTTGCAGTCTTTTTTGTGCCTGCCATGTTGTACACCCCTGTAAATGGTTCTTCACTTTCACACACGTACTTAACATTATATCATTGGTGCGCCGATTATGCAACACTTTTTCTGCCTTTTTCGCAAAATTGTTTCGGTTTTCGCCGTTACTTTCGTGCTTTCCAGCGTTGACTTTCCGCGGAATACCGGGTACAATAGGCAAAGGAGTTGATCGACATGATTATCGGCGTTTACGGCATGGGCCTCATCGGCGGCTCGTTCTGCCGTGCCATCAAAAAATATACAACACACACCGTCCTCGCCGCAACGCGCAATCCGAAAACCGCGCCCTTTGCCCGCTCCATCGGCGCGATTGACGACGAGCTGACCGAGCTCGGCGCTGTCGATCTGTGCATCGTCGCGCTGCCGCCCGAGAACACCGTACAGTGGCTGCAGGAGCATGTCGGCGATTTCCGCCGCGGCACAATCGTCATGGACATCTGCGGCGTCAAGCAGTACATTCTCGACGCCGTTGACCAGCTCTACGCCGACGCCGGCGTCCGCTTCGTCGGCGGGCACCCCATGGCCGGAAAAGAGGTCGCGGGCTTTGCCAATTCGACGGCCGAGCTGTACCAGAATGCGAGCTTCATCCTGACGCCGACCGCGCTGACCGACCCGGCCGCGCTGGAGACCGTGCAGGAGCTTTTGACCGCAATCGGCTTCGGCCGGATCGTCCGGACAAGCGCCGCGCAGCACGACGCGAATATTGCCTACACTTCTCAGCTTGCCCATGTTGTGTCAAGTGCATACATCAAAAGTCCAACTTTGGAAAAAGAACTCGGTTTTTCTGCCGGAAGCTTTCAGGATATGACCCGGGTTGCCAAGCTTGACCCGACCGTCTGGACTTCCCTCTTCCTGCAAAACCGTGAGCCACTGCTCTTTGAGATCGACACGCTGATCAACAATTTGCAGGTCTTCCGCGACAAGCTCGCCGCCTCCGACGCGGACGCGATGTGGCAGCTTCTAGATCAGGGCCGTCAGCTGCGTGAGGCGACCATCCTGCGCCAGCACAGCGCACAGCCGGTCGACGTGCAGAAAGACCTAAAATAGAAATCTGACACGCGGGATCGTCCTCGAAGGACGGTCCCGCGTTCTTTTAGCCCTCGAGCTTTGCGCGGATTGCCTTCAGGAAGCCGCGGCTGTCCACAACGTTCGGCTCGCCCTTCTCCCAGAGCAGCGCCAGATCCTTCGTCATCGTGCCGGACTCGATCACCTGAATACAGGCCCTTTCCAGCCGGTCGGCAAAGACCTGCAGATCGGCGTTGCCGTCCAGCTCGCCGCGCTTGCGCAGCGCGCCGGACCACGCAAAGATCGTCGCCATCGGGTTTGTCGAGGTCGTCTCTCCCTTGAGATACTTATAGTAGTGGCGCGTGACCGTGCCGTGGGCCGCCTCGTACTCATAGTAGCCCTCCGGCGAGACAAGCACAGAGGTCATCATCGCAAGGCTGCCGAAGGCCGTGGAGACCATGTCGCTCATCACGTCGCCGTCATAGTTCTTGCAGGCCCAGATAAAG
>CAZYZQ010000180.1:0-1969 GCA_964652075.1 uncultured Oscillospiraceae bacterium
GCCGCAGCGCTGCAAGGCCTGCCGCGACGCCCGCAAGAATGCGAAGAATGGCCCGCGTCAGTTCTTTGAAGCCACCTGCGCCAGCTGCGGCGGCGTTGCTCGTGTTCCGTTCGAGCCGAAGTCTGACCGTCCGGTCTACTGCAGCGACTGCTATGCCCGCATGAAGGGCCAGGCCTGATTGCAGAATTAGGTAACATTATGGGCACGCCGTTTGGCGTGCCCTTTTTTCGTTTTCGACGGTGGAACCGGCGCAAAGAGGAGGCGTTTTCATGACCAATGCGAAAAAAGTCGCCCTGTGCGGCATGTCCGTGGCGATCTGCCTTGTGATCCTGCTCGTGGGTGGCTGGATCGGCGTCGGCACCTATGCCGCGCCCCTGCTCGCGGGGATTCTGCTGTGCCCCGCCGGGAAGGAGCTTGGGCGAAAATATCAGTGCGTCATGTGGCTCGCCGCTGGCCTGCTCGGATTGTTTCTGGTGACAGATCTGGAGGAGAGCGTGCTCTTTCTCGGCTTTTTCGGCTGGTATCCGGCGCTGCGCCCGCAGCTTGCGCGCCTGCCGAAGGGCGTCAGAATTGCGGTGAAGCTTCTGATCTTCAACGCGGCGGTTGTTGCGCTGGAGGCGCTTTTGCTGCTCGTCCTTTTGCCGGACGCGAAGACGCCGGTTCTCCTGCTTTTGCTGCTGCTGGCCGTCGGCAATGTGGTCTTCCTGCTTTATGACCGGTTGCTTCCCAAACTGGAGCTTCTGTACGAGCGCCGCCTGCGGCGGGTGCTCTTCCCAAAACGATGACTTGTTCTGCGTTATGAAAAGGAGATAATATGGATGTCAGAGCATTCTGGGTGGCGGTACTGCGGCAGGATCCGGAGGGCATCCGGCCGTTTTTCCGGGAATCTGCCCATGTCAACTGGCACTGTACAGACGAGCACTTCACTGTGGAGGAGTTTATCCGGGCAAATTGCGAGTATCCCGGAAACTGGGACGGCGAGGTTGAACGCATCGAACACATTGGCGATCTGGTGGTCACGGTGACGCGTGTGTACGAAAAGGATACCGGGCAGTCCTTTCATGCCGTTTCCTTCTTCCGGATTGCAGACGGCAAAATTGCCGCGCTTGATGAATACTGGGGCGACGACGGCGATGCGCCGCAGTGGAGACAGGAGAAGCACATTGGAAGGCCGATTGGATAGAAAGCAAGGGCAGGCTCACCGGAGCCTGCCCTGTTAATTGATATGCGGTTATGCTTGCAGTGCGCTCAGATCATGCTCTCTTCCCAGCAGTCCGGCGCCTTCAGACCAAGCAGGGTCGCGACCGTCGGGGCGACATTGGCGAGGCCGAATTTGCCGTCCTTGATGGTGTAGGTCGTGTCCTTGTCGTAGATGAAGAACGGCACAGGATTCAGCGAGTGCGCGGTGCGGATGCTGGTCTTGCCCTTTTTCGTCTCGGTCATCTGGTCGGCGTTGCCATGATCCGCCGTGACGAGCACGGTGTAGCCCAGCCGGTCAGCGGCCTCGAGGATCCGGGCGACGCCGGCGTCCACACACTCCATCGCCGTGATAACGGCCTCAATGACGCCCGTATGGCCGACCATGTCGCCGTTCGGGAAGTTGCAGCGCAGGAAGTCATACTTGCCGGATTCCATCGCCGCGATCATGTGGTCGGTGATCTCCACGGACTTCATCGCCGGGGCCTGATCGAACGGAATGACATCGGACGGGATCTCCTCGTATGTCTCCAGCTCCTCGGACACCTTGCCGGAGCGGTTGCCGTTCCAGAAATAGGTCACATGGCCGTACTTCTGCGTCTCGCTGAGCGCGTACTCGCGGATGCCGTTCTCCACGCACAGCTCGGTCAGCGTGTTCTTGATGACCGGCGGCTCAACCAGATAGTTCTCCGGAATATTCAGGTCGCCGTCATACTGCAGCATACCGGCAAACTTCACGCCGGTGTAGCCCGGGCGCTCGAACTTGTCGAAG
>CAZYZQ010000181.1:0-1963 GCA_964652075.1 uncultured Oscillospiraceae bacterium
CTTCATCTCCTCCAGAGGCGCGCGTAAGGGCCTGACCGACACCGCGCTGCGTACCGCCGACTCGGGCTACCTGACCCGCCGTCTGGTCGACGTCTCACAGGAGGTCATCATCCGCCAGAAGGACTGCGGCACAACCGAGGGCATCACCATCGGCGCTGTCATCGAGCGCGGTCAGGTCATTGACTCGTTCGGCAACCGCATCCGCGGCCGCTACCCGCTGCACGATATCTGCGACCCGCAGACCGGCGAGCTGCTGATCCCGAAGACTCGCCTGATGAAGGAAGAGGACGCCGCCATGCTGGAGGCACATGGCATCGACCATGTGCGTGTCCGCTCCGTCCTCGGCTGCCGCGCGAGAAGCGGCATCTGTGCTACCTGCTACGGCATGAACATGGCCACGCAGGAGGAGGTCAACCTCGGCGAGGCCGTCGGCATCATCGCGGCGCAGTCCATCGGTGAGCCGGGCACGCAGCTGACCATGCGTACCTTCCACTCCGGCGGCGTCGCGGGCGGCGAGTCCGGCGGCGGCGATATCACGCAGGGCCTTCCCCGTGTTGAGGAGCTGTTCGAGGCGCGCCGGCCGAAGAAGCAGGCAATCATCGCTGAAATTGCCGGTACGGTTGCCATCGACGAGACGCACCGCACCGCGTTGCGCGCAATCACGATCACGGCGGACGACGGCGAGGTCAAGGAATATCAGGTTCCGTACTCCGTCGGCCTGCATGTGGAAAACGGCCAGAAGGTCGAAAAGGGCCAGCGGATCACCGACGGTTCTCTGAACCCGCACGACGTGCTCGCGATCTCCGGAGTTGAGGCGGTCGAGGACTACCTGACGCAGGGCGTTCAGGCGGTTTACCGGCAGCAGGGTATTGATATCAGCGACAAGCATATCGAGATCATCATCCGGCAGATGCTCCGCAAGGTTCACGTTGAGGATCCGGGCGATACGGATCTGCTCACCGGGACGGTCATTGACAAGTTCGAGTTTGAGGACGCAAACGCGGCCATTCAGGCCCGCATCGACGCGGGCGAGACCGAACTGCGCCCCGCAACGTGCAGCCTGATCCTGATGGGTATCACAAAGGCATCGCTCGCAACGGAGTCCTTCCTGTCTGCGGCGTCCTTCCAGGAGACGACGAAGGTTCTGACCGAGGCCGCCATCAAGGGCAAGGTCGATCACCTCGTCGGCCTGAAGGAGAACGTCATCATCGGCAAGCTGATCCCAGCCGGTTCCGGCCTGATGGCCTACCGCGACTACGAGATCGGCGTGACGCCGGAGTCTCCGGTCACGCAGGACATGATCGACAACGAGGCGCTCTGAGCAGAAAAGCTGGCGGGAGCCGCTCCACAATGGGGCGGCTCCCGTTTTACCGGTTTGGTATTTTCCACAAAGCACGGCGGTTTCCCCGCCGCCGCTTTTTGACACTTTGTGTCACAAAACGGAAAGCACTCCGGAAAGAAAAGCAAGATTCCGCTTTTTCCCCGGAAAAAAGTTGGCAAAAACAGAAAAAGTGATTGACGAAACGGGAAAATCCTGCTATACTCTGTAGGTGCATGGGTTTTTGTGCAATCCACTTGAATGGAGAGGCGAAACGTGCTCTTACCCCTTGAAAAAACGCAGCTCGTCGTGGGGCTGAAGCAGCTCCGGCGCGGCCTGCATGACGATCGCATTGCGCGTGTGCTTCTGGCGCAGAACGCCGAGGCGCGGGTGTTGCAGCCCGTGCTGGAGCTGTGTCAGGAGAAACAGATCCCTGTGGAGTGGGTCGCGACGATGCAGCAGCTCGGAAAAGACTGCGGCATCGAAGTCGGCGCCGCCGCAGCCGGTGTCCTGCGGGAGCCGGAATAATTTTGTTTCCGACCGAATAGCCACAGGCAAATTCGGGAAGAATAGATTTGAGTATTGTGGAAAGGAGAAGAAATTATGCCTACTTTTAACCAGTTGGTCAGAAAGGGCAGAGAGCAG
>CAZYZQ010000182.1:0-1945 GCA_964652075.1 uncultured Oscillospiraceae bacterium
GTTCAAAATTGCCGACCTTCGCTTGATCTTCGAAAACGACGTGCGCTTCCTTGAACAATTTTAATCCAGTTAGGAGTTTTTGACTATGAATCTCTCCCGTAAATGGCTCAATGAATTTACGCCCGTCGATGTCTCCGACAAGGAATTCGACGAGGCGATGACCCTCTCCGGCTCCAAGGTAGAAACCACCGCAGATCTGGGCGCGGAAATCCACAACGTCTGTGTCGGCAGGCTGCTCTCCATGGAGCGTCACCCGAACTCCGACCATATGTGGGTCTGCCAGATCGACGTCGGACAGGCAGAACCCGTCCAGATTGTCACCGGCGCATGGAATATTCACCCGGGCGATCTGGTTCCCGTTGCCCTGCACAAGTCCACCCTGCCCGGCGGCGTCAAGATTGAAAAGGGCAAGCTGCGCGGCGTTGTCTCCAACGGCATGATGTGCGGTCTGTCCGAGCTGGGGCTCGATGAGCGCGATTTTCCGTATGCCGTCATCATCGCCGCTGCTCTTTTGAATGACTATCATCCCCTGAACCCGGACAAGCCCTCCATTCCGGCGGACATCAAGCCGGGAGACAAGGTCTTCGGGCCGGTCGTCGCCGCGCTTGCACAGGAAGTGACGCCGCACGAGGACGGCAGCTGGACAGTTAGTCTGCTCGGCGGTGAGACAAAATACGAGGTTACCACCAACTGTGCCAACATCCACAAGGGCGACATGGTTGCCTACAATACAAAAGCGGAAAGCATCTGCACGCTGGCTGACCTCCATGCGGAGCAGGCGGAGTTCCCGCACTGCATTCCGGACGGCATCTTCGTTTTACACGAGGACGATGTGAAGCCCGGCGACGATATCAAGCCCATCATCAACGCGGATGACCACGTTGTCGAGTTCGAGATCACACCAAACCGCCCCGACTGCCTGTCCGTCATCGGTCTGGCGCGCGAGGCCAGCGCCACCTTCGGCACGCCGCTTCAGCTGCACGAGCCGGTGGTGCACGGCGGTGCGGACGGCGTGCTGTGCGAGCTGCTGGATGTGGAAACGCCCGACGCCGATCTTGTTCCGCGCTACACCGCGCGCATGGTGCGCAATGTCAAGATTGCCCCGTCTCCGCGCTGGATGCGCGAGCGGCTGCGCGCGATGGGCGTGCGCCCCATCAATAATATCGTCGATATCACGAACTATGTCATGCTGGAATACGGCCAGCCGATGCATGCGTTCGACTACCGGTATGTGCAGGGCGGTAAAATCATTGTCCGCCGCGCTGCGGAGGGCGAAGCGCTCACAACGCTCGACGGGAAAGAGCATGTGCTGACTGCGAACCATCTGGTCATCGCGGACGAGACGCGCGCCGTCGGCCTCGCCGGCATCATGGGCGGCCTGAACTCCGAGATCGTAGCAGATACTGTAGATGTTGTCTTTGAATCCGCCTGCTTTGACGGCACCTGCATTCGCAGGGGCGCACTGTTGCTCGGCATGCGGACGGAGGCCTCTGCAAAATTTGAAAAGGGCCTCGACCCGATGAACACGCTGCCCGCCGTCAATCGTGCCTGTGAGCTGGTAGAGCTGCTCGGCGCGGGCGAGGTTGTGGACGGTGTGATCGATATCCTGAACAGCGTCCCGCAGCCCACCGTTCTGACGCTGGAGCCGGAGAAAATCAACGCCCTGCTCGGCACCGACATTGCGCGTGATGAGATGGTGCAAATTCTCCGGAACCTCAGCTTCACGGTCGAGGGCGATCAGGTCACGGTTCCCTCGTGGCGCGCAGATGTGCAGCGCATGGCGGATCTGGCCGAGGAGGTCGCCCGCTTCCACGGTTACGACGCGATTCCCTGCACGCTCATGCGCGGCCAGACGACGGCCGGCGGCTACTCGGCCGCACAGAAGCTGGAAAACCGGCTCGGCGCGCTCTGCCGCAGCTTCGGCTACGACGAGATCATCACCTAC
>CAZYZQ010000183.1:0-1940 GCA_964652075.1 uncultured Oscillospiraceae bacterium
GTCGCAGGCTGCTACGTCAAGGACGGCGCCATCCAGCGCGACGCCAAGGTGCGCGTGCTGCGCGACAACATCGTCGTCTACGAGGGCGAGATCGGCTCCCTCCAGCGCTTCAAGGACAGCGTCAAGGAGGTCACCGCCGGGTATGAATGCGGCATGAGCGTGGCAGGCTATAACGACATCAAAGAGGGCGACATGTTCGAGTGCTTCGTCATGGAGCAGGTTGCGCGGTAAGTCCTCCAACCACGGGTAGGGGCGCACCTGTGTGTGCGCCCGACGGTAGGGAGTACGAATTCGCCGGGCGCCGATGCGCAACGGTGCATTCCCCCGCGCGGGCGGACACGTAGGCCCGCCCCTACCCGCCGCTTTGGGATTTGCGCGTGATACGCACACCCCGTAGGGCTGCGCCTTGCGATTTTCGCCCAAGCGAGGCGAATTCGCAGCCCGATTCCCCATCTCTCCCCCAAAGGAGGTATTTCTCATGCCATCGAACCGAATCGGCAGAATCAACGAGGAGATCCAGCGCGAGCTGAGCGCGAAGATCCGGACGCTCAAGGATCCGCGCGTCGGCGGCATGATCTCCATCACCTCGGTCGAGACGACCGCCGACCTGCGCTACGCGAAGGTCTTTGTCAGCGTGCTTGAAAAGGAACGCACCGCCGACGTGCTCAAGGGGCTCAAGTCCGCGGGCGGGTACCTGCGCCGCGAGCTGGGCAGCGCCCTCGGCCTGCGCTATACGCCGCAGCTGCAATTTGTCGAGGACAACTCCATCGCCTACGGCGCGCATATCTTCGACATTCTCCACAAGCTCGACATCCAGCCGGACGAACCGGAGGAGGAGGAAGCCGCCGATGGAGAACGCTGAGCTCATCACCTTCCTGCTCTCGCACGACAATTTTCTCATCCTGACGCACAAAAGCCCGGACGGCGACGCCGCCGGTTGTGCCGCGGCGCTCTGCCGCGGCCTGCGTGCGCTGGGCAAGACGGCGCATGTGCTGCAAAACCCCGGCTTCACGCCCCGGCAGGAACCATTCCTCGCCGGGCTTTGCGTGTCCGCCGCGCCGGAGCATGCGACGGTTGTTGCCGTCGATCTTGCGACGGAGGGGCTGCTGCCCGCTGAATTTTCGGCGTTCTCCGGCAAAATCGCTGCCGCGGTTGACCATCACCCGTCCAACACGGGCTATGCGCCGCTGTCCCTTGTCGAACCGAAGGCCGCGGCCTGCGGCGAGCTCATCTACGCGCTGCTGCGCGCGCTCGGCGCGCCGATCGACGCGGACACCGCAAGCGCCCTCTACCTCGCCGTCTCGACGGACACCGGCTGCTTCCGTTTTTCCAACACAACCTCCAACACTCTGCGCGTCGCGGCCGATCTCAAGGATCTCGGCGCACGCGCTGCGCAGATCAACCGCGCGTTCTTCTCCGAGAAGAGCCGCGCGCGGATCGAGCTGGAAAAACGGGTGCTTTCGTCGATGGAGTTCTTTGCGGACGGGCTTGTGTGCATCTGCCGCCTGCCGCGCGAGTGGGTTCTGGAGACGCGCGCGACGGAGGACGACACCAACAATCTGGCCGACCTTGCCAGGAGCGTGCAGGGCGTCGAGATCGCGGTCATGCTGCGCGACGCGGAGCCCGGCCGCAGCAAGCTCTCCGTGCGCACCGGCCCGGACTATGACGCGTGCGCCATCTGCAGCCATCTGGGCGGCGGCGGCCATAAGGCCGCGGCTGGCGCCTCGATCGACGGCAATATTCCCGCCCTGCGCGAGGCCGTCCTGCGCGCCATCGCCGCCGAAGGCGTGGCTCTTTGAGCGGGGTGGCGCCATGGCAAACGGACTGTTAATTGTTGACAAACCCGCGGACTGGACGAGCCACGACGTCGTGGGCAAGCTGCGCAGCGTCTTTCACGAGCGGCGCATCGGCCACGGCGGGACGCTCGACCCGATGGCGAC
>CAZYZQ010000184.1:0-1878 GCA_964652075.1 uncultured Oscillospiraceae bacterium
CTGTCCGGAGAGAGGTTCAGCAGGCGCGCCGCTTCAACGCAGGACTTGCGCCGCACGTCACAGATGTTGTCACGTCCTTTCTTTTAGATTTTATCGCAGCGCGGGGGAAAATGCAAAATGCTGTGTGTTGTTGTTTGTGGAAAGTCCCATTTTCCATTTTACACCAGTGTTAGAGATAGTGTGTTAGTGCGTGTGTGCGCATCCTGCATCCATCCGCGCGGGATAATCATGCTTTCAGGTATTCCGCTGCGGCATACCCCTGTGTGCCGTCTCCGGCGCGGATGTAGAGCCACTTGTCGCCGTTCTTCACGCAGTAGTAGCCGTACCACATGACCGTGCTGCCGCTCGGCAGCACCTTCAGGATCGCGCCCTCCGGGTAGCGGCGCAGGTTCAGCCCGGTTCTGGCCGATACGGTCAGCCGCTCGCCCTTTGCCTTTGTCTTGTCCTGCTGCATCGCGCCGTCCTGCGCGGTCGAGGTTCCGGTCGCAGCGGTCGGAGTTTCGGTTTTTTTGTACCAGTTGCCCGTGCCGCCCTTCATCCAGATGCCGATCTTCCCGCGCGTCCTGCGCCCCTGCTCGTAGGCCGCCAGCGGCGTCGCATACGCCGTCGAGCCGCCGCCGTCGAGGTTGACTGCGAACGTGAACCCCGCGTCCAGAATCGCCTGTGCGAACTCCGCCAGCTCCATGCCAGACGCCGCCTGACACGCGCACATCGCGAGCGACTGACTGTTCCACGCGATCGCCGTCCGCGCCCGCGTCCCGCCCAGTCCGGCCGGAACGCTGTCCACCGTGACTTCGCCGTCCCGTACCAGCAGCGGGTACGCGCCCACCCAGAGCGGCGCGTTGACGTTGTTTTTATACGACAGCGTCGGCGTGCACTCGTCCTTAAACGCCACGCCGTGCGCCTCCGGCAGCAGGTCGGCCACGCCGTCATGCACAATACCGGACGCCGCCGTGCCGTCGGCGTTGAACAGCTCCGCGTTGAACACCACGTCGGGCGGCCTGCCCTGCCACACCGCGCGCTTCGCCGCGTCGGTCAGCGTTTCCAAACCGGACGGCGGCGCAATGTACCCGATGTGCTCCACGTCGGAAAGCTTCACGCCGTACCGTTGCAGATTACTCACAGTTGTTTTCTCCTCCTCTGGGCAGATTGCGTCCGCAATTTTCTCACAGATTGCATCCCGGTTTTTGAGGTAGATTGCCATATCGTCCGCATCATCAATGAAGCAGACTTCCAGCAGATTCGCGGCACAGGAGCGTGCCGCTGTCCGGATGACTGCAAACGCACCAGCTTTAACACCGCGATTCGGCAGCCCGAAACCGGAGATCGCAGACAGGATTTTGTCCTCATATCCAGACTTCTGCGCAGTGTCTGCGCGGTAGATTTCGACCCCGCGCTTTTGTCCGTCGCCGGTTGCATCCAACTGGAATGCATTGAAATGCACCTCAAGTACAAAATCGTACTTGTAAAACTGCGCCTGCGTGGCAAGCTTGCCGGACTGGTAGTCACTGTACGCGTTTCGCGTCGTGTCATATACGACCGCATTTGCCCCGCGCTGTTTCAGCAGAGATTCCAGCTTTTCGACAACGATCCGTGTCTCATTGTATTCCTGATACTTGACGCCCTTGACCGTCGCCACCGCGCCCGGGTCCCCCGCGCCGTGACCGGCAATCAGCAAAATGTCCATCATGCCTCCACCTCCGGCAACCCCGCGACGCTCGTCAGCAGGCTCAAAACGCCCGCCAGAGCCGCCGCGCTGACAACCGCCAGCCAGTTCACCTGAGACAGCAGCGCACTCGCGCCGATTGTTCCGATTGCCGTCTGCGCCACCGTCTTGATCGCGCGGATTCCCGCCGCGCGCCACCATTTCTTTGTCAT
>CAZYZQ010000185.1:0-1810 GCA_964652075.1 uncultured Oscillospiraceae bacterium
GAACATGCCGAGGTGAATGGGCAGCATCTGAGGCATGAGGATGGTGTATTCCTTTTTCATCTCTTTGGTAAAGAGCAGCCGCCCGGTATTATCGTAAACAAGCTCAGCCATGTTCGGATCTCCTTGTGGTTTCGGACTGTGCCTGCCGCGCCTCAATGGCGGCGATCAGGCTGCGCAGGCGGATTTTGACTGCGCCGAGGTTGGTGATTTCGTCGATTTTCAGCTGCGTGTAGAGCTTGCCGCCCGTCTCAAGGATTTCGCGCAGCTCATCGGTCGTGATGGCGTCCGTGCCGCAGCCGAAGGAGACGAGCTGCACCAGCTGCATATCCGGCTGCGTGCAGACATAGCGCGCAGCGTTGTACATCCGCGCGTGGAAGGTCCACTGGTTCAGCACCCTGCGCGGCTGTTTGTCCATATGGTACGCGACCGCGTCCTCCGTAATCAGGCAGAAGCCGTAGCTCGTGGCCAGATCATCGATGCCGTGGTTGATCTCGGGATCCATGTGGTACGGCCGCCCGGCCATGACGAGGATCGGCTTGCCGTTCTGGCGCGCGTAGTCGATGATCTCCTGCCCCTTGCGGCGGATATCCGCCACATAGGCGTCATAGACGGCGTAGGCCGCGCGGACGGCGGGGATCACCTCGTGCTTGGAGATGCCGAATGCGTCGTGGAAGAACTCCGCGGCGTGCGACTCAAAGTCCTTCGGCCGGTGGATGCCGAGATACGGGTGCAGATAGCGCACAGTTTGCAGCTGCGGCATGTTGGACGAAATGAGATCGGGGTAGTAGGCGACGACAGGGCAGTTATAGTTGTTGTCGCTGATCCCCTCGTCAAAATTGTAGGAGTTGCAGGGGTAGAAGATGGCGTCAACGCCCTTTTCCAGCAGGCTGATGATGTGCCCGTGCATCAGCTTCGCCGGATAGCAGACCGTGTCCGACGGGATGGTCTGCTGCCCCTTTGCGTAGAGCGTGCGGCTCGATTCGTCGGAGAGGACGACCGAGAAGCCCAGCCGGGTGAACAGCTCATACCAAAACGGCAGGTTCTCGTAGATATTCAGCCCAAACGGCAGGCCAATTTTCCCACGCGTCCCCGGCCCACCCTGTAAGGAGCGCAGCTTCTGGTACTTGTATTTCATGAGGTTCGGCAGGCCGGTCGACTTGCGGCCGAGCGGCTTTTCGCACCGGTTGCCCGAGATGAACCGCCGCCCGCCGTCGAACGTGTTGATCGTCAGGCTGCAATGGTTCGTGCAGCCCTGACAGGTTGTGGGGCGCGCCGTGTGCGAGAAGCCATCCAGTGCCTCCGCGGAGAGAATCGCGGACTTTTCCAGCCCCAGCTGCCGCGCGTACAGCGCCGCGCCGTAGGCGCCCATGATGCCCGCGATCGTCGGCCGGGTGACGTTGCGGCCCAGCTCCAGCTCGAACGAGCGCAGCACGGCGTCGTTGTGGAACGTGCCACCCTGCACGACGATATTCTTGCCCAGATCGTCCACGCTCGCGGCGCGGATGACCTTGTAGATGGCGTTTTTGACAATCGAGATCGACAGACCGGCCGAGATATCCTCCACGGTCGCGCCGTCCTTCTGCGCCTGCTTGACGGAGCTGTTCATAAACACCGTGCAGCGCGAGCCGAGGTTCACGGGGTGCGCCGCGAACAGGCCGAGCTTCGAAAAGTCCGCGATCTCATACCCCAGTGCCCGCGCGAACGTCTCGATAAACGAGCCGCAGCCCGACGAGCAGGCTTCGTTGAGCATGATGGAGTCCACCGCGCCGTTGCGGATTTTGAAGCACTTCATGTCCTGCCCGCCGATGTC
>CAZYZQ010000186.1:0-1621 GCA_964652075.1 uncultured Oscillospiraceae bacterium
CGCGGGGCAGTTCAACGGCTCGTCGGGCTACGAGGAGGCGGCGGTGCAGGGCTTCGTCGCGGGCGTCAACGCGGCGCGGAAGCTGCAGGGCAAAGCGCCGTTTCTGCTGACGCGCGCGCAGTGCTATATCGGCACGCTGATCGACGACCTCGTGACCAAGGGCACGGACGAGCCGTACCGGATCATGACGAGCCGTTCCGAGTACCGTCTGCTGCACCGGCAGGACAACGCCGATCTGCGCCTGACCGCAATCGGCCGCGAGATCGGACTGATCCCGCCGGAACGCGAACAGCAGGTACGGGAAAAGTATGAGGCCGTCTCCCGGGAGATTGCCCGGCTCGAGAGGACGGGCGTTGCCGCGTCGCCGGAGCTGGACGCGATGCTCGCGCGCTGCGGCGAAGCGCCGTGCCAAGGCTCCGCGCGGCTGGCCGATCTTTTGCGCCGACCGCGGGTTACGTATGACGACCTCGCGCCCTTCGATCCCAACCGCGCCCCGCTGCCGCCCGGCGCTGCCGAGCAGGTTGAAATCTCGCTCAAATACGCGGGCTACATTGCCCGCCAGCAGCGGCAGGTCGAGGCCTTTGAGCAGGCCGAGCGCCGCCGCCTGCCGCCCGGGCTCGACTATGCGGCGATCTCCGGTCTGCGCCTGGAGGCGCGCGAGAAGCTGGCCGCGATCCGCCCCGTCTCGCTCGGACAGGCGGGCCGCATCTCGGGCGTCAGCCCGGCCGACCTCGCCGTGCTGATGGTCTGGCTCGAGAGCAATGCGCCACAAACTGAGCAGGAAAGGGAGAACAGTTGATGCTGCGTTATTTCGATTCCCACGCCCACCTCGACGCGGACGCGTTCGACGAAGACCGCGACGGGATCATCGCCGCGCTGCCGGAGGCGAGGGTGATGCGCGTGATGAACATCGGCTGCGACCTGCCGTCCAGCCGCGCGAGCATCGCGCTCGCGCACCGCTATCCCGGCGTGTTTTTCGCCGCTGTCGGCTCGCATCCGGACGACGCGGGAAGCGTTGAGGAGGCACTTGTCGAACAGTACCGCCTGCTTGCACAGGACGAAGCCGTCCGCGCCATCGGAGAGATCGGGCTGGACTACCACTACGACGACTTCCCGCCCGAGGTTCAGAAGCGCGCGTTCCGGCTCCAGCTCGAGCTGGCGGCGGAGCTGGGACTACCGGTGATCTGCCATGTCCGCGAGGCCATCGGCGACGCCGTGGCGCTCGTGCGCGAGTTTGCCCCGCGCCTGCCGGGCGGCGTGTTCCACTGCTTCTCCGGCTCCGCGGAGACGGCGCTGGAATTGGTAAAACTCGGGTTTTACATCGGATTTACCGGTGTTTTGACCTTCAAAAATGCGCGCCGCGCCGTCGAAGCGGCGGCCGCGCTGCCGCTCGAGCGCATCCTGATCGAGACGGACTGCCCCTACATGGCCCCGGTCCCGCACCGCGGCCACCGCAACGACAGCCGCTACGTCCCCCTGGTTGCCCAGCGCCTCGCGGAGATCAAAGACCTCCCCCTCGAAACCGTCGCGGAGGCCACCTACCAGAACGCGTGCAGGTTGTTCGGGGTGTAGGGGACGCAATTTTGCGATGACATTGGCGCGCCGTGGATTTTGCAGCGGA